>CALROF020000201.1:0-12089 GCA_943369775.1 Reyranella massiliensis 521
GCAGTGTCGGCCGCAGGATCTTGTAGAGCCGCGCCACTAGCGCAGTCGCCACGACCTTGCCGAGCACGATGGCCCCGGTCGCCAGGACGAACTTGCCCTGCATCGCAAACCAGACCGCGGCGAGCTTGACCGGCAGCACCAGGGTCGAGGGTGCCGCAAAGGCGATAAGGGCGGCCCATGGCGGCAGGCCGGCCAGCCAGCCCTCGATCCGGGCAATCGGCGGCCAGCGCGCAATCGCGGCCATTGCGAGGCCGAGATAATGGAGAAGAACGTCCTCGAAAAAGACGATCGCCGCCGCGACCGGCACGAGCAGGAGTTCAAGGGCGCGTTTGAGGTGGCGCTTCATCGGCATGTAATCTAAACGCCGGATCCTGGCTTTTCAGTGGTCAATATGTTCACGCGTCGTACCCTCGCCCGCTTGGTGGCGGCTGCCGCCGTCACGTCCAGCCCTGCTCTGTCCCAGGGCCGCCCGCCACTGTCGCGTATCGCTTTCGGCTCCTGCGCCAACCAGACCATGGGCCAGCCGATCTGGGATGCCGTGCTGTCGTACCGGCCTGACCTCTTCATCTTCTGCGGCGACAATGTCTACGGCGACTTCAATTCCGCCGATGCAGCCAGTCTGAAGCATGCCTACGAAGAGGCCGGCAAGGTCGCGGGTTATTCCAGGCTGCGCGATACGGTGAGCCACCTCGCCGTCTGGGACGATCACGACTATGGCCTCAACGATGGCGGCGTCGAGTTCGCGCACAAGGCCGTGTCCAAGGAACTCTTCCTCGATTTCTGAAACGCACCCGCCACTGACATTAGACGCACGCGCGACGGTATCTACGACTCACGGATCATCGGGCCGCCGGGCATGCGCGTGCAGATCATCCTGCTCGACGTGCGCTGGTTCCGCTCTCCCCTCAAGGTCACCGACCAACGCGGCGCGCCGGGCAAGGAACGCTACCTGCCGGATCCCGATCCGACCAAGACCATGCTGGGTTCCGTGCAATGGGCATGGCTGGCCGAAGAGCTGCGCAAGCCTGCCGAGATACGGCTGATCGTGTCGAGCACCCAGGTGTTGGCCGAGGGCCATGGCTGGGAGCGCTGGGGCAACATGCCTCTCGAGAAACAAAAGCTGATCGACACGATCCGCGCCAGCGGCGCCAAGGGCGTCGTCCTGCTCTCCGGCGACCGCCATATCGGTGCGCTCTATCGCGAGACGCCGGCAGACCTCTATCCGCTGTACGAGGCCACATCGAGCGGCCTCAACATGGTCTACTGGGCTGCCAAGGAACCCGGCCCCAACCGGCTGGGTGCCCTCTATGCCGCGGCCAACTTCGGCGTGGTCGATGTCGACTGGTGGGAGCGCAAGGTCCTGCTGGCCTTGCGAGACGATGGCGGCAATACCCGTCGCGCCGTCGAGATCGCTTTCGACACGCTGGGCATCGCCACCTGATCCGCCGAACTAGTCGAGCTGGATACCCAGTTCCTTGATGATCGCCGACCAGCGCGCGGTTTCATCGCGAATCAGGGTCGCCGTCTCCTTGCGACCGCGGAAGATCGGGAAGTAGCCGAGACTCACGAGCAGCGCGCTGACTTCGGGATCGGCGACGGCCTGGCGATAGGCGCCTTCCAGTTTGTCGAGGATGGCGGACGGCGTCTGGGCAGGTGCCACGACACCCTGCCAGACGGAGACGACGAGATTGGGCCAGCCCTGCTCCACGGCAGTCATGACGTCCGGCAGAGCCGGATGACGCTCGCGCGAGAGCACGGCAATGATGCGGACCTTGCCCGCATCCACCTGGCCCTTGTACATGCCGAAGCTCGAGATCATGAGCTGGACGCGGCCGCCCAGCATGTCGGCCAGCGCCGGCCCGCCACCACGATACGGCACGTGCAGAAAATCGATGCCGGTCTGGCGCTTCACCACCTCGAAGCTCAGATGATCGACACTGCCGAGGCCACCCGAGCCGAAGTTCAGCTTGCCGGGCTGCTCCTTCGCCAGCGCCACGAGCTCCTTGAGATTCTTCACCGGCAGCTCGGCCGGGATCGCGAGCACGACCGCTGAATCGGCAACAGTGCAGATCGGCGCGAGGTCGCGCTCCACGTTGGTCGACAGGCTGCGATAGAGCAGCGGATTGGTGACGACGACGCTGCTGTTCACATGGCCGATCGTGTAGCCGTCGGGCGGGCTCTTCGCGACTAGTTCGAGGCCGACGCCACCATTGGCACCGCCGCGATTGTCGATCACGAAGGACTGGCCGAGCAGCGACTGGACCTTCGCCGCGAGTGGGCGCGCCACGAGATCGGTACCGCCGCCGGGTGGAAAGCCGACGACGACCTTCACGGGGCGGGACGGATAGTCCTGGCCCCAGGCGGCAGCGAGGGGCACGCCTCCGAGAACGGCGGCGAGCAGGCTCCGGCGATGCATGGCATTCCTCCCATGTTGGCCGGCTCATTCAGGCCGGCCTTTTCGTTATTCAGTTTTGTTGGAGACCGAAGCTCAGGCGGCTTCGGCCTGTTCCACGGTAGGACGGTCGCCGCCCAGGGTCGTGCGACGCATGTCGCGCACCTCATTGCGGTCGAAGCGCTTGGCGCGATGCATGGTGGCACGATTGTCCCACATCACCAGATCGTATTGGCGCCATTGATGGGAGTAGACGAACTCCCGCTGCGTCGCATGTTCGGTCAATTCGCGCAGGTAGGAGCGCGCCTCCGGGATCGTCCAGCCGACGATGGCGCCGGCATGGGACGACAGGAACAGCGACTTGCGCCCCGTGGCCTGATGGGTCCGGACGAGGCGCTGACGCACCGGCTTGAAGCTGGCGATCTCCTCCGGCGTGAGATCGGTGAAGCCAACGGCCGCGCGCGAATAGATCAGCGAGTGCTCGCAGATCAGGTCCTCGACCTCGGCCTTCGTGCGGTCGTCCAGCGTATCGTAGGCGGCGCGCATGTCGGCAAAGTCGGTGTTACCGCCCCAGGACGGGATGGCACGCGCCGACAGGGCCGAAAACTTTGCCGGGATCACCGCGTAGGAGCTGTCGGAGTGCCAGAGCCGGTCGCCCAGTTTGAAGAACCATTGGCGATCGTCGGCCTCGATGATCTTGCCATCCTTGGTCAGATTGGAGAGATCGCCGATGCCCGCACCGAGGCGGCTCTCCGACGCCTTGCGGATGTTGCCCGGCTTCGCCTTGACCTCGAGGTCGCCGAAATTCTTGGTGAACGCGATCTGCTGCTCGTCGGTGATGTTCTGGTCGCGGAACACGAGCACGCCGTAGCGGTTCATGCCCTCCTCGATCGTCGCCGCCTCGTCGCGGCTGAGTGGTTTCGTCAGATCGACGCCGGAAACCTCTCCGGCGAAGACGGGATGGATCTGAGTGATGGTCAGCGCCATGTCGAGCCTTCCTTCCCTAAGATGATTTCTTTGTTATAACATATGACAGAGTGAGCAGAGGTCGCTTGCCTGTCAAACGTCGTCGTGCACCCTGAGCCGCCGTGCGGCTCCTAAGCGAAACGGCCATCCAACCCGCCATGCAACATGTCGAGCACGTCAGCCTGTCCAACCAGGTGCTGCGCGAGATCCGCTCAGCCATCGGCTTGGGTGACTTGGCGCCGGGCGCGCGACTGACCTTTCGTGACGTCGCGCAACGTCTGAAAGCCAGCGTCACACCGGTGCGTGAAGCGCTCCTTCAGCTTGTCGCCGAGCGAGTGCTGAGCGTGGGACCTGGGCGCACCATTACCGTCCCTCTTCTCACACGCGCCCAGTTCCTCGAACTCAGGGTGATCCGCGTCGTGCTTGAAGGCATGGCAGCCGAAGCTGCAGCGAGGCAGGCAGAACCGCGTCTCGTCGACGAACTGGAATCGATCCATCGCCAACTGGACGAAGCCAAGATGGCGCGCAACGCGCGGCAGGCGACCATCCAGAATCGGGCGTTTCATTTCCGCTTGTACGAAACAGCAGCCCTGCCGGCGCTCCTCGGCATGATCGAGAATATCTGGCTGAGGACTGGCCCCTATCACCGCTACATATTTGCCGATCCCAGCAAACACATCTTCGACAGTCCGAGCCGCAAGCGTGGCACACAACAGCATGCACATCGTCGGGTAATCGCGGGCCTCCGAGCCGGCCGCCCCGCCGACGTTCGCCTCGCGATCGAAGCGGACATCCTGTCCGGCGACCCGATTATTCTCCCCCAGCTCCCCGAAGACACCCCGGATCGTGTGCGGGAACTGGAGAGAAGCATGCCCGATCTCGAAGCGTCGTCGCGTGTGCTTTTGAACGGAAAAGCGAACTCACCGCCCCAAAAGCAAACGGGCCACCCGAAGGGGCGGCCCGCTTCTCGTCGACGTACGCTTCTCTCTACTGCGGCTGAACGCCGGCAGCCTTGATCGCGGGCACCCACTTGTCGATCGACGCCTTGAGCTGATCGCGCAGCGCTTCCGGCGTCGCTTCCTTGGCAGTCGGCAGATCGACAGCCTGCTCGATCAAACGCGAGCGTGTCTTCTCGTCGCTCAACGCCGCGACCAGAGCCTGGTTGAGCTTGGTGATGACGTCCTTCGGCGTGTTCTTCGGAACGAAGAAGCCGTTCCAGATCGTAACCTCGTAGCCCTTGAGGCCGGCCTCGTCGATGGTCGGCACGTCGGGAAGCTGCGGCAGGCGCTTCAGGGTGCTGACACCCAGCGCCTTGATGTTGCCGCCCTGGATCTGCGGAAGGACGTTCACTGCCTGATCGACCATGTAGTCGAATTGGCCGCTGACCAGATCGTTCAGCGCCGGGCCGGTTCCCTTGTACGGGATCTCCAGCACGTCGACCTTCATCATGTTGTTCAGCATCAGGCCGCCGAGATGCGAGGCGGCGCCGATGCCGGCCATGCCGTACTGCGCCTTCTTCTGGTTGGCCTTCACGTAGGCCAGGAACTCCTGGAAGTTCTTGGCCGGCAGGTCCTTCTTGGTGACCAGCACCATCGGGTTGGTGCCACCGAGGCCAACCGGCTCCAGGTCCTTCTGGCTGTCGTAGGGCAGCGTCTTGTAGAGCGCGATATTGACCGCCAGCGTCCCCATGTGGGTGAACAGGACCGTGTAGCCGTCCGGCGTGGCCTTGGCGGCCTTGTTGACGCCGATCGTGCCGCCGGCGCCGCCGAGGTTTTCCACGACCATCGTCTGGCCGAGCGCCTCGCTCATGCGGGCGGTCAGGACACGGGCCAGGGCGTCGGTGGGGCCGCCGGCCGCAAAGGGCACGATCACAGTGATCGGCTTGGCCGGGTAGGCGGCCTGCGCCATCACGCCAAACGGGGCCAGCGCCAGACCGGCTGCCGCGGCCGTAGCGAACAGGTTGCGTCTTTTCATGTGGTTTCCTCCCTGAAGTGTGCAAACGCCATGATAATGCGGCTGCTACACCGTCCTCACGAGCTCTGCAATGGCTGCGCCGACGGTCTTAGTGTCGCCGTTGCCGCCCAGGTCCCGGGTTCTGGGGCCACCTTCGACCAGGGAGGCCGCAATCGCCCGTTCGATGGCCTCGGCCGCCTCGGGATAGCCCAGGTGGCGGACCATCATGGCACCCGACCAGATCTGCCCGATCGGGTTGGCAATCCACTTCCCGGCAATGTCCGGGGCCGAACCATGGACAGGCTCGAACATCGACGGGAATTTACGTTCCGGATTGATGTTTCCCGACGGCGCCACGCCGATCGAACCGGTCAGGGCGGGGCCGAGGTCGGACAGGATATCGCCGAACAGATTGGAGCCGACGACCACGTCGAACCAATCCGGATTGCGTACGAAATGCGCCGTCAGAATATCGATGTGGTACTGGTCCGCCTTGATCTCGGGATACTTCTTCGACATCTCGGCAAAACGTTCGTCCCAGAATGGCATCGTATGGATGATGCCATTGGACTTGGTGGCCGAAGTGACGTGCTTCTTCGTGCTGCGCGCGAATTCGAAGGCGAACTTCAGCACACGATCCACACCTTTGCGGGTGAAGACCGCTTCCTGAACGGCAAACTCGTTCTCGGTTCCCTGGAACATGCGGCCGCCGAGCTGGCTGTATTCGCCCTCGGTGTTCTCGCGCACCACCCAGAAATCGATCTCGCCCGGCTTGCGGTTGGCCAGCGGTGACGGCACACCCTCGAACAGGCGCACCGGCCGCAGGTTCACGTACTCGTCGAAGTCGCGGCGAATCGGAATCAGGAGGCCCCACAACGAAACGTGGTCCGGCACGCCCGGCCAGCCAACGGCGCCAAGGAAGATACTCTCGAATGCCTTGAGCTGCTCCATGCCGTCGTCCGGCATCATCTTGCCGGTCTGCAGCAGCCGATCGCACGACCAATCGAAGTCGGTGAACTCAAGCTGGAAGTTGAAACGCCGCGCCGCAGCTTCGAGGACACGCACGCCCTCCGGCAGGACTTCCTTGCCGATTCCGTCACCCGGAATGAGCGCGATCTTGTGCTTGGCCATCACTACCTCCCGAAATTCGCGCGGACCCTAGCAGCGCGACCTTGCCATGCAAGCACGGCATTGCCCCTGCAGAAGACCCGCGCCAGTATGAACAACCGTTTACCCCGGAGTGGCCATGACGTACGACCTCAAGATTACCGGCGGCACCATTGTCGACGGCACCGGCAAGCCCGGCTTCGTTGGCGACCTCGGCATCAAGGACGGCAAGGTCGTCGCTCTCGGCAAGGCCGATGGGCCCGCCACCCAGACGATCGACGCCAAAGGCAAGGTCGTCTCGCCAGGCTTCGTCGACGTGCACACGCACTACGATGCCCAGATCCTGTGGGATCGCATGCTCACCATCTCGCCCTGGCACGGCGTCACCACGACGGTGATCGGCAATTGCGGCTTCGGCGTAGCGCCGACCCGGGAAATCCACCGCAAGATCATCATGCAGACCCTGGAGAAGGTCGAAGGCATGAGCCTCGAAGCGCTGGAAGCCGGCCTCGGTACCGCCTGGCCGTTCGAGACCTTCCCGCAATATCTCGACACGCTGGAGAAGCGTGGCTCGGCGATCAACGTCGCCGCCCTGTTCGGCCACACGCCACTGCGCCTCTACGTCATGGGCGAGGAATCGACCGAGCGCGCCGCCACTGCCGACGAGATCGGCGCGATGAAGAAGCTGGTCCACGAGGCGATGGAAGCCGGCGCGATCGGCTTCGGCACCTCGGTCTCCGTCAGCCACAGCGGCTATGGCGGCAAGCCGGTGCCCAGCCGCCAGGCCACCGTCGAAGAGATGGATTCGCTGGTCTCGGTCATGGGCGAGATGAAGCGCGGCCTGATGCAGATCACGATCGGCCGCGATTTCTCGACCCGGCACATGGCCGAGGTCAGCCGCAAGTACAACATCCCCGTCACCTGGACCGCCCTACTCTCCCACCTCTACGGCCCGGGCGGCCATCGCAAGCAGCTCGACCTCGCCGCCGAGCAGCGCAAGTCGGGCGCCATGGTGATTCCGCAGGTGAGCTGCCGACCGCTGAACTTCGAGGTCACCTTCGCCGAGCCGTTCATCTTCGACGTAATGCCATTCATGAACGAGCTGGCGAAAGCCGACGCCAAGGAGCCCGGCGCCCGCCGCCGCGCCTATGCCGATCCGGCATGGCGCGAGAAGCTCCGCAGCGAGGTGACGCCACTGTTCCGCAACTGGTGGGACCGCGTCGTCATCGCCTGGTCGCCGTCGCATCGCGAGCTGGAGGAGATGCCACTCGCCGTGGCCGCCGCCAAGCTCGGCAAGGATCCGGTCGATCTCGCCCTCGACATCTCGCTGGCCGACAATCTGCTGACCCGCTTCCGCATGGCCGTCATGAACTTCGACGAGAAGGAAGTGGCGGAGCTGATCACCGATCCAAACACGATCATCGCGCTCTCGGACGCCGGCGCCCATGCCAGCCAGCTCTGCGATGCCTGCTACTCGACCCACCTGCTCGGCCACTGGGTGCGCGACCGCAAGGTCTTCACGCTCGAGGAAGCCGTGCACAATCTCACGCAGCGCCCGGCCGAGATGTTCGGCATCACCGATCGCGGCGTGCTGGCCGAGGGCCGTCCCGCCGACGTCGTCGTCTTCGATCCGAAGACCGTCAACCCCGGCCCGCTGAAGCGCGTCTACGACATGCCGGCCGGCGCCGACCGCCTCGTATCCGAAGCGAGCGGCATCGAGGCCGTCGTCGTCAACGGCAAGCTCATCCGCCAGGACAACAAGGATACGATCGCTGCCAACGACAAGCTGCCCGGGCGCTTGCTGCGCCATGGTCACGCGGCCTAAGAGTACATTTCCAGAAAGAGAGACCAATGATCCACGTCATCGCCATCATCACCGCCAAGCCCGGCAAGCGCGCCGAGATCCTGAAGAACTTCAAGGACAACGTCCCGGCCGTGCATGCCGAGAAGGGCTGCATCGAGTACGGCGCGACCGTCGACGTCGAAGGCGGCCCCTTCGCCAAGTTCGGCCCCGATACCTTCGTCGTGGTCGAGAAGTGGGAGACGATGGAAGACCTCAAGGCCCATGGCGCGTCCGAGCACATGAAGGCCTATGGCGCCAAGAACAAGGATCTCGTCGCGAACCGCGCCGTCCACGTTCTTTCGCCCGCTTGATCACCGTCACCGACTCCGACGTCGCGGCCTACGAACGCGACGGCGTCGTTTGCCTGCGCGGCGCCTTCGACGCCGTGTGGGTGGGAATCCTGTGCGAGGCCATCGAACGCGACCTCGCAAAACCGGGCCCGAATGCGACCAACTTCGCCGAAGGCAGCACCGCCGGGAAATTCTTCGGCGACATGTTCATGTGGCAGCAGGACAACGATTTTCGCCTGGCCGCCCTCACCTCGCCCGCCGCCGAGATCGCCGCGCGCCTGATGGGCTCGCAGAAGGTCGATTTCTTCTACGACCAGCTCTTCGTGAAGGAACCGGGCACGGCGCATCCCACGCCCTGGCACCAGGACCAGCCTTATTGGCCTGTGCTGGGCTGGCAGATCACTTCGGTCTGGATTGCGCTCGACGATATCGACCTCAGCAACGGCGCCGTCGAATTCATCGCTGGGTCGCATCGCTGGGGCGTCAACTACCGGCCGACGCCGTTCCGCAAAGGCCACGAGGCCAAGTTCACGTCGAGTGATCTGGCGCAGATCCCCGACGTCGAGGCCGACCGCAGTAAATACGACATCAAGTCGTGGAAGATGGAGCCGGGCGACTGCCTGGTGTTCCACGCCATGATCGTCCATGGCGCCCCCGGCAACGACACGCCCGGCAATCGCCGCCGCGGACTGTCGCTGCGCTATACAGGCGACGATGCGCGCTATGACCCGCGGCCGGGTACGTTTCAGTTTCCCCACAAGCCTGACCTTCAGGCCGGTGCGCCGATGACCTGTGACCTCTTCCCGCGAGTCTGGCCGAGGCGCTAGTCTGCCTAGGTAACCGGGAGCAGTTCATGGCTGAAAACAACGGCGTCGATCAGGTGACCGAAGTCACCAGCACGTCGTGGCTCAGTCGCCTGGGCCAGGCGATCGTCGGCGTTCTGGTCGGCATCGTGGTCGTGATCGGATCGGGCGTCCTGCTGTTCTGGAACGAAGGCAATGCCATCAAGACGGCGCAGGGCCTCACCGAAGGCGCGGGCATCGTACGCAGCGTCCCAGCCGACCGCGTCGATGCCGGCAACGACCAAAGGCTGATCCATGTGAGCGGCATGCTGACTGCCGGCGGCCTGGTCGGTGATGGCGACTTCGCCCTGCGCATCCAGAGCCTCCGCCTCCTGCGTCATGTCGAAATGTATCAATGGCAAGAAGAGACACACACCGAGACCCGGACCAAGTTCGGCGGCGGAGAGGAACGCACGACATCCTACAAGTATGTCCGTGGCTGGGCCGACAAGCCGATCGACTCGACGCGCTTCCGCGAGGTGCGCGGCCACACCAATCCCGTAATGACCTATCAATCGCGCGAGGCCGTGGCGTCCGGCACTCATCTCGGCGCATTCGCAGTATCCGAATCGCTCGTGCGCGGCTTCGGCGAGCCCAAGCCGCTGGAGGCGACCGACGCACAGGCCAACGCCCTGCAGATCCGCATCGACAAGCCGGTCAAGGTGATCGACGGCGTCCTCTATGTCGGTCGCGACCCTTCGCAGCCTGCCGTCGGCGACATGCGGATCACTTTCTCCCAGGTTCCGCTCCAGACCGCCAGCGTCGTAGCCCTGCAGGCTGGGGCGAGCCTTGCCCCCTTCACCACCCATACCGGCACGACCGTCGAGCTCATCACACCGGGGACCGTGCCGGCCGCCGCGATGTTCAAGGCGGCCCAGGAAGAGAATGTCACGTTCACCTGGGTCCTGCGTGCCGTCGGTGCCTTCGTGATGTTCATCGGCTTTGCGTTGATCCTGCGGCCACTCAGCGTCGCCGCCGACGTCATCCCGATCCTGGGCAACATCGTCGGCGCCGGCGCCGGCTTGGTGGCGATGGTTTGTACCGCGGCTCTTGCACCGCTCGTGATCGCGCTGGGCTGGCTATGGTATCGGCCGTTGATCGGCATCGGCGTGCTGCTCGCAGGCGCTGCCGCGACCTATGGCCTGACGAAGCTCGCTCGCCGCCGCGTTGCGCAAAAAGCAGCAGCGGCGGCCTGATGTGTCAGGCGTCGCGGATGATACCTTTCAGCACCATGTCGAGCATGCCGTTGATCAGCAGATCGCGGTTGGACCAGGGAAATTCCGGCTTCAGGATCAGTGCCGACGCGAGGCCATGAATCCCCATCCAGCAGAGCTCGGCGCAAGTATCCGCCGGATAGTTCAGCTTGAGGCCTGAGGCTTCGGCCTCGACGAGGACACTGACCAGACGCTGGAAAACGATCGACCCGTTGACGCCCGGCCGTGTCGGATCGTCGGTCGGCATGCGATGGCCAACCTTGCGTACAGATTCCGGGATGTTGGTGCCGAGGAAGATCAGCCGGTATTCGTCGGGATGCTTCAGCCCGAACCGTAGATAGGCTTCGCCGAACTGGCGTATCCGGTCGCGCGGGTCTGCAACGCTCTTCTCGATTTCGCCGACGCTCTCGATCAGATGCCCGAAGGTCTGGTCGCAAAGCGCCAGTATCATCTGCTCTTTGTCCTGGAAGTAGAGGTAGAGCGCGGGCGCCGAAACGCCGACCCGATCGGCAATCTTGCGGATGGTCGTCGAGTCGTATCCCTGCTCCAGAAACAGCTCCTTGGCGGCCTGCAGGATTTCTTCGCGGCGGGTATGGCCCTCGCCTCGTTTTTTACGGCCTCCGGTCGCAGCTGTTGAAAAAGCGCTCAATCGGGTTCTCCTGCGCTTGACTTCTATATTAACACAGATAACTTATCAACGTTAAGTTAACGGCGTTTAGCGTTTCCAGCCCACATTGTAAACGTCCGAAGGAAGCCCCGCCATGCGCCTCCCGACCTTTCGCTTGCCGCGCAAGTTCCCTCTCAAGGTGATTGCTTTCGCGACAGCGGGCATTGCCTTGGCCGGCGGCGGCTTCGCCGTCTTCTCCTTCACGGCGAATGCATCGCGCGTCGCTGCGACCGAACCCGTAATCCGGCCGGCGCGGGTCGTGGAGATCGCGTACCGCCGCCAGGTCCAATCGCTCACCCTGGCCGGCACGGTCGTCCCGCGTATCGAGAGCACCCTGGGCTTCCGTGTCGCCGGTAAGATCGTACGCCGTGCCATCGACGTCGGTGCCGCCGTGAAGCCGGGCGATGTCATCGCCGAACTCGATCCCACCGACTACCGCCTCGCGGTCGACAATGCCCGAGCAGCCCTGGTTTCCGCCGAAGCAGACTATGCGCGCGCCAAGGCGGACCATGAACGCTACCTCAACCTGCGCGGAAGCACGGCCTTCGTGCCGCAAACTCTCGATCAGCGTCAGTCCCTGGCGTCCACGGCGCTGGCCCGCGTCGACCAGGCCAAGAGCCAGCTCGCGACGGCGGAGAACAATCTCAACTACACAGTGCTGCGGGCCGACGCCGCCGGCGTCGTGACGTCCGTCCAGGCCGAGGTCGGCCAGGTGATGGCGCAGGGCCAGGGTGTGGTCCGCGTCGCGCGCCTCGACGAGCTCGAAATCCTGGTGGGTGTGCCCGAGCATCGCCTCAAGACCGTGCGTGAAGCGT
>CALROF020000202.1:0-12075 GCA_943369775.1 Reyranella massiliensis 521
CGATACCACCTTGAGCCCATGCCGAGGCGGCGCCCTCGGTGAGCGGTGTCTTCGCCAGCAGGATCACCGGCCGCGGTGCGAGCTTCAGCGCAGTCATCAGGCCGGCAAGGCCGCCGCCCACGATGATCGGCGCGCCGACGAGGTTGGAAGGGATCGTTTCCACTGAGCGCTCTAGCGGAATTCCAGCATGCGCTCGACGGCACGGCGGGCTGGGGCCGCGACGGCAGGGTCGATCGTCACCTCGTGCTGCATCGTCTCCAGCGCGTGCCGGATCTTGGGCAGGGTGATCTGCTTCATGTGCGGGCAGAGGTTGCAGGGCCGCACGAAGTCGATGTCGGGATGCTGGACGGCGACGTTGTCGCTCATCGAGCATTCCGTCACCAGTACGACGCGCGCCGGCCGTTCCTTGCCGACGTAATCGATCATGGCCGCCGTCGAGCCCGTGAAGTCGGACACGGCCACGACTTCGGGCGGGCATTCGGGGTGGGCGAGGACGACGATGCCGGGATGGCCGGCGCGGAGCTGCTTGATGTCGGCGGCGGAGAAGCGCTCGTGCACCTCGCAGTGGCCTGCCCAGGTGACGATCTCGACGCCGGTTTCGGCGGCGATGTTCTGCGCGAGATACTCGTCCGGCAGCATGATGACCTTCGGCACACCGAGGCCCTCGACGATCTTTCGCGCATTGCCCGAGGTGCAGCAGATGTCGCTTTCGGCCTTCACGGCTGCCGAGGTGTTCACATAGGTGACGACCGGAACGCCGGGATAGCGCTGGCGCAGCAGGCGGACATCGGCGGCGGTGATCGACGCGGCGAGCGAGCAGCCGGCGCCGAGGTCGGGGATCAGGACGCGCTTGGCCGGATTGAGGAGCTTGGCCGTCTCGGCCATGAAGTGGACGCCGGCGAGGACGATCACCTTGGCGTCGACATTCATCGCCTCGCGCGCCAGCGCCAGGCTGTCACCCACGATGTCGGCGACGCAGTGGAAGATCTCCGGCGTCTGGTAGTTGTGCGCCAGGATGACGGCATCCCGTTCGCGTTTCAGCTCGAGGATGGCGTCGATATCGCCGGCAAAGGCCGGCCATTCGATCGACGGGATCACCGACTTCACGCGGTCATAGAGCGGGGCCGTGCGGACCATCAGGTCCGGGGCAGAGGATAGGGACATTGAACACCTCATTATGCTCAATAAGAGCATTTAATGATTATACTAAGAATGAGCATAACGATAATCAAGCCCATCGTTCCGCAGGGAGGAGCGAAAACTAGATCGGTCGGGAGAGGGGAAGTTTGGTGCCGGCGACCGATCGCTCGAGGACGATCTCGCGTCGGAAACGGAAGAGTTTGGCCGGCCGCCCTCGCGCCTCCGAGGTCGAGGCGCCGGTGGGCTCGACCAGGCCCTGCTGGTCGATCAGCCGTCGGAAGTTCTGCTTGTGCATTGGCCTGCCTGCCAACGCTTCGACGGCACGCTGGAGCTGCAGAAGCGTGAACTCCGGTGGCATCAGCTCGAAGAACACCGGGCGATATTTGATCTTGGCTCGCAGCCGCGCGATGCCGGTGGCGAGGATGCGGCGATGATCGTGGCGCATCGGCATACCTGGAACGGGCTCGACGCCCGGTGGCGCCGCGCGGTTCCGTTCCTGCAGGGTTTCAGGCACCAGACCTGCTTCGTAGAGCAGTTCATAGCGCTGCAGGATCAGATCCTCGTTCCAGTTCTCGACGCCGTCGCCGAAATTGACGTCGATCCGTTGCCGCCGCTCGCGCTGCTTCGCGGTATCGCCCGTCGCATCGGCCCATGTCGACAGCTGCGGCAGGATCGTTTGCGCGACCAGCGGTGAGGGGCCGGCCCGCCAGTCCTCCCAGGGGAAGTAGCGATACCAGCTCCGCCATTCGGGATCGCGCGCGCCGGCCGACAGCCTCTCGCGGGTTAGGCCGAGATAGCTGATCGAAATGACGCGGCGCTGGCCATCCGAGGCGGGCCTGTTGCGATCGGCGAAGGTGTAGAGCTGTTCGACATAGCCCAACGGATGCTGGGTCTGCCGTTCGACCCAGGCGCGGACGCCGCTTTGCAGGGTCGGATGCTCGGTCGCGAAAGGGCCCGACGGAAGAAGGGTGCCGTCTTCCAAGGTCAGCACCAGCGGCTGGTTGCCCGTGAGCGCGACGAGGACCGCGTTCAGCTCGATCGTGACGGCATCGGAGATCGCAGGCGGCGGAGTCATATCAAGCGGCGATTGCCGCCTTCATCAGCTCGATCGATTCGGGCATGTCCCAATCGGCATCGCCTTCGATGCGGCCAAGCTCGCGGCCGGCGGGATCGACCAGGATCGAGGTCGGCAGCAAGGTGACGTCGAGCCCTTGCATCGCCTTGCGGCCCTTGTCGAAGTAGATGCCGAGCTGGCTGAGCTTCTGATCCTTGTAGAAGGGGACGACCTTGGGCTTGGTCGGCCCGTCGATCGACAGCGGAACGATGATGAACCGATCCTTGGGCAGCGCCGCCTGCAAACGGTCGAGGCTGGGCATTTCCTTCACGCAGGGCGCACACCAGGTCGCCCAGAAGTTCAACAGCACGGCCTTGCCACGAAATTTGCTAAGGCTGACCGGTTTGTCGTTGGCGTCTTGAAATTCGACGTTGGCCAGCGGCTTCGGTTTCTTGGCCGGTACGAAACGCTCCATAGCGCCCCTGGCAAGGTCCGGATTGAGGCCGGCCATGCTGCGCCGGGCCGTTGCCGGCAGGGCGAGGGCGGCCAAGCCGCCGGCAAGAACCAGCCGTCTGCCGGGGAGGAAATCTCTCTCGGGATATGCCATAAGCCGCGATCCTAAAGCACAAGTGGCGTTAATTCATGGCACGGAAGAACAGGGCTGCGCGAGCGCCGAAGAGTCGCTCCAACACGATGTGGGGAGGGCGTTACAAGCTCGGCCCGGCGGAGATCATGGAGAAGATCAACGCCTCGATCGGTTTCGACCGGCGGCTCTACGCACAGGATATCGCGGGCTCGATGGCCCACTGCGACATGCTGGTAGCCCAGGGCATCCTGACGGCCAAGGACGGCAGCGCCATCAAGCGCGGCCTCGCCAAGGTGCGCGAGGAAATCGAGTCGGGCCGTTTCAAGTTCTCGACCAAGCTCGAGGATATCCACATGAACGTGGAGGCACGGCTTGCCGACCTGATCGGTCCGGCCGCTGGCCGCCTGCACACGGCGCGCTCGCGCAACGATCAGGTGGCGCTCGACGTGCGGCTGTGGGTACGCGACGCGATCGACCGACTGGAGCCGATGCTCGCCGACCTGCAGGCCGCCCTGATCGAGCGCGCCGAGGAATATGCGGCCACGATCATGCCGGGCTTCACGCACCTGCAGACGGCGCAGCCCATCACCTTCGGCCATCATCTGCTGGCCTATGTCGAGATGTTCGGCCGTGATCGCGGTCGGCTCACCGACTGCCGTGTCCGGCTGAACGAATCGCCGCTGGGCGCTGCCGCACTTGCCGGCTCGCCGCACCCGATCGATCCGCGCAGGACCGCGAAGGCGCTCGGCTTCGACCGCCCGATGGCCAACTCCCTCGATGCCGTTTCCGATCGCGACTATGTGGTCGAGTTCATTGCCGCCGCCTCGCTCACGGCAGTCCATCTCTCGCGCCTCGCCGAGGAGATCGTGATTTGGTGCTCGGCGCCATTCCGGTTCATCGCTCTGTCGGATGCCTTCACCACCGGCAGTTCGATCATGCCGCAGAAGCGCAACCCCGACGCCGCGGAGCTGACGCGCGCCAAGACCGGCCGCATCCTCGGCTCGTTCGTGGCGATCTGCACGATCCTGAAGGGCCTGCCGCTCACCTATCAGAAGGACATGCAGGAAGATAAGGAGCCGCTGTTCGATGCCGCCGATTCGCTGGAGCTGGGCATCGCGGCGATGGCCGGCATGATCCGCGACCTCAAGGCCAATCCGCAGCGGATGCGCGCCGTGGCCTCCGCTGATTATTCCGTCGCGACCGATCTTGCCGACTGGCTGGTCCGCAAAGTTGGCCTGCCGTTCCGACAGGCCCATCACGTGACGGGCACGCTCGTCGGTATCGCTTCGGACAAGGGTGTCGATCTCGACAAGCTGTCGCTCGCCGAGATGCAGGCCGTCGAGCCGAGTATCGACCGCAGCGTCTATCGCGTGTTGACGGTCGAGGCGTCGGTCGCTGCGCGCAAGAGCCTGGGTGGTACGGCGCCGGCCAATGTGGCGCGCGCGACCAAGGAAGCGCGCAGCCGGTTTCTCGGAAAGGCGCCCCGGAGCGCAAAGGGGCGTGGTCGATGAGCTTCTTCACCTACAAGAACGGCGAGATGCACGCCGAAGGCGTGTCGCTCGCCTCGATCGCGGCTCAAGTCGGCACACCTTTCTACTGCTACTCCGCCGGCGCCTTGCGGGCTGCCTGGAAGGAGTTCGCCGATGGCATGAACGGGATGAACGCGAGCGTCTGCTACGCCATGAAGGCGAACAGCAACCTCGCGGTGGTCCGCCTGTTCGGTGAGATGGGCGCCGGTGCCGACATCGTGTCGGTGGGTGAGATGCATCGCGCGCTCGCTGCCGGCATCCCGGCCGGCCGCATCATCTATTCCGGCGTCGGCAAGAAGCCGTCGGAGCTGATGGCAGCCCTCGAGGCAGGCGTCGGTCAGATCAACGTGGAGAGTTCGGCGGAGCTCGAAACCCTGAATGCCGTGGCGGGTCAGCTTGGCGTGAAGGCCGACATCACCATCCGCGTGAATCCAGACGTCGATGCAAAGACACACGCCAAGATCACGACGGGCCGCAAGGAGAACAAGTTCGGCATCGACATCGACCTGGCGCGCGAGGCCTTCGCGCTGGCAGGACGCTTGCCGAACCTCAAGGTCGTGGGTGTGGCGATGCACATCGGCTCGCAGCTCACGGCGGTGCAGCCCTATCGCGACGCCATCGTGCGCGTGCGCGAGCTGATCACCCAACTGCGGACCGACGGGCACACGATCGACCGGTTCGACATCGGCGGCGGCCTGGGGATTGTTTACGCCGACGAGACACCGCCCTCGATCGCCGAATTCATGAACGTGGTCGCCAGGGAAACCGATGGGCTGGGGTGTGAGTTGACCTTCGAGCCCGGTCGCCGCCTCGTGGGCGAGGCGGGAGTGCTGGTCGGTGAAGTTATTCTGGTGAAGCCGGGCTCTGCGAAAACTTTTGTCATTGTGGACGCAGCGATGAACGATCTCATTCGTCCTACGCTCTACGAGGCCTGGCACGACATCCTGCCGGTGCGTCAGCCGCGCCCCGATGCCGCCACGATCCGTTGCGACATTGTCGGGCCGATCTGCGAATCAGGGGATTTTCTGGCACAGAACCGTGATCTGCCGCCGCTGGTAGCTGGCGATCTCATCATGGTACGCTCGGCCGGAGCCTACGGGGCGGTCATGGCGTCGAGCTACAATACTCGGCCGCTGGTCCCGGAAGTTATGGTGGATGGCACGCGGTTTGCGGTCGTTCGACCGAGGCCGTCGATCGAGGAGATGCTCTCCGCCGAGCGGTTCCCGCCCTGGATGGAGAAGACCAAGGTCTAAGCGAAAGGAAGCGATGGACGCGAGCCAGACCACACCGACTATCCAAGCGCCCGGACTGGGGCGGAAGGTCGGCTTGGCGTGGGCAGCACTGGCCTGGGAAGGCCTGTGGCCGCGGCTTGTACCTTTGCTCTCCTTCGTGGCCCTGTTCATCGCGGCCGCGCATCTCGACCTCTTCGCCGGCCTCGACCCCTGGGTTCATACCGGCATTCTCGTTGCTCTGGCTGTGGGCTTTGCCGGTCTGGCTTGGTGGCGCCTCAGGGATTTTGCTTGGCCCGCGCGTGAATCTGCGATCCGCCGGCTTGAACGCGACAGCGGCATCCCGCATCGCCCGCTGGTCGCCGTGCAGGACCGTCTGGCTTCGGGCGAAACCGACCCGATGGCGATCGCGCTCTGGGAAGCGCACCGCCGCCGCGAGGCCGAACGTCTGGCGGGCCTCAGCAACGGGCCGGCGCGTCCGGGGCTGGCTTCCGTAGATAAGTGGGCACTGAGATTTGTGCCGATTCTGGCGCTGATCGTGGCGATTGCCATTGCCGGCGGCTGGCGCAGCGACCGCATGTCGGCCGCGGTCACGCCGGCGTTTCCGCCGCCGCCGCCAGTCGTCGCCAACCTGTGGATCGCGCCGCCGGCCTATACCGGCAAGCCGCCCGTCTATCTCGACATGGCCGACAAGGACAAGCTGCTGCGCGTGCCTGTCGGCAGCAAGATCGCGGGCTTCGTCGACGATGTGCGCGGCCGCAAGCCGCCGCAGCTCGTCATCGAAGGCGAGGGATCGAAGAAAGAATCGACAGAGTTCTCGACCGTCGGCAAGGGCAAGTATCAGGTCGATCAGACCATCACCGACGGCAAGTCGATCACGCTGCAGGCGCGCGGCGACGAGCAGGCGCGCTGGAAGCTGCACGTCATCCCCGACCTTCCGCCGACGATCGATTTCTCGCGACCCATCGGCGTCGACAAGTGGTCGACCAAGATCGAATACGTCGCGGGTGACGATTTCGGCGTGACCGGCGTTCAGCTCCAGGTCCGCCTGCATGGCAGCGTGCTGGGCGACGATGCGCTGAGCGACGACGAAGAGCCGGAAGTCCTGCGCATCGACCTGCCGGTCGCCGGCAGCGCCAAGAAGGTTTCCGACACCTTCGTGCGCGACCTCACCAGCCATCCCTGGGCGGGCCTCAAGGTCACGGTGATGCTGTTCGCCAGCGATGCCCTGGGACAAAAGGGCCGCAGCTCGGTCGAGACTTTCCTGCTGCCGGAGCGCGTGTTCAACGATCCGACGGCGCGCGCCCTGATCGTGCTGCGCAAGGCCCTGACGCGGGACCCCAAGGGCTTCCGCGTGGACGTGGCCGACGGCATGCGGCTGATCCAGGCGCGACCCGAGAGCTATCGCGAGGATCCGGTGGTGCAACTTGGCCTGCGCATCGGCGCGGCGCGTCTGGTTCAGAACGGCGACAAGCCGACGGTTGCCGATACCCAGAAGCTCCTGTGGGATCTCGCCATGCGCCTGGAGAGCGGCGCGACGTCCGATGCCGAGCGCGCCGTCGAGCAGGCCCGTCAGGAGCTGCGCGATGCCATGCAGCGTCAGGCCGGCGACGAGGAAATCGAGCGCCTGATCCAGCAGCTCTACGACGCCATGGGCCGTTGGCAGCAGGAACTGGCCGAGAAGATGAAGGATCCCGAGGAACGCCGCCGCATGCAGGAGCAGGCGGAGAAGATGGATCCCAACAACACCATCACCGGCGACGACCTGCAGAAGATGCTCGACAAGATTCGCGAGATGGCAAAGAACGGCCAGCGCGAAGAAGCCAAGCGCCTGCTCGAAGAACTGCGCAAGATGATGGAGAACGCCACCCCGATGATGGCCAACCCCAACGGCCAGCAGCGCCAGCAGCAGGGCCAGCGTGGTCAGCAGGGGCAGGGCAGCCAGCAGGGCCGCGAGATGATGAACCAGCTCGACCGGCTGTCGCGGCGCCAAAACCAGCTTCTGGGCGAGTCCGAGCGTGAGGGGCGCCAGCAACAGCAGCAGGGTCAGCGCGGGCAGCAAGGTCAGCAGGGTCAGCAAGGCCAACAGGGACAGCAAGGGCAACGCGGCCAGCAGGGACAGCAGGGCCAGGGCAATCAGCCCGGCGGCAACCAGCCTGGCGATGGCCAGTGGGGCGAACAGCAGCGCGGCCAGCAGGAAGGCCTGCGCCGGCAGCTTGGCGACTTCATGAACAAGCTCGACGAGAACGGCATGCCGATGCCGGAAGCGCTCGGTCGGGCCGAACGCTCGATGCGCGAGGCCGAGGAGGCGCTGCGTCGTGGCGAGCCGCGCGAGGCGTCGCGTTCCCAGCGCCGGGCGCTCGACAATCTGCAGCAGGGCATGGGCGATATGGCCGAGCAGATGCGCCAGCAGCGCGGCCCTGGCAATAACCAGGACATCGCCGAGATCGAGGAGCGCGAGCGGCGCAGCGAAGATCGCGATCCACTCGGCCGCTCGGACGGCAACTACGGCGATGCCGTGGACACCGGTGTCGACAAGGTGCCGCTCGAACTGGAGCGCCAGCGCAGCCGTGAAATCCTCGACGAACTGCGTCGCCGGGCCGGCGAGCAGCAGCGTCCGAAGGACGAACTCGACTACATCGACCGCCTGCTGCGGACGTACTAGCTAGTTCGTCTTCTCGACAACGCCGATGTAGGGCAGGCCGCGGAAGCGGTGAGCCCAGTCGAGGCCGTAGCCGACGAGGAATTCGTCGCCGGCCTGGAAACCCACGAAATCGGCGTTGAGCTTGGTCCGCCGCTTGGTCGGCTTGTCGAGCAGGGTGCAGATCGACACGCGCTTGGCGCCGCGCTCCAGCAGCAGGTTCTTGGCGAAGCTGAGCGTGTATCCGGACTCGAGAATGTCGTCGACCAGGAGTACGTCGCGGCCGCGCACGTCGTCGACGATATCGCGGACCACCTTCACGCTGCCGGTGGTTTCGGTGGCGGTGCCGTAGCTCGAGAGGGTGAGGAAATCCATCGACCAGTCGGCGCCGGTGCGGCTGAGCGCCCGGATCAAATCGGCGGCGAAGACGAAGCTGCCTTTCAGGACGGAGACGACCAGCGTGTCGGGGGCCAGCTTGCCCGCGAGCTCGTTTGCCATCTCGTCGACGCGATTGGCGATCTCGGCGGCAGAGAAGCGGATGGAAACGGTAGGACGGTCGGGCATTGGCGGCTCGCTAGTCGATGGTCGGGACGATGTTGGTCGTGCCGGCGGGGGGATCGTCAAGCGGCAAGCTGAAGCGCGTCCGGCCGCCCGGCGGGATCGGTCCTTCGACCAGCGGCACGGTGCGCTGGCCTACCACCTGCTCACCAGCGCGGAAAGTGAGCTTCAGCGCCTGCGTCGTACCCGCTTTGTCGCCGCTGTTGGCCACTTCGCCGGTGACGACATAGCGCCCGTCGACAAAGTCGATCCGGCTGGCCTCGAGATCGATGTAAAGGCGCGCTCCATTGGACGCGGGCCGTGCGTCGACCTTGAGGATCGTCTGCCATGCCGGCGGCAGCCGGTTGCCGATCTCGCCGCGATAGACATAGGCAGCGCCGACCAGAAGCACCGCCAGGCCAACCCCGATGGCAAGCCAAGTCCGCCAGGGGCTCTTTGGAGGCGGTGGCGACAGCGCCGGCAGGCCGGCTCCCGGCACGGATGGCCGGATCACGATGTCCGGCACCGGAGGCGGTGTCGGCTCGGAGGACGAGCCTGGGGCTTCCGGGGGACGCGCCGGCGGGTCGATCGTTTGAAACCAGCGATGGTTACAGCGGGCGCATTGAACGGTACGGCCCGTGGGACCGATCGCCTTTGGATCGACGGCGTAGCGCGCGCCGCAGCTTGAACAGGAAACGTGCATGATGAGCGGGGAATTCCCCACTAGATGTGCTTGCGGGCGGACATTAGGCCACTAAAACTTGGGTTACAAGCAACACCAATTGCCGACATACATTCCGTCGATGTTTAGCCTCGGGCTGCGCTCCTTCCTGTTCAATGTCGGCTGGTATGCCGGCACCACGATCATTGCGATTGTCGGTTCGCCGATCCTCTTGCTGCCGCGACGCTTCGTCGTTGCCTGGTCGCTGTTCTGGATCGACTTCTGCCTGGGTTGGCTACGTCTCACCTGCCGGCTGACGCATCGCGTCCGAGGGCTGGAGAATTTACCGGCAGGGCCGGTCATCCTCGCCTGCAAGCATCAATCCTCGTGGGAGACGCTCGCCTTCTCCAAGATTTTTCCCCAGAGCGCCACGGTGCTGAAACGCGAGCTGCTGTTCATCCCGGTTGTCGGTTGGGCGATGGCCCGTGTCGGCAATATCGCCGTCGAGCGCGGCGAGGGCGCCAAGGCGTTGCGCAGCCTGGTGCGGCAGGCAAAGCAGACGATGGCCGAGGGGCGGTCCATCCTGATCTTCCCTGAAGGCACGCGGGTGGCGATCGGGGCCGAGAAGCCGTACCAAGTCGGCACGGCGGCGCTCTATCGTCAGCTCGGCGTGCCTGTCGTGCCGGTAGCCTTGAACTCCGGCGTCTTTTGGGGCCGCCGCAAGTTCATCAAATGGCCCGGCGTCATCGACGTCGAGGTCTTGCCGCCCATTCCGCCGGGACTGGGTCGCGAGACGTTCATGACGACACTGCGCGAACGCATCGAAACGGCCACCGACCGGCTTGTAAGTGCAGCCCAGAGATAGGAACAAAGAAAGAACAATCTTGTTGATATCGCCCGGGTCGGAGCCTACTTTTTGACGATGGAATGGGCTCAAGTTTCCCAGCGCATCTGGGACATGAAATACCGCTTTCGCGACACTGCAGGTCAGGCGGATGCCGATCTCGATGCCACCTGGTGGCGGGTTGCGCGTGCCCTGGCCGTGCCGGAACGAGATCCCGGCCGCTGGGCGGAGCGTTTTCACGAGGCACTGTCGGGGTTCAAGTTTTTGCCGGCGGGCCGGGTGATCGCAGGCGCGGGCACCGGCCGGACCGTCACACTCTTCAACTGCTTCGTCATGGGCGCGATCCCCGACGACATGTCGGGCATCTTCGAGAATCTCCGCGAGGCTGCCCTCACCATGCAGCAGGGCGGCGGCATCGGGCACGATTTCTCGACGCTGCGGCCGCAAGGCGCGCCCGTGAAGGGCGTTGGCGCCGATGCTTCGGGGCCGCTTTCCTTCATGGATGTGTGGGATGCCATGTGCCGCACGATCATGAGCGCCGGCTCGCGTCGCGGCGCCATGATGGCGACCTTGCGTTGCGACCATCCCGACATCGAGGCTTTCGTCGATGCCAAGCGCGACCCCAAGCGGCTGCGCATGTTCAACGTCTCGGTGTTGGTTACCGACGCCTTCATGAAGGCGGTGAAGGACGATGCCGACTGGGACCTCGTGTTCGGCGGCAAGACCTTCAAGACGGTGAAGGCTAAGGCGTTGTGGGAGCGCATCATGCGCGCGACCTACGAGGTTGCCGAGCCCGGCGTGATCTTCATCGATCGCGTCAACCGACGGAACAACCTGCACTATTGCGAGACCATCCAGGCCACGAATCCCTGTGGCGAGCAGCCGTTGCCGCCATACGGGGCCTGCCTACTGGGTTCGATCAACCTCGCGGCCTTGGTGAAGGATCCGTTCACCGCCGGGGCGCACCTCGATCTCGACGCGCTGGAGCGGCTGGTGCCTGTCGCGGTGCGCATGCTCGACAACGTCATCGACGTGTCGCGCTTCCCGCTGACGCAACAGGAGAAGGAGGCCAAGGCCAAGCGCCGGATCGGGCTCGGGGTCACGGGACTCGCCGATGCGCTGATCTTCTGCGGTGTACGCTATGGCTCGCCCGAAGCGGTGCGGCTCACGCGCGAGTGGCTGGGCGCGGTGCAGCGCTTCTCTTATCTCGCCTCGGCCGACATCGCGGCGGAGAAGGGTTTCTTCCCGCTCTACGAGCGTACGCGCTATCTCTCGGGCGAGACGATCCGCGGCCTGCCGGAGGACGTGCGCACCGCGATCGGCCGCTACGGCATCCGCAACGCGCTGCTGAATTCGATCGCTCCCACCGGCACGATCTCGTTGCTGGCCGACAATGTCTCCTCCGGCATCGAGCCGGTCTTCGCCTTCAGCCATGTGCGCCACGTGCTGCAGCCCGATGGCTCCAAGCGCGAGGAAAGCGTGGACGACCATGCTTTCCGTACCTGGCGGGAGTTGCGCGGCAACGAGGCGCCGCCCTCGGATGTTTTCGTCGATGCCCAGACGCTTTCGCCCGCGGACCATCTGGCGATGCAGGCGGCGGCACAGGACTATGTCGACAGCTCGATTTCCAAGACGATCAACCTGCCGCGCGACATCTCCTTCGAGGCGTTCAAGAGCGTCTACGAGGAGGCCTATGCGCAGGGTTGCAAGGGCTGCACGACCTACCGGCCGAACGACGTGACCGGGGCAGTCCTCGAAGTGAGGCCCGCCGTCGAGGCCGCACCGCCGGCCCTGGTGCCGCCCGCTCTCGTGCCGGCGCCCGCGCCGTCGCGCGATACCGGCGTCGTCTATATC
>CALROF020000203.1:0-11883 GCA_943369775.1 Reyranella massiliensis 521
CTATGCCGGGTCTGCCTTATCCTCCGGCCACTTTGCCCGCCTGCGTCGGGAATTCGAGTTCTTCGGCCGCTTTCCCGGCCTGTTTGCCAAGCTGGCGCCGGTCACCAGCCCCAATGCCAGCCAGAAGCGGGCGCAGGAGATCAACTTCAACGTCAAGGATGGCAGCCCGGCGTCGATTCGCGCCATCGGTCTGGCCGCGCTGGCTGCCGACAACAAGTTGAACGGTGACGGGGTCGAGCGCCTTGCCTGGCTGCTCACGGGCGACAGCCGCACCGATTGGCCGGTGGCCAAGATGCATACGACGGCGAACGATTGCTATACGGCCGAGCGGTTGGTCGTCAGCCAGTCTGTGGCGCGCAAGAACGGCATTCCCCTGGCGCACGCCGCGGCGGCGAGTTCTTCGCTTCCGGGCGTAATGGGTCCCACCTTGCTGGGGCAGCGCTATTGCATGGATGGCGGGATCTCACGGACCTGGGCCCATACCGATCTCGTTGCCGGGTCGAAGCGCGCGCTCGTGATCACCTTGACCAACGGTTACGAAGGGTCGCTGCTCAGCGGTATTCCTCACAATATCCACGACGAAATGAAAGCGCTGGAAGCGACCGGCACCAAGGGCATGCTCATCATCGCCGGCACGCCACCCGGTGTTAATCTTCTCGATCCGCGTCAGATCGAACCGGCGCTGAAAGCGGGCTACGAGCGCGCCAAGATCGAAGCGCCGAAGATCAAATCATTCTGGGCATAGCCTCTGGATCATCTCTTGCGAGCCACGACGTAGGGACGGTTGTCGTTGCCCTTCGTTGCGTGGTTTTCGGTGGCGAGAACGTCGAAGCCTGCGGCACGTATCTGCTGGATCAGTGCCGCCGCCCTAAAGACACCTGCATAAGGCGCCAGGCCAATCGCACGCATCGGGGGCAAGGCAAGCCGTAGGAGCGGGTTCATATCTCCGACGCACGGCGTCTTGGAGATGAACAGTCCCTCCGCTGCAAGCAAGCCGTGGATGTGGCGCAGCGTGCCCGGCAGGTCGCGAACCAGATGGAGATAGTTGAATCCCAGAACCGCGTTGAACGGCGCGGCCTCGGACGTGAGGGCTTCCGCGGTCGCGGCACGGAAGACGAGGGATGGGATAGGGGTCGCAGCGTGTTTCTCGTTGGCGATCGCGATCATTCCGGCGGAAACGTCCGTCGCGAGATAGTCTCGAACGTCGCCGGCGAGCCGGAGCGCCGTTGTTCCTGTGCCGCAGCCCAGCTCCAACACCCTGTCGCCTGACTTCAACAGGGCGTGGGTCCGCTCCAGCGAGCGCTCATATCCCGCCTGATCCGAAATCGCGCTCTTGGCGTACTTCCGTGACGTCCGGTCCCAGAAACGGGCGTCGCTCGCTAGGCTCATGATGGTTGTTCCTTGGAATCGCGGCCATTTGGCTCGCGTCATGCGAGCGATCAATACCTTTCGCGTGTCGACGTTGGAACTCGCGGCGTTCCGGTAAAGACAGGGAGCGTTGATCTGCCCCAGCGAGCAGCGGCCGACCCGGATCATGGTGGGAAGAAGCGGGTCGCCACTGCTCATGCAGCCTGGGTGCTTGTGTGGCTCCAGGCCGCAGCTGCTTGGGGCAGCACCAGACCCCTAAACTCCAACGTTGCGTTTGTGCACGAACGATATTGCATGTTCGTTAACAACGCATCTATTGACGGCGCCCGGAATCATCCGCGGGCGTTGCCCCTAGAAGATGCAATCCGCCCGAGCGGCTGGCCGAATGGGATCGGCCGGCATGTCGAGGCGACAGTGATAATCGAAGGCGGCGCGATAGGGCTCCGCGATACGTGCCTTCGCCTGAATGGGGAGGACGAAGCGGCCGCTGCGGCGGTCCACCTGCTGCCGGCCATAGCCGATATTGGTGCCGTCCGCGAAGTAGGCATCGAAGAAGGAGTGCCCGGCCGTCGAGGTAAACTCCACGATCAGGATGGCGCCGTCGATGCACTCGAAACGTGGACCGCTGCGCAGGACTCCAGTTTCAGTTGCTTTCCCCGAGGGCCCCGAGATCGTCCAGCGCGACCCTGTCGAGGTTCGCGAGGATTCCGCGTTCAGGACGCCGCAGCTCAAGGCATTCGTGGTCGCGCCACTCGCGGGTTGGCCCTGCGCTTCGCCGGCAAGGGTCGCCGTCAATAGGAGCAAGCCAGCGGCCCATCTCGTTGGGAACAAACCACGGCGCCTTGATTCACCAGGCGCAAGCGCATCTTCGCATGCGCGCTTTAGATCATTCATCTCCACCCGCTCCTAGGCCGCAACATGCGTGGGACCTGTCTAGGTCTTAGCCTCATTTCACCTGCGCAAAGGAGTCCTAACTTTTGCAATGGGCATGGCCGCAGATCACGAAAGGAACACACGTCCCACCGTTGCGTTGATGTCTACTTCGCCCGCGTAGAGAGGAATTTCGAATGAAGCATGCTGCCGTGATCGTGGGATTGACGCTGGCCGTCGCCGGATGTGCACAGTTCGGGGAGTCCGGGCAGCAGCAGGCGGCGCTCTCCAGGCCGATCAGCCAGTCGGAGATCGACTGGTCGAAGCGAAGCGGCAGGAACACCGTCAGCGGCCTCGCCGTCATGAAGTCAGCCGATGGCGAAAGCCGTACCTGCGCCGGGCAGTCGGCAAATCTGATCCCGGACAGCCCCTATGCGCGAGCCCGAATGGAAGCGATCTTCGGAAGCACGGAGAAGGGTATGCGCGCCGCCAGCCGCGGGGCGGTCAAGTTCGAACGGGACGATCCGCTCTACGTTTCGTCGTTGCGCACGACCCGGTGCGACGTACAGGGCAGCTTCTCCTTCGCGCAGGTGCCCGATGGCGTCTGGTACGCGACCACCAGCATAAAGTGGCAGGGCACCTCGCAGGTTGAAGGCGGGTCGGTGATGCAGCGTGTCGACGTTCGGGGCGGGCGACTTGTGAAGGTGATGCTGCCCTAGTGGCGGCGATCAATTCCGGTTCACCGAGATCAACGGCAGGTTGAAGCTCGCGCTTTCCCCCTGGATGTCGGGCGGCAGTGGCGAGTAGGGCGAGCCGGCGCGAACGCCGGCCAGCACGCCGTTGTCGAATTCCGGAACTCCACTTGAGCGGATGACCTCGACGGCAAGCAACCGTCCGTTCCGGGCGATGGTGACGCGCACCACGGTGGTGCCGCGGCTGGCATTCGTGTTCGCCTGATAGCGATAGCCCTGAAGCTTCATCGCAACCTGCCAAAGGTAGTTGTCGGCAGTCCGGGCGCGATTATAGGCGTCGGCGGGATTGACGAAGTGCGATGTCGTCGGCGCTTCCTTGGCATTGGGCACGGCGGGCGCGCGTCTCTGCTGGCCGGGCGGAAGCGGCGAGGGACGCACGTCCTGGTGCTGCCCCGCCGGCGGCCGTGCAGGCGGGGGCGGTGGGGCGGCCAGCGCTTGCTGCTCCGGTGGCCGTCCTGCTGGCGACGGCGTGGGGGCGGGCGTCGGCTTGGGGGGCTCGGCGACTGGAGGTTGCGGCGGTTCTGGCTGCAGCGGCGGCAGATTGTCCGGCGAGGGTGGCTGCGGTGCCGACGCCTCCTTGCCGGGCGGTGCAACCGGCGGCACCTGCGTCGCCTTGTCGGCCGTGATCGCAGCCGGCGGCTTCAACCCCATATCCTCGGGCGGAGGCGGCGGCTTTGGTTGCTGCGCCTGCTTCGGGGGCGGAGGGGGAGGCGGCGGTTCCGGTGGCTTGGGCTGCTCGAGCGAAACCTCGATCACGTCCTCGACCGGCGGGATCTTCGGCTGGCTCTCGATCAGCCAGAACAGCGCCGCGACGACCAGCACATGCAGCAACACCGCGAGCGCCATCGCGACCGGAGACATCCGGTCGGAGCGATACGAGGAGGCGCTGGCGGCGTGGGCCACGGTTGGATCGATCCTGAGGTAGCGATCAGCGAGGCTTGGCTGGCGGATCGGAGCCAACCGGATCGAGGCCTGTATTGCGGACGATCGCGGCGACCGCCGGCGAGGCGAGGAAGCGCGCGAGGTGCAAGGCGGCGTCCTTTTCCTCTGAACCTTCAACCAGGCCGGCGGAGAAGAAGAGGGTTTGCTGAACCTCGGCAGGCAGCGTTCCCACCATGTCCAGCTCCTTGAAGTAGATCAGCTCGCTCACCTGCTGGAAGCCAAGCTCGGCATCGCCGCGTGCCACCACCGCACCGACACGTTCACTCATGATCTTCTTGCCGGTGACTTTGAGCTGCTCGGCGACCCCAAGCTTCGGGAACAGTTCCTCGGAGAGATAGGTCCCGCTGGCGCTCGCCGAATAAGCCACCGACTTGGCGTTCAACAGCGTCTGCTTCAATGCCTCGACCGTGCTGATATCGGGCTTGGGGGTGCCCTTGCGCACGGCGGCGCCGATCTGCGACCGGGCCAGGTCGATGCGGCTGCCGGGCACGACTTTGCCGGCCTTCAGCAGTGCCTCCAGTCCGCCTTCCGAGAGGATCACCAGGTCGAACTTTTCGCCGCGGGCGAAGCGGCTGGGAATCGAGTCGGGTGCATTGCCGATGGAGGCGCCGAAAGCGCTGACGACCTTATGGCCCGAAGCCTGCTCATAGATCGGAATCAGGATCTTGTAGGCTTCGGTGAAGGCCCCCGAGGTGACGACCCGGATTTCGGCCGCGCCCGCGAGCTGCGGCGCGAGCAGGAGCAGCACCGTTGAGGCCAGGGCAATGGCTCTGAGGAAGGCGCGACGAGATCTCATCCAGCTCTCATTGAAGGGGTACGGCGCCATCTGGCTGTCCGGGCTATGCCGCCGCTGACCCAATTCTAAGGGGATGGACGCTAGAAGAAAACGAAAGTGAGCAGCACGAACAAAGGCAAAAGGATGGCGGAGGACCACGCCATATAGCCAAAGAAGCTCGGCATGCGGATGCCGGCCTCCTCGACCACGGCCTTGACCATGAAGTTGGGGGCATTGCCGATATAGGTGTTGGCGCCCATGAACACCGCCCCGCAGGAAATGGCCACCAAGGTGCTGGCGAGCGGCCCCATCAGCACACCGGGGTCGCCCCCCGCAAGATTGAAGAAGACGAGGTAGGTCGGCGCATTGTCGAGGAAACTCGAGAGGATGCCCGACAGCCAGAAGTACCAGGCATCGAGCGGCCGGCCGTCGGGACCCGTCACCAGCGCGACCAGCGGCGCCAGCACGCCATCCGACCCGGCGCGCAGGATGGCCAGAGCCGGAGCGATGGTGACGAAGATGCCCGCGAACAGCTTGGCGACCTCGGCGATCGGCCCCCAGGTGAAGGCATTGTCGGTGCGTATGCGGCGGGGCGTGAGCTTGAGCGACAGGATCGAGACCGCGATCAGCGCGAGATCGCGCAGGATGTGCTGCAGCTCCAGGGTCACATGGAAGACGGTGAAGTGAATGCCGGGGTTCCAGGTGCCGCTTAGGAGCACGATGCCGATGATGGCCGCCAACAGGATGATGTTGACGCCGCCTTCGATGCGGATCGGCGACTCCGGAGTCGGGTCGGGTTTCTTGCGGCCTTCCTTGCGGTACCAGTAGCTGTCGATGGCGTAAAACAACGTGAGCAGGACGATGGCGCACAACAGCATCTCGCTGAAGAGATGCTTCGTCGTCCAGAAGAAGCTCACTCCCTTGAGGAAGCCGAGAAACAATGGCGGATCGCCGAGTGGCGTCAACGCACCGCCGATGTTCGACACCAGGAAGATGAAGAAGACGAAGACGTGGATCTTGTGACGCCGGTCGTCGTTGGCGCGGATCACCGGCCGGATCAGCAGCATCGACGCGCCGGTCGTGCCCATCCATCCAGCCAGCACGGTGCCGACTGCCAGCAATGCCGTGTTCATCGACGGCGAGCCATACAGGTTGCCGCGGATGTGGATGCCGCCCGTCACCGTGAACAGTGCCAGCAGCAGGACGATGAAGGGGATGTAGTCGAGCAGCAGCAGATGGATGGTCTCGTAGACCGCGGTCGGTATGCCGTGGATCGCGGCGAAGGGCACAATCACCAGAGCAGCCCAGGATGCCGAGACCTTGCCGAAGTGACGATGCCAAAAGTGCGGTGCGGCGAGCGGCAGAATGGCGATCGACAGCAAGATGCCGATGAAGGGCAAGAGCCACTGCAGGCCGAGAAAGCGCCCGTCTATCGCCGGTGCGCCAGCGCCCGCCGCCAGCGCCGGCATTGCCGTGGCCAACACGAATGTAGCGCTCGCGATGGCCAGGCGTCCGAGCGTCGTCAGCGTCATGAGATGTAGGTTGCCGACACTCCGCCATCGACGGTGAGCGTGTGGCCGTTGACGTAGCCTGCGGCGGGCGACGCCAGGAAGAGGGCGGCGCCGACGATCTCCCAGGGCTCGGCCCAGCGCTTGGCCGGGCAGCGAGTACGCAAGCGTTCGCCGGCTGACGAGGCGATCAGCGCGGCATTGGTCTCGGTGGCAAAGAAGCCGGGTGACAAGGCGTTGGCGGTGATGCCCTTCGCCCCGAACTCCACCGCCAGCGCCCGTGCGAGCGCCGCGAGCCCCGCCTTGGCCGCGATGTAGGAGGAAGCGCCGGGGGCGGCGAGATCGGCAGCGATGGAACTCACCAGGATCAAGCGGCCCCAGCCACGGGCGATCATGCCCGGTAGCAGCTCATGGACCAGCGCCTGGCCGGCAGACAGGTCGGTATCGACCAGCCGGGCAAAATCGGCCGGGCCGATTTCCAGAAAAGGTCGACGGTCTCTCTCGCCGACATTGTGCACCAGGATATCGACGGGCCCGGCCGCCGTGACTTCGGCGGTCATCGCCGCCCGGTCGGCCATCTCGAAGGCCAGGGCGTCGGCTTCGTGGCCAGCGGCGCGCAGCTCGGCGACCCGCGGCGTCAGCTGCTTGTGCGAGCGACCATGGAGAAGGACGCGGGCGCCAGCTTCGGCCAGGCCCTTGGCCATCTCCCAGCCGAGGCCACGGGCCGAGCCCGTCACCAGGGCGGTGCGGCCATCAAGGCGGAACTTATCGGGAAAAGTCGACATGCGGGGGGACAGGGCCGATCTGTTGGTCTATTGCGACGCCCGAGTTAGCTTTGGATGGGGCCATGCTGCAACTGCCTAAAGTCGTCGGTCACCGCGGCGCCATGGCCTATGCGCCTGAGAACACGCTGGAATCCTTTCGCGAGGCCCACCGGCGCAGGGCGACCTGGGTCGAGATCGACGTCAAGCTGACGTCCGATGGCGTACCGATCGTGATGCACGACGATTCACTGAAGCGGACCACGGGCGTCGACCGGCTGGCGGCCGAGACCCCGGCGGCCGAACTGCCGGCGTCGGTGCCGACCTTCGAGCAGGCCATCGCCTGCTTCGACGAGCTGGGTCTGGGTTGCAACATCGAGATCAAGCCCTGCAAGGGCCGCGAGGAGGAGACGGCGCGCGTCGCCGTCGCCACACTGCGCCGCCTTTGGCCCGTCCGGCTGCCCGCCCCGCTGCTGTCGAGCTTCAAGGACGCCTCGCTGGCGGCAGCCCGCGAAGCGGCGCCGGAATATGCGCGCGCCCTGTTGATCGACGAGCTGAAGGACGATTGGCAGGTGCGTGCCCGCGCCGTGGAAGCCGTCGGTATCAACACCAGCGGAAAGCGGCTGACGGCACCCCGCGCCGTCGAGATCAAGCAGGCCGGCTACCTGCTCAGCACCTACACGATCAACGATCCCGAGGTTGCCCGCGTGCTGGTTGCCATGGGGACGGATTGCGTCATCACCGACGCGCCGGATGTCGTCCTGGCGGCGCTCGCCCGCTAGACGGCCATTTGGGGGTTGCGTTCGCACCGCAGTCTTGGTGGACTGTCATCAGACTGAAACAAAACAGACACATCGCAGTCTTGTCGTCCGCCGATACAACGGTGGGGCTTCATTGGGAGGTTTTTCGATATGACACGGATTCTTCTGTCTTCCGTCGCTGCGGCGGCGGTTCTCGCGAGCGCGCCTGTGGCGTTCGCCCAGACCGAGATCCAGTGGTGGCACGCCATGGGCGGCAACCTGGGTGATGCGGTCAATGCTCTGGCGGAGGGCTTCAACAAGTCCCAGACCGAGTACAAGGTGAACCCTGTCTACAAGGGTTCCTATACCGAGACTCTGACGGCGGCGATCGCGGCCTTCCGCGCCAAGCAGGCGCCGCACGTCGTGCAGGTCTTCGAAGTCGGCACCGCCAACATGATGGCCGCCAAGGGCGCGGTCTATCCGGTCTATCAGCTCATGGCCGATGCCAAGGAGCCGTTCGATCCCAAGGCCTATATCGGCCCGGTCTACGGCTACTACTCGACGACCGACGGCAAGCTGCTGTCGATGCCGTTCAACTCCTCGACGCCGGTGCTCTACTGGAACAAGGACCTGCTGCAGAAGGCGGGCCTCGATCCCGACAAGCCGCCGAAGACGTGGCCGGAGCTGGGCGAGATGGCCAAGAAGGCCGTCGCGGCCGGCGCCAAGTGCGGATTCACGCCGCAGTGGCAGACCTGGACGATGATCGAGAACTACGGCGCCTATCACAATCTGCCGTATGCGACGAAGGCCAACGGCTTCGGCGGCATCGACATCGAGCTGAAGTTCAACGATCCCGCCCGCGTCAAGTTCATCCAGATGCTGGCCGACTGGACCAAGGACAAGACGTTCGTCTACGGCGGCCGCGAGGGCAAATCGACGGCGCTGTTCACCGCGGGCGATTGCGCGTTCCATATTGCGTCGTCGGCGACCGCGTCGGCGATCGACAAGGCGCTGGGCGCCGGCAAGTACGGCATCGCCATGATGCCCTATTCGCCGGATGTCATTGCCAAGCCGCAGAACTCGATCATCGGCGGCGCCACTCTGTGGGTGCTGCAAGGCAAGCCGGCGGCTGAATACAAGGGCGTTGCCAAGTTCCTGAGCTACCTCGCCAGCACTCCGGTGCAGGCCAAGTGGCACCAGGAGACGGGTTACGTGCCGGTCACGCTCGCCGCGGCGGAAGTCACCGAGAAGGACGGCTTCTACAAGAAGTTCCCGGGTCGCGAGATCGCGGTTCAGGAGCTGACGCTCAACCCGCCGACCGAGAACTCCAAGGGCCTGCGCATCGGCAACTTCGTGCAGATCCGAGACATCGTCGACGGCGAGCTCGAGGCCGTATGGTCGGGCAAGAAGGACGCCAAGACGGCGCTCGACGACGCGGTGAAGCTCGGCAACGAGCAGCTCAAGCGTTTCGAAGCGGCGAACAAGTAAGCTCGGGAGAAGCCCCCGCCTGTAAGGGCGGGGGCTTCCTCTTTCCGGCATGGAAAAGCGGGTCACCTTCAACGAGCGCTGGCTGCCGTACCTTCTGGTGGCGCCGCAGATCGTCATCACCCTGGTGTTCTTCTTCTGGCCGTCGGGCCAGGCGATCTACCAGTCCGTGCTGATCGAGGACGCCTTCGGTGGCAACACCAAGTTCGTCTTCCTCGATAACTTCATCCATCTCTTCAAGGACCCGGGCTACTACGACTCGGCGCGGCTCACCCTTGTGTTCAGCGCGTTGGTCGCCTCCCTGGGCCTCGGCATTTCGCTGCTGCTGGCCGTGATGGCCGATCGCGTGATCCGCGGCGCCACCGCCTACAAGACTTTCCTCGTCTGGCCCTATGCAGTCGCGCCCGCCGTGGCCGGCGTGCTCTGGGGCTTCCTGTTCAATCCGTCGGTCGGCATCGTTGCCTGGATGCTCAACGGCATCGGCATCGAATTCAATTATGTGAGCAATGGCAACCAGGCGCTGATGCTGGTTGTGATCGCCGCCGTCTGGAACCAGATCAGCTACAATTTCCTCTTCTTCCTGGCTGGCCTGCAGTCGATCCCGAAATCGCTGATCGAAGCGGCCGCCATCGACGGTGCAGGGCCCGGCCGGCGGTTCTGGGACATAATCTTCCCGCTGCTCTCGCCCACCGGCTTCTTCCTGCTGGTCGTGAACATCATCTACGCCTTCTTTGGCACGTTCGGCATCGTCGATGCCCTGACCAAGGGCGGTCCGGCCAAGGCGACCGAAATCCTGGTGTTCAAAGTCTATAACGACGGCTTCCGCGGCCAGGATCTCGGCGGCTCGTCCGCACAGTCGGTGATCCTGATGGCGGTAGTCATCCTGCTGACCTTCGTGCAGTTCCGATTCATCGAGCGCCGGGTGCACTACTGATGGTCGAAAACCGTCCTTTCCTCACGGCCTTCAGCCACTTCGTCGTCCTGCTGGGCGTGATCATCATTGCCTTCCCGGTGTGGGTGACCTTCGTCGCCTCGACGCACGACCAGCAGACCATGCTGCAATCGCCGATCCCGATCCTTCCCGGCGGCCAGCTCATCGAGAACTACACGCGCGTCATCACCCAGGGGTACGGCAAGGTCGGTAGCGTGCCGGTGTGGCAGACGCTCACCAACAGCATGATCATGGCGCTCGGCGTGGCGATCGGGAAAATCGCGATCTCCATCATCGCGGCCTTTGCCATCGTCTATTTCCGCTTCCCGCTGCGCATGACCTTCTTCTGGGCGATCTTTGTGACGCTGATGTTGCCCGTCGAGGTGCGCATCGTGCCGACCTACGGTGTCGTCGCCAATCTCGGCATGCTCGATTCCTATTCGGGCCTCATCATCCCGCTGATCGCCTCGGCGACCGCGACCTTCCTGTTCCGGCAGTTCTTCCTCAGCGTTCCCGACGAGCTCACAGAAGCGGCCAGGGTCGATGGCGCCTCGCCGATGCGCTTTTTCTGGGACATCCTGCTGCCGATGAGCCGGACCTCGATCGCCGCACTGTTCGTGATCCAGTTCATCTACGGCTGGAACCAGTATCTCTGGCCGCTGCTGATCACGACCAAGGAAAGCTTCTACACTGTCGTCATGACGGTCTCGCGCCAGGCCAATGTCGTCGATTCGGTGCCGAGCTGGAACCTGCTGATGGCCATGGCGATGCTCGCCATGCTGCCGCCTGTGCTTGTCGTTGTGTTCATGCAGCGCCAGTTCGTGCGCGGACTTGTCGAGACGGAGAAGTAGACCATGGCGCAAGTCCACCTGCGCGGCGTCAAGAAGAACTACGATAAGCTCGAGGTCATCCACGGCATCGACATGGAAATCGCCGATGGCGAGTTCATCGTCATCGTTGGTCCCTCGGGCTGCGGCAAGTCGACCTTGCTGCGCATGGTGGCGGGACTGGAGCGCATCACCGGCGGCCAGATCGCGATCGGCGATCGCGTCGTCAACGAGCTGGAGCCCAAGGATCGGGACATCGCGATGGTGTTCCAGAACTACGCGCTCTACCCGCACTTCAGCGTCTACGAGAACATGGCCTATGGGCTGAAGATCCGCGGCCTGTCCAAGGCCGAGATCGACCAGCGCGTGCAGAAGGCCGCCAAGATCCTGGAGCTGGGCGCGCTTCTGCAGCGGCGGCCACGCCAGCTCTCGGGCGGCCAGCGCCAGAGGGTCGCGATGGGCCGCGCCATCGTGCGTGAGCCGGCGGTGTTCCTGTTCGACGAGCCGCTTAGCAACCTCGACGCCAAGCTGCGCGTGCAGATGCGGCTGGAGATCAAGCGGCTGCAGCGCGAGCTCGACGTCACCTCGATCTACGTCACGCACGACCAGGTCGAGGCGATGACCCTGGCCGACCGGTTGATCGTGATGAACGCGGGCATTGCCGACCAGATCGGCACGCCAATGGATGTCTACGAACGGCCGGCTTCGGTCTTTGTGGCGGGCTTCATCGGCTCGCCGTCGATGAACTTCCTGGCCGGCAAGGTGACCGCCGACCGCCGCTCGGTCGATCTCGCCGGCACCGGCGCACAGCGCATTACGTTGCCGCTCGGGATCCCGACGACAGCTGCGGCCGGCGCGCCCGTCGCGCTGGGCATCCGGCCCGAGCATCTGCATCCCGACGCCGATGGCCCGCTAGAGTTCGAA
>CALROF020000204.1:0-11878 GCA_943369775.1 Reyranella massiliensis 521
TGCGGCCGGCCATGAAGACGACATTGGCGGCCTTCGGCAATTGCTCCAGCGCGGCGCGATCCAGCAGGTCGGCGGCGATCGGCTCGACGCCCGCCTTCTCCAATGCCTCGCGCACGCCGGGTTCGCTGAAACGCGCGACGCCCATCACGCGCTTGGTTGGCGCGGCGCGCTTGGCCATGCGCGCCAGGGTCGGCCCCATCTTGCCGCCAACGCCCAGCACCAGAATGTCGCCGGGCGTCGCGGCCAGATCGGCCACGAGTTCGGCCGACGGGGCGGTCATGAAATCCTCGACCGCCTCGACGCTTTCAAAGCCCGCGGGAAGGTTGGCGCTCATGTCTTGCCTCCGGGATGGGCGGGCTGCAGCCGGTCCTTGGGCGCCGCCGGCATTGCCCGCAACGCTGCAAAATCGAGATCCACGCCGACCGCGAAGCCCGGACATTCCAGCGAGCCCAGCGCCAGCTTGCCACCCTTGGCACGCAGCCGCGCCGGCCGGCCGGGCTGCCGCTCGTAAAGATCAGGATGGGCCTTCACGAAAGCATTCTGCTCCGCGTCCGAAGCCGACGACATGCCGTCGATGAAGTGATGGGCGTTGCGCTCGACGTGGGTGAGGCCGAGCAGCGAGACCAGCGCGAGGTCCTGCTGGACGCTGACGCCGGGCTGGGTCGTCAGATCCTCGGCCGACATGAAGTGCCCCGCCCCGAGCTTCGCCACGCGCGCGGCGTTCAGGATCGACTTGTAGAAGCCCTTGCAGTTCTTGCTCGAGACGCCGGCATAGCCGAGCTTCAGCGCCTGCGGGAACGTCGAGAGTTCGCCGTCGGACTCGTCGATGATCACCGGGCGATACTTCGCCAGTGCCGTGACCGGGCGGCTCAGCGCTGCCTGCCGCTTGATCGGCTGCTCGATGAACAGCGTCGCCCTCACCATCTTCGCCAGCGCCGGCGTCTCCTCGACCTTGCGCCAGAGTTCGACGATGCCGTCGACGTCGTCGTACTGCTCGTTGCCGTCGAAGGTGACGCGATAGTCGCCCGCGCCTGCCCCGACCTTGGCATCAAGCACAGCAGCGATGCGGGTCAGCCGGTCGAGATCGGCACGGACATCGCCGCCGACTTTCAGTTTGTAGTAGCGGCCGCCATAGTACGACACGACCTCTTCCAGCGTTTCCGGCAGGCCGTCGTTCACCCGCTCGGACGCCGGCCGCTCGGCCGTCGTCAACGGATCGACGAGCCCTACGGTATGGCGAAGATCGATGGACGCACTCGGCTTCAGGCCCGCCAGGAAAGAGGCCAGATGTGCGGCGTCGATGTCGGGCGTGAGGTCGGTCGCCTCGATGCCCGGCAGGTTCGCCGCGATCATCTGGGCAAAGGACTGGCCGGTGATCTTGCCCAGGGCATCGATGATCGCCCGGTCCAGCAGCGCCGGCCCATAAGAAGCAACCAGCGGGTTCAATCCCAGCTCGGCGCCGCGGGCGATCTGCTGGCGGTAGGCGCCGGCATAGAGACCGAACGGCGTGGCGAAGCCCTGCGCCGTGTAGAGCTCGACGGCGAGCTGCAACGCCTGGCGAAGCTGGTCGAGGTTCTGGGCGTCAGAGAATTCGGCACTCTTCTCGAACCACTTGGCGCCCAGCGCCTCGGCCGCGACGCCCTCGCCGGTCCGGCCGTCCTCCAGCGCGATACGGACGCGGATGATTGCCTGGATGCCCTGCGTGACAGTGATCACGCCGAAGCGGAACGGCAGACGCAGGCGATGATCGCGCTCGAACCGATCGACCGCCTCCAGTTTCACTTTCATACGTCTTGCTCCAGCAGCCCCTGCACATAGCCGATCATGCGCGCCGCGCAGGTCGGGCCATCGGGCTCGTAGATAAAGGGTTCCATGGCGACCCAGCCGGTATAGCCGGTCTCGCGCAACGCGCCGACCACGGAAGCGAACCTGTCGCCGCCCTGCCCCGGTCCCCGCTTGTTGCGGTCGTTGAACTGCACATGTGCCATCAGGCCCGTCGGCATCCAGCGCCGGATCGCGTCGGCCACCGGCTCCTTCTCCTCCAGGCTGCTGGCGAGCGTGTCGACCATGATCCTGAAAGCCGGGTTGGCGATGCGGCGCGCCACGGCCGCGCCTTCGGCCAGCGTATTGACGAAGTTGCAGTCCGGCCGGGCGAGCGGCTCCAGGCAATAGACGACACCCGCCTTTTCCGACGCTTCGGCCGCCTTGGCCCAGGCTTCCTCGGCACGCTTGCCATCGTCGGCATCCGTTACGCGTCGCTGTGCGGGCGAACCATGGACGAGATAGGCACCGCCCAGCTCCGCGCAGAGGTCGACCAGATGGCACAGGACATCGACGCTTTTCTGCCAGACCACTTTGTCGGCGGTGGTGATCGACAGGCCCGCCGGCGCCGCCAGCAGCCAGTGCAATCCGCTCACTTCGATCCCGGCATCGCTGCACGCGCGCCGGATCTCGCTGCGCTTCGCGGCCGGCATCTGCCAGGCATCGTCGCCGAGCGTGAACGGCGCCACCTCCAGGCCGCGATAGCCGAGGCTCGCCGCCAACACGCATTGCCGCTCGAAAGAGAGGTCGCGGATCACTTCGTTGCACAGAGAGAGCTTCACTGACGATCCTCGCCTTGACGGGCAAATCCGCGTTCGCCAGTCTCACTTCATGTGTGCGCATACTAACAGCGAGACTAAAGCGGTGAAGCGATTCATCGCTGCCAGCGCATGACGAAATTTGCGAGCCTTAGTCGGCAGTATTGGCCGACGGTCGCCCTGTTCGCCTTCCTGCTCGCCTGCTGGCAGCTCGCGGTCAGCCTGGGCAACATTCGCGAATATCTCCTGCCCTCGCCGCTCTCGGTCTGGAATGCGCTGTGGCACAGCGAGATCGGCTGGTCCCAGCATCTCTGGACAACGACGATCGAGATCATCGGCGCCTTCGTTCTGGCGGCCGTCGTTGGTGTGGCGCTTGGCGTGGCGATTGCTTGGTCGCCGCTTATTGCCAATGCGCTGGTCCCCTTCCTGGTGTTCGTGAACACGCTGCCCAAGGTGGCGATCGCGCCGCTGTTCCTGATCTGGATGGGCTACGGCATCTTTCCCAACATGCTGATGGGCGCGCTCATCGGCTTCTTCCCCGTGGTCATCAATACGGCCGTCGGCCTGAGCCAGGTCGAAGCCGACATGCTCGACCTCGGCCGCGTCTTCAACGCACCGAAGTGGAAGATCTTCGCCAAGATCCGCATCCCCAACGCCCTGCCCTACATCCTGAGCGCGCTCAAGATCACGGCGACCGCCGCCGTCGTCGGCGCCATCGTCGGCGAGTTCGTCGCCTCGCAGAAGGGCCTGGGCTACGTCATCACGACCACGCAGAGCAGCATGAATACGGCAGTGGCTTTTGCCGCGCTGATCTGGATCTCGATCGTCGGGCTGCTGCTCTATGGCGCCGTCGTCCTGCTGGCGCAGCTTTGGGCGCCGTGGGCCGAGGGCGTCGACTGACTACGGGGAAGGGTAAAGGGAGAAAATCATGAAGAGGACATTGTCGTTGGCCCTGGCCGCGCTGATCGCGGGCACGGGCAGCGCTTCGGCGCAGGAGAAATTCACGTTCGCGCTGAACTGGTTTGCCGTCGGCGACCACGCGGCCTACTGGGTCGCCCTCGACAAGGGCTACTACAAGGCTAAGGGCCTCGACGTGACCCTGGAGAATTCCAAGGGATCCGGCGATTCGATCGCCAAGGTCGATACCGGCCGCGCCGATGCGGGCTTGGCCGATGCCGCCGTGGTGATCGCCTCGATCGGCCGCGGCACCACGATCAAGACCGTGGGCATGGTGTTCGACAAGACGCCGCTCAACATCTTCAGCCTGAAGGACAAGCCGCTCACCAAGCCCAAGGATCTCGAGGGCAAGACCCTGGGCGCCCCTCCGGGCGACAGCCAGCGCCAGATGTTCCCGGCTTTCGCCAAGGTGAACGGCATCGACGTCAGCAAGGTCTCGTGGGTGAACATCGAGCCGGCCGCCAAGATCGCCGCCGTCGCCGAGAAGCGCATGGACGGCGTCGGCGACTATTCGACCGGCCTGCCGCTCTACGAGAAGGCCGCGGGCAAGGGCAACGTGGTGATGATGCCGTGGGCCGATTTCGGCTTCGACATGTACTCCATGTCGATCATGGCCAGCGCCAAGACGATGAAGGATCGCCCGGCCGTGCTGAAGGCCTTCCTCGAAGCCTCCTACATGGGCTGGCGCGATGTGATGGCCGATCCCAAGGCTGCGATGGAGATCTTCAAGAAGCGCGTCCCCGAAGTCGACGTCGAGGTGATGACGCCTAACATGCTGATCGGCCTCGGCCTGATGAAGACCGAACGCTACGCCAAGAACGGCATCGGCTGGATCGACGCGAAGAAAATGTGCGACTCGGTCGATCTCGTGAACACCTACATGGGCCTGCCGAAGAAGGTCGAGTGCAAGGACACCTATTCGACCGACTTCTTCACCAAAGTCGCGATGCCCAGCACCAGCAACTGATACCAGCAACCGATCCAGGCATTCGCGTAGCGTGACCAAGGCACTGATCGACCTCGACCAGGTCGGCATGACGTACGAGGCGGCGAGCGGCCCAGTCGAGGCCCTCGCCGGCATCACCTCCTCCATCGGCGCCGGCGAGTTCGTCTCGCTGGTCGGCCCGAGCGGCTGCGGAAAGTCGACTCTGCTCAGGATCGTGGCCGGGCTCCGGCCCGCCACGTCGGGCACCGTCACCGTGTCCGGCCGCCCGGTCACGCAGCCGATCCCCGATATCGGCATGGTCTTCCAGGCGCCGATCCTGCTGAAATGGCGATCGATCCTGGAAAACGTCCTGCTGCCGGCCGAGCTTGCCGGCAAGGATCCCAAGGCGCTGAGATCGCGGGCCGAGCAACTTCTCGACATGGCGGGCCTCGGCGGCTTCGGCCCCAAGCTGCCGCGCGAACTGTCGGGCGGCATGCAGCAGCGCGCCGCACTTTGCCGGGCCCTGCTGCTCGATCCCCCGCTCCTCCTGATGGACGAGCCGTTCGGCGCGCTGGACGCCATGACGCGGGACGATATGGCGCTCGAACTGCTGCGCATCTGGGGCGAGAAGGACCTGGCCCAGGAGGCCCGCAAGACGGTCCTGTTCGTTACCCATTCGATCCCCGAGGCCGTGTTCCTGTCCGACCGCGTCCTGGTCATGTCGGCCCGCCCGGGCCGCATTGCCGCGGACTTGCGCATCGACCTGCCGCGCCCGCGCACGGTCGAACTCCGGGCCTCCGAGGCCTTCGGCAAACTCACCCTGGAGATTTTCCGCGCCCTGACAGGCCGCACCGAGGGTGCAGCCGGGACCGCCTGACGTCGGCTTGGGAGGGCGCCACCGGAACGGCGCACTCCCGGCGAACGATCATTGCGTATTTGTACTGCCAGGACCCTTCGCCGCAACGGTTGGCGTGGCCCGCCTCGCCTGTTAAGACCCCGCGGAAATAGCCAGGAGAAGATATGGCCACCGCCGCGACCCCGATGAAGAGTGCCGCCAAGGGCATTTCCGCCGACGCCAAGCCGTTCGATTGGGAAGACCCCTTCTTCCTCGACGACCAGCTCACCGAGGAGGAAGTCGCGATCCGCGATGCTGCGCGCGACTACTGCCAGGACAAGCTGATGCCGCGCGTGCTGCTGGCCAATCGCCACGAGAAGTTCGACCGCGAGATCATGAACGAGTTCGGCGCGCTAGGCCTGCTCGGTTCGACGATTCCCGAGAAGTACGGCTGCGCCGGCGCCAACTACACGACCTACGGCCTGGTGGCGCGCGAGGTCGAGCGTGTCGACTCTGGCTACCGCTCGGCGATGAGCGTGCAGTCCTCGCTGGTCATGCATCCGATCTACGCCTACGGCAGCGAAGAGCAGCGGATGAAGTACCTGCCCAAGCTCGCGACCGGCGAGTGGGTCGGCTGCTTCGGCCTGACCGAACCCGATCACGGTTCCGACCCCGGTGGCATGAAGACCCGCGCCGTCACGGTGCCGGGCGGCTTCAAGCTCTCGGGCTCCAAGATGTGGATCACCAACTCGCCGATCGCCGACGTGCTGGTGATCTGGGCCAAGCTCGACGGCGGCGCGATCCGCGGCTTCATCCTGGAGCGTAGCTGGAAGGGCATCGAGACGCCGAAGATCGAAGGCAAGTTCAGCCTGCGCGCCTCGGTGACCGGCGCCATCATGCTCGACGAGGTCTTCGTGCCGGTCGAGAACATGATGCCCAACGTCTCGGGCCTCGGCGGACCGTTCGGCTGCCTCAACAATGCCCGCTACGGCATCGCCTGGGGCGCCATGGGCGCCGCGGAGTTCTGCTGGAAGCAGGCACGCAACTACACGCTCGACCGCAAGCAGTTCGGCCGGCCGCTGGCCGCCAATCAGCTCATCCAGAAGAAGCTGGCCGACATGCAGACCGAGATCGCGATCGGCCTGCAGGCGTGCCTGCGCGTCGGCCGCCTCAAGGACCAGGGCCACGCCCAACCGGAGATGATCTCCCTGATCAAGCGCAACAACTGCGGCAAGGCGCTGGATATCGCCCGCGTCGCCCGCGACATGCACGGCGGCAACGGCGTGTCGGACGAGTATCACGTGATCCGTCACGTCATGAACCTCGAGGCGGTGAACACCTACGAGGGCACGCACGACGTGCATGCGCTGATCCTCGGCCGCGCCATGACCGGCATCCAGGCGTTCAGCGCCGGAGCGTAACAGGCGTGGAACTCCCTCCCCCCGGCGACATCGCAATCGTCGTCGCCGGGGCACTGGCTGCGGGTTTCGTCAACGGATTGAGCGGCACCGGCTACGCGCTGGTGGCGCTGGGCTTCTGGCTGCAGGCCATGTCGCCTCTGACCGCAGCACCTCTGACTGCCCTCTGCAGCGTCGCCGGCCACATACAATCGCTGCCGCGCATCTGGAGCGGCATCCGCTGGCCGCGGCTCTGGCCCTTTCTCCTCGCCGGAGCGATCGGCGTGCCGATCGGCACCATGCTCCTGGAAGATGTCCGGCCGCAGCCGCTGAAAGTGGGCGTCGGCATCCTGCTAATCGTCTACAGCGCCTGGATGGCCTTCGTGCGCCGCCCACCCATCGTCACCGGCGGCGGCCGCGTCGCGGACGCAGCGGTTGGCCTGGTCGGCGGCGTGATGGGCGGCATGGCGAGCCTGAGCGGCCCCGCGCCCACGATCTGGGCGCAACTCCGCGGCTATGGCAAGAACGAGCAGCGCGGCGTCAACCAGCCCTTCAACATGAGCGTGCTCTTCCTCGCGCTGATCTCCGCCGGCATCGCGGGCTTTCTCGACCGGACGTTCTTCATCTGGGCGGCGATCTGCGTGCCCTCGACCCTGATCGGAGCACGGATCGGGCTCGCCCTTTACGGCCGCATCGACGACGTCCAGTTCCGCCGCATCCTGCTGGCGCTGCTGGCCTTCTCGGGCGTGACGCTGATCGTTTCGTCGCTGCGGTGAGCAGGCGTTAGCCCGCCAGACCTTTGAGGCAGCCACTCTCGCTCAGGACCGGCTCGAGTCCAGCAGCGCCCTTGGCAGCGGCATACTTGCGCCGGATCTCGGCCAGCGACCGCGCATGGTACTTCTGCGGCTCCTGCGTCCACTCGGAGCCGCCGAGCGTCATCGTGAAGCTCTTGTCGCCGCGTTCGATCGCCTGGGCATTGGCCTGCGACCACGGCAGGAAGAGACCGGCCACCTCTTCCTTGAGGAGCGGCACCAGGGTCGGCGACAGCGCCGCCAACGTCTCGAAGGACCCCTCGACCTTGGGCGAGAGCATGCGCTTCACCCACGCTACAACGTTCGGCGCCGACGCCCGCAGGAGCGCTCCCGGCGTCGGATCGGTCGCGGCCTCATAGAATTGGCCCCACAGGCCGAAGTCCGCCATCGAAGGTCGCGCGCCCAGGACATAGGGCCGTGTCGCAAGATGGGCGTCGAGCAACGCCGCCGCCTTCTTGAACGACGCCTCGATCAGCGGCTGGGTCTTGTCGTTGGAGCCGACGAAGCCCAAGCGGCCCATCATGCGCTCGGCGACGGCGGCCCGCGCCTGTGCGACGGCCAGCGTGCCCTCTGCGCCCATCATCTGCTGCGCGATGCGCTCCGAGGTCGCCCAGGCATCCGGCTGGTAGCGCCAGCGATAGTGGAACATCCACTTGTTGCCCCACTCGTCGCCATACTCTTCGAGCAGCGCCGAGACGAAGCCGAGCGCCGGATCGTCCGGCACCACCGAAGGCTCTTTGTGCACGGCTTCGATGCCTTCGAGGATCGGCGTGGAATCCTGAAGGCCCTTGTCCTCAGGCGTCACGACCAGCGGGACCAGCGGCAGCTTGGCGTATTTCTGGAACTCCGCCTGCACGGCCGGCGAGCGCGGGATCCAGGTGTGCTCGATGCCCTTGAAGCGGAAGAAGGAGCGTACCTTTACCGAATAGGGCGAGAGTTCGGACCCGTAGATACGATAGGCGTTCGTCATTGATTCAGATCCACCGCTTGCGCTTCAGCCAGAAGAAGATGCCGCCCACGACCATGACGACCATGAACCAGAAGAAATAGTAGCCGTACTTCCAGCCCAGTTCCGGCATGTTGCCGACGTCGCGCTCGAAGTTCATGCCGTAGATGCCGGCGAGGAAACTCAAGGGCATGAAGAAGACGGTGATGATCGCCATCGTCTTCATCACCTCGGACATGCGGTTCGAGGAGTCCATGAGATAGACTTCCATCAGACTGTTCGTCATTTCGCGATAGCTCTCGACCAATTCGAGCACCGCCACCGCATGGTCGAAACAGTCGCGCAGATAGGTGCGCGTCTCCGGCATGATGAACGGCACGTCGGGGCGCATCACCGCGAGAACCGTCTCGCGCTCCGCCCACTGAATGCGGTGGAAGGCGACCAGCGCCCGCCGCGACTGATGGATGTGATAGAGCGTGTCCTGCGTCGGACGTTCCAACGCCTCGTCCTCGAGCTGTTCGAGGTGGTTCGACACCGCCTCGATCAACGGGAATTTGCGGTCGACCACGAGATCGATCAGCGCATAGACGAGGTAGTCGATGCCGAAGATGCGCAGCCGCGAGCCCGCCGTCTGGATGCGGTCACGGACCGGCTTGAAAATGTCGACCTTGTGATCGTGGAAGGAGATCACATAGTTGTCGCCGAAGAAGATGCTGACCTGCCGCGACAGCAGCGCGCCGTCCTCGTAGATCGGGTCGTTGAGGACGATGAAGCCCTGCCCCTCGTAGAGGTCGAGCTTGCTGCGCTGGTTGGCATGGAAGACGTCTTCGAGCGCCAGCGGATGCAGGTTGAAGGCCATGCCGAGATTGCGCAGCATCTCGGAACTGGGCCGGCCCGCCACGTCGATCCAGGTATGGCCCGGCGTGCCGAGGTGGAAGCGACATTCGTCGACCTCCACCCCATGCACGACCTGGACATCGTCCGGCGTGTATTCGACCAGGGTAAAGTCGAGGGCCTCGTCGGGGACGGGAGCGCGTCCGGCAAGCGTTCCGGGAGCGGTACCGGGCTTGGTATGCCGGTGAATGATACCGTCCATGCGTCCCCTTCCCCGATTCAGGGCCTTAGACTTCTTCCATCACCTGCACGTCAGGGCGGCCGGCAAGATAGTCGCCGAGCTTGCGGCCAAGCTCCTTGAAGTGCGGCGCCGCCCGATGCGCTTCGAGCGCCGCCTGGTTTTCGTATCGTTCCAACATGACGTAGACATTAACGTCGGCCGTCTTGTGCAGGGCATAGAGCTTGTTGCCCGGCTCGTCGGCATGGACCTTGGCCTGAAGCGCCTTCATCGTCGCCTCGAAATCGGCATTGGTGCCGGGCTTGATGGTGAGCTTCGCGATGACGCCAATCATGTTCTCTCCTCCGCGCCTACTGCGGGCGCTTTTTGACAAGGTACTTGTGCTCGCCGTCGCACACCAGCTCGCCGGACTGGTTGTGGATGGTGAGCTTCAGGATGGCCACACCGGTGGTGCGGCCGGGCTTGAGTTCGGTGATCTCCAGCATGGGATAGAGCGTGTCACCGACATAGACCGGCTTCAGGAAGCGCGAGGACTGCTCCAGAAATCCGATCAGCGATTCGCCGACGATGTGCGGGAAGATACCGCCGCCCGCCGCGCCCTGGATCGCGACTTGCAGACCGTGTGCCAGCATGTCGCGATGGCCCAGTGCCTTGCAGTATTCCCGGTCGTAGTGGATCGGGTGATTGTCCCCGCTCGCGAGTTGGAAGGCCGAGAACAACGCCTCCGTCTGGGTGCGCGAGTTGATGTAGAACTTCTGGCCGACCTTCAGATCCTCGAACCAGTGCGCCGGCCCGAAGCGATGCTCGGCCGGATCGAAGGGTTTGGCATTCGCATCCGCCACAGGATGTCTCCTTCTTGTCGTTACAGCCGTCAGGCCGCCTTGGCCTTGCGACCCATGCCGTCGAACTGGTCGAACATGCGTTCGCGCCAGCTGTGCACGGGATCGTCGTTCTCCAGCAGCACCAGCGGGCTGGTCGCATAGGCCCACATGAACGTGCCGAACAACGCATAGTCGGCATAGTTGGGACGCGTGCCGCCCAGGAACTTCTGCTCGCGCAGGACGCGACGCGCCGGCTCCAGCGCCGTGCGGAGCGTGGCAACGCCCTTCTCCCGCGCCCGTGCCTGGAAGCCCGCGAAGTCGGCAGTCCCCAAGCGCTTGCCGCGCGACTCGATGATGTAGGCCTTGTCCTCCGGCCGCACGCGCTCCACCAGATCGGCGACCACCAGCGGGAACACAGCGGCGTTGACCGCCACGTCCGTCCAGCCATTGGCGAGCTGTCCCGCCAGCCGCTCCTGTTCGTTCGCGAAAATCGGCTTGTCCGGATAGGCCTTGTCGAGGTGGCAGGCGATCGCCCAGCTGTCCTTCACCGCCACATCGCCATCCTTGAGCACCGGCAGGAGCTGCGAATCGGCAAAGGCGATCTTGTGCTTCTCGGTGAAGCCCGTCGGCTCGTCCTTCCACTCCAGCCCCTTGTGGGCCAGGGCGAACTTGGCGCGCCAGCAGAAGGGGCTGGGCCGGCGATCATTCTGGAAGACGAGATCGTAAAGCGTAATCATTTACTCTGTCCGTTACCTTTCCGCGTGACTTGGACCGTTGAGACGTCGGCTCCAAGAGTAGAGCGGATCGTCTGTTTGAAGCAGCGCAAATCGGCTCGACTGCTCCGCCCAATGGAACGCCGCAGCGACCATGAAATCCGCCATGCCCGGCGTGGCGCCATGCAGGTTGCCGTTCTGCTTCACCGTGAGGCGCAAAGGATCGAGTGCCTTCTGGAAGGCAGGCAACCGGGCTGCGCGAGTCTCGTTCAGCTTCTCCAGCGGCCCGAAGCGCGGCTCGCGCGTACGGCGTATGTAGGCACGATCTTCCTCGTCGATATGGTCGAGCATATCGAACAGGATGAAGCTCGCGATCTCGGGCGTGAGCCAGAGGCCGCACCAGTTGTTGAAGTAGCGCGCGAGTGCGCGGCCTGCGTCGCCGCCGAACAGGGAGGGCCGGTCGGGATAGTCATCTTCGAGGTGGTTGGCGATGCGCCAGGAATCGGCCACGACCTTGTCGCCGTCGACCAGCACCGGCACGGACTGCGACTTGGCGAAGGCGATCGCCTCCTTGTCGACGAAGCGCACCAGTTCGATGCGATCAACCTCGAGTCCCTTGTGCCGGAGCGCAAGATGGACACGCTGGCCGAACGGGCTGAGCTGCCGCCCGTCCAGCGATTTCAGGTCGTAGAGGGTACGGCGCCCTGCCCGTGGATTACTTGCCATCCAGCATCTTGACGATGCCGGAGAAGTCCTTGCCGCCGTTGCCCGAGTTGACGAACAGGCTGAAGAGTTGCGCGGCTTCCGCGCCGAGCGGCGTG
>CALROF020000205.1:0-11712 GCA_943369775.1 Reyranella massiliensis 521
GACACCTTCTTCAAGCGTGGCTGGGCGGAACGCCTGCGCCGCAGCCGCACCGTGCGGCTCACCGACTCCGGCCGCCGTGCGCTCGGCAGCCACTTCGGCGCGACGGTCTAGCTACCACCCCTGGAAGCGTTGCCACGGCGTGGCGTCGCCGTCGGGCGATACCGCGAGATAGAAGGGATACTGCGCGCCGGTGGCACACGCGTGGTTGGGCAACAGGCGCAGCTTGGTGCCGATCGGGAAGCGCTGGACCACGCCGGCATCCGCTGCTCCATCGCGACGCGAGATGATGCCGTGTTCCTGGTTGGCCCCCGACACGAACAGGCCGTCAATCAGGTGGCCCGACGCATCGCAGACAGCACCATAGCCATAGTCGATCTTCTGGCGCTGCGTGCCGCGATCGCGGCTCATGGCCATCCATCCGGCATCGACGATCACCCACCCCTTCTCCGGCTGATGCCCGATCACGGTGGCCAGCACCGACAGCGCCACTTGCTGCGGCGTGCAGACGCCGACATTCGACATCACGAGATCGAAGAAGACATAGACGCCTGCACGCACTTCGGTGACGCCTGCGAGGTTCCGGGCCGCGAGCGCCGTCGGAGTCGAGCCGACGCTGACCTCGGGACAGGCGATGCCGGCTGCACGCAGCCGTTCGGCAGCGCGCACGCAAAGCGCCCGCTCCTGCTCGGCGAGTTTCTGCAGCGCCTCGTCCGTGTCGAGATCGTAGGAACTGCCGGCATGGGTCAGCACGCCTTTCAGGTGCTGGCCGCCTTCCCGCAGGATCTTGCCGATCTCGATCAACTCCGCCGCCTCGGGCTGGACTCCCGAGCGATGACCGTCGGAATCGATCTCGATCATCACCTCGAAGGCGTGGGCTGCTTCCTTGCCCTTAGCGACGACGGCCTGCGCGGCCGTCACCGAATCGACCAGGATAGTGAGCGCACACCCGCGACGGATCAGGGCCAGGGCGCGGTCGAGCTTCTCCGGCGCCATGCAGACGGCATAGAGGATGTCGGCAAATCCCGCAGCGAAGAACTGCTCCGCCTCCTTCAGCGTGGAGACTGTGATACCTTTGGCGCCAGCCTCCTGCTGGCGACGCGCAACCTCGATGCACTTCGACGTCTTCACATGCGGGCGCAGCCGCACCCCGAGCGCCGAGAGATGCTTTTGCATACGGTCGATGTTCGCCGCCATGCGAGTCTCGTCGATCAGCGCGGCCGGTGTTTCGATGTCCATCAGCTTCACGAGAGGCGTCCTTCGAGCCAGGGGATGAGATCGTCGAGCGTGGGCCGTTCGAGGGCAGCGGCCGGTGCGCCGTCGGGGCGCGCAAGACCGACCCGGTTGTGCCAGTAGGTCCTGAGGCCCACGGCCGATGTGCCAAAGAGATCGTACCCCGATCCGGCAACGAAAGCCGCTTCCTGTGGTGCCACTCCCAGCCGTTCGAGCGCCAGACGATAAGGTCGCGGATCGGGTTTGTAGGCGCCCGCTTCCTCCGCCGTAATCACGCAATCCCACGGCGTTTTCAGACGTGCCACAGCAAGTGCGCCCAGCCGGATCGAGCAGTTGGTCACGACCGCAAGCTTGGTCCGCCCCTTCAGCGCGTCGAGGGCCTGTTGCGCACCACTCCATACCGGCAGGTCGATCCAGCGCGCTTCGAGGGCATCGGCCGCACTCTCCGCGAGCCCGGTGTTGCGCGCCGCGTCGCGCACCAGCGTCTCGTACGGCACATAGGCCCCACAGCCATAAGTCAGGCGCAGGTACTCGGCCCGCCAGCGCCGTCCCGCCGAGTCCGAGCCCGCCACCGAATTCCACAGCGTCCAGGAATCGATCAACGCCGTCAGCAAATCGAACAGCACGGCTTTGGGAAACACGTTACTCATGCAGCAAGCCTAGCAGATAGGAAGTGGCCTAGGACGGGGCGGCCTCCTCGCGTGCCAAGCGGGCCTTGTTGAAGGTGAAGCCATCACCCGACGGGATCTTGGCAATCGAGGAGGCGCGCAGGATCTTCTCTTCGCCCACCGTCAGATAGATGTTGGTGAAGAGCAGCGAGCGCGTCTGGCGCACCACCTCGGCACGGCCTTCGACCCAGTCGCCGACCCTGGCCGGCGCCACGAAGTCGAAGGTCATGTTCACCGTCGGCAGGAACTTGCGTAGCCCCACAAGGGTGCCGCCGCCCATCGTGCCGACGAGATCGGCGACACTCATCATCATGCCGCCGTGCAGACCGCCCGCCGGATTGCACATGTGGGACTGCACGCGAAAGCCCATGACGAACTCGTCGCGCGTGCCCTTCTCGCCGCGCTTGGCATAGAGGTTGCCGATATGGGTGTTGAAGGTCGGATCGGGCCGGCCGCGATCGAAATCGATGCGGGCGAAACCTTCGGGTGGATTGTCGTCGATCACTCTAACTCCTAGCGGGAATCTGACGGCGGACGCTGAGCAACGCGAAGTCACCCAGCCCGCCCAACACATCGTGGCGCGGACCATAGAGGCGACCCCGGACATGCACCATATGCTCGTCCTGGCCCACGAGTTCGCCGGTCGCCTCGAGCCAATCGCCGACGCGAGCCGGCGACAGATAATCGAGTGTCAGCCGCAAGGTCACACAGCGTCGATCGATGGCGCGCCACACGACCGAACCCAAGGCCGAATCGAGAAAGGCCGCCAGCATGCCGCCGTGGACGATGCCCAGCGCGTTGGCGTGTTGCGGACCGGGCAGGAAGCCGCGCCAAACGCGCCGGCCTTCGACTTTCTCGAACCATGGTCCATTGGCGGCAGCAAAACCGGACGCCTCGGAGATTTCTCGAAAGCCCGGCGGAATTTTCGAAGCAGATTTGATCACAGGTCATCCTACACAGAAATTTCCCGACGCCCACAATTAGGCCACGACGATCCTGTGTCTTGTCGTGCTCGCGAGAGGGGGTGGGTTCCCTGAGTACAGATCGGAGTATGCAATGAAGATCAACGTCCAAGGATTGCTGGTATCTGCGCTCGTCGTGTTGGCAGCGACCGGCCCGGCCCTGGCTCAGACGCCGGATCAGATGAAGATGGCCTACAATAGCGCGCGCAATCAGCTCGGCGTGGTTCAATACTGCAAGGAGAAGGGCTTTGCAGACGCCGACACGATATCGATGCAGCAGAAGATGATGGGTCTGATTCCGAAACCCGCCGACACGAAGGAAGGCGACGAGGCCGAGGCACTCGGCAAGAAAGGCACCGTTTCGTCGATGGGCACGACGCAGGATCTCGAAACCGCCGCCAAGGCACAGAATTCCTCGATCGAGAAAGTGTGTCAGGCCCTGTCTTCCGCCATCAAGCAGGCGGGCGCTTCTCTTCCCAAGTAGGAACCCGGCGACAGGTGACGTTGGATTGCCGGCTTAGGCAATTCCCGTCAGCAGCACCAAGCCGTAGCCGACATAGTAGAGTCCCAGCACGGTGATCAGACGGCCGGCCCACATGCGGAACTGGCCGTCTGACAGGCGCTCGAGGATCTGCTTGCCAAGCGACGTGCCGAGCATCGAGGCGGCCACCGCCATCACCAGCACCCAGGGCTCGACCGAGCCCGCCTGCTCGATCAACGCACCGAAGTAGAGAAGCTTCGAGCCATGGCCGAACACCTGACATGAAGCCTTGGTCGCCACGATCTGCCGCCGGTTCATCCGCGAACGCAGGAACAGCTGGTCGATCAGGGGACCGGTGACACCGGTCAGCAGCATCAACGCCATGCATGCGATGCCCCCGCCCATCGCCTGCAACGGACCGAGAGTCGCGGGCAACAGCCGATCGGGCACAATGCGCAGCACAAAGGGCGAGCAACCCAGCATCAGGAGCGCCACCGCCTTCTCGGGAACGTAAAGCGTCAGCGACCAGACGCCGACGGCGATGAAACAACCCAGCACATAGAAGACCGTGATCCGCCACTGGATGTGCCGCCACCACAGGAAGGCGCGCCACCCGTTGGACGCCATCTGAGTCACCGCATGCAGCACCATCGCCATGGGCAGCGGCAGCAGGAACAGCAGCACTCCGATCAGGACCATGCCACCCGCCATCCCGAAGATGCCGGACAGGAATGCCGTGAAGACCATCAGGAGCCCCAGGCCCGCTGCCATCGCGATCGTCATGTCGCCCTCGTCTATCGATGGCCACACGCTACGTCGGGCTTATCCAGTTCTCAAATATATGATAAATGGCATATCCATATCTGATAAATATCCATGGAACTGCGCCACCTCCGCTACTTCGTCGCCGTCGCCCGTGAGGGCCATGTCACGCGTGCGGCGGAGAAGCTCCACATCCAGCAGCCGCCGCTCTCGCAGCAGATCCGCGCCCTTGAGCGCGAGATCGACGCGACCCTCTTCGTGCGCCATCCACGCGGCGTCAGCCTGACCGATGCCGGCCATTCCTTCCTGATGGACGCCGAGGCGATTCTCGCGGCTGTCGACAAGGCCACCGTGCGGGCGCGTCGCACGGCGCGCGGCGAAACCGGCCGCATCGCCGTGGGCTTCACCACGTCGGCGCCCTTCCATCCGCTGGTGGCGCGCGCGATTCGTGAGTTCCGCGGCACACGGCCTGACGTCTCGTTCGTGCTGGAGGAGAGCAGCTCGGGCGAACTCCTGGCAGGACTGCGCGAGGAGCGGCTGGATATCGCCTTCATTCGCGCCGGCCTTGCCGACCCGCAGGGGCTCACCGTGCATGCGCTGCTCCACGAGGAGATGTCAGCAGCATTGCCCGCGCGCCATCGGCTGACACGCCGGCCGAAGCTCACTCTGAAGGATCTCGCCGCCGAGGACTTCATCCTCTACCGCCGGCCCGACGGCCGCGGCCTCTACGACGTGATCATCGCCGCCTGCAGCGAGGCAGGCTTCAGCCCCCATGTCAGCCAGGAGGCGCCGCGAATCGTCTCCACCCTCAACCTCGTCGCCGCCGGGTTGGGGATTACCATCGTGCCGGCCTCCTTGAGCCGCCTGCCCCTGGAGGGTGTAACCTACCGCCCGCTCACCGGGCGGCCTGCGCTCAAGGTGCCGCTCAATCTGGCCTGCCGCCGCGACGAGCATTCGGCCGCGACGCTGGGCTTTATCGATCTGGTCCGGCAGCTCGCATGAAACCGATCAAGACCATCGGCCACTCCAATCATCAGATCGAACGTTTCGTCGATCTCCTGAGTGCGGCCGGTGTCGAAGTGTTGGTCGACGTGCGTTCCACGCCCTACTCGCGGCGCTTCCCGCAGTTCGGCCGCGAGCGCTTGGCGGCGCGCCTCGCCACCGCCGACATTCTCTATCGCTATGAAGGCGCTGCCCTCGGGGGAAAACCTCAGGCCGGCGGAAGCTACGACGCGCTCGCGGCAAAGCCGGAATTCACCGAGGCACTAGACCGCCTGGTTGCCAGTGCTGCCGATACCACTCTCTGTTTGATGTGCGCCGAGAAGGAGCCGCTCGACTGCCATCGCACCGTGCTGGTGTCGCGACGGCTGGCCGAGCGCGGCGCTGCGGTCGAGCATCTACTGGCCGACGGCCGCAGCGAGACGCACGCCGTCATCGAGGAGCGACTGCTGGCCGGCAGCAAAGAGGGCCTGCCCGATCTCTTTACGACGGAACAGGACCGCGCGACGCGACTCGCCCAGATCTGGCGAGCCCGCGAACGCGCGATGAAGCGGACCTAGCTTTCCACGCTCGCTTCAGGCCTTGCTCGCGGCAGCCTCGGCGATCAATGCCGAGACGTCGACCGCTTTGGAGGCAAGAGATGCATGGCTGGCGTCCAGCGTGATGATCTTGCGTGGCTTCATCCGCTCGGCCATGCGTTTCTCATTCTCGGGATTGATCATCCGGTCGGCGCTGGAAATCTGATACCAGGACGGCTTCTGCTTCCATGCCGGCGCCGTGACCGTATTGCCGAAAGTGCTGGCGAGGGGTGCCTTCTGCGTTACCGCCATCACCAGGCCTTCGTCATGGCTGAGGTCCTGGCAGAAGCTTTCATGGAACTTGTCGGCCTTGATCCATAGATAGCCGTCGCTGTCGGGCGCAAGATTCGCAATGGCTGCGGGCGGCAAGGCCTGGCTGATTCCGCCGGGACTTTCTCCGGCATCGGGCGCAAAGGCGGCGACATAAACCAGACCGACGACGTTGGGCAGACTGCCGGCTTCGGTGATCACTGCACCACCGTAGGAATGCCCAACCAGCAACACAGGCCCGGGTTGCTGGGCGACCATCTTGCGCGTGCGTTCGGCATCGTCGGCCAGCGAGGTCAATGGCAGTTCGACGGCGCGCAGTTCGGTGTGGCCCTTGCGTGAAAGCTCGACAATCACCTTGGCCCAATGGGCCGCGCCACCCCAGAAACCATGAACAAGAACGATGGTAGGTTTGTCAGTCATGGCCATACCTCGTGCGTGTTGACGTCACGCTCCGAGACTATGAGGCGGCCGTCCCTTCGCCAAGGACGACCGCCATCTCAAGATCTCAATCTGTGCGGTACCGGATCGGTTTCCGCACTCGCTTTGCTAGTTCTGCTTCGGCGCTGCCGCCTTCGGAGCCTGGGCCGTGGCGAGGATCGCGTCGTAGCGCACGCCTTCCTCGACCTTCTTCATGACGGCGTTGGCTTCGTAGTACTTGCCCTCGTCGAGGAACTTCGCGGCTTGATCGACGTCGGCCGTCGTCTTGTCCAGCGGCGCCAGTGCCATCGCGAACATCACCTTCACGTCGGCAACGCGGAGCTTTTCGATGGCCTCGACGCGATTGCCCTTCTCCAGCGACTTGTTCGCTTCTGCGACCGCCGCAGCCTTGGCCGGCGTTGCCACGAAGTCTTCATCCAAGGTGAGCTGGCCGTCGATCGGCAGCCACGCGACAGGCTGCGTGGACGCAGAGCCAGCGGCCGGCGCGCCCTTCACGCCTTGCGGCATCTTGAAGTCCGCCTCCGCCTTCTGGAAGGAAGTCGAATCGGTCTTGGCCTTGGCCAGCGCAGCGCGCGCATCGGCCATCTGCTTCTTCGCGGCAGCGGGATCGGCATCGAAGATCGCGACACGGGCAAGACGGAGGGCACGAAACGCGGCGGCACCATCGGCCGACAGCTTCGCAAAGTCGCGCGCGGCTTCCTTCTCCTGCGCGGTCGGCGCGGCCGCCTGGGCAGGGGCAGACGGTGTCTGCTGGGCATAGACCACGCCCGCCAGCAGGGTGGTTCCGAGCAGCGCGGCGGCAATACCCTTAGAAACCTTCATGATCATTCTCCTCTTCGAGCGACAGGCTCGCGAGGCAGACGCTAGGCCACCGGACGTCGTGCGACCGTTGCCGCTACATTGGGAATGTTCAATCTGGGGAGGCGATTGGCTGGGGCGCCAGGATTCGAACCTGGGAATGGAGGAATCAAAATCCTCTGCCTTACCGCTTGGCTACGCCCCAGCAGGCGTCGTCTCAGGCGGGGCGGAACATAGAGGGTTCGCGCCGCAGTGCAACCCCGGGCGCGAACGGGCCGCGCCCCGTCGCTTATGCCGCGTTGGCGTGTTTCAGCGCGTCGACGTGTACAAAGGCGCCGTCGGCGTAGAGCAAGGGCTTCGCCTCGGGATCGAGGGCGAGGTCGACGATCTCGCCGATATAGATCGTGTGCGTGCCGGCCGCGACCTTGGTCACCAGCTTGCAGTCGAACGAGACGGGGCAACCCTTCAGCACCGGCGCGCCGGTCGAAAGGGTGAACCAATCGCCCATGTCGCAGAAGCGCTCGTCGCCTTCGACGCCGTCCATGCCCGCAAAACGCTCCGCCAGCTTGCGATGGTCGGGGGCCAGGATGTTGACGCAAAAGAAGCCCGCTTCGCCGATCGGGTCGTGGGCGCTCGCCGTCTTGTTGACGCAGATCAGAATCTGCGGCGGTTCGGCGGAAACCGAACAAACCGCCGTTGCCGTCAGCCCTCCGCGCAGCTCCCGATGCCTGGTGGTGATCAGGGTGACGCTCGCCGCGAGGTGGCGCATGCCCTTCTTGAAGGCAACCGCATCGATACTCATGGGAGCGACTCTAAAGCACGCCGGCCAGCCACCGCTACTGCAAAGGCTGGTGCGAAACTCCCGCTAAACGCCCGGCCGGCCAGCGAAATCCTGGGATTCAGGCCAAAAAGCGCATTAACCCTGTTGCAATAAAACCTTCATCAGACTGTCGTTCTTTGCGGTTGCCCCATCGTCGGCAGCCGCTACGGTCGGCCTGCATGGCGGCCCCCGCGACCAAACTTTCTCCCGAAATGGCCCCCGATGTCGCCCTGCGGCTCATCGTGGCGAACTGCCATGTCGATCTTTCCAAGTACCGCACCATCGTGCTGCAGAGTCGCCGGCCGATCGGGATCCATCAGACGCGAGTGGCCTTCCGGCGGATGCGCGCGGCCTTCAGCGTGTTCCGTGGCGCCCTCAACGGACCGAGCGTCCGCTCCCTGTCGGCCGAAGCCAGATGGCTGGCCGGCGAATGCGCGCCGGCGCGCGACCTGCACGTCTTCCTGACCGAGACCGCCGAAGAAGTGCCGCCCGCGGTGAGCCGCATCGCCGCCCGGCTTGCCGCCGTCCACCTGCAGCGGGCTCGGGCCGCCCTGTCCGGCGCCCGATACAACGCCTTTGACCGGCAGCTTATCGCCTTCGCCGCCCAGCCGCCGTCGGGCCGGAACACGCGCCTCGACGATTTCGGGCGGGAAGTGCTCGACAATCGGCACCGCAAGGTGGAGCGGCGTGGCCGCGGCCTCGAGGAGCTCGATGCCGAGGAATTGCACGAGCTGCGCATCGCGATCAAGAAACAGCGCTATGCGGCAACCTTCCTGCAGCCTGCCTTTGCCTCCGCAGCAGCCAAGCCCTATATCGAGGCAACAGTGCGCCTGCAGGGCGCGCTCGGTGCCTTGAACGACCGCGCGGTGGCAGCCCAGATGCTGGCCGACATCGCCACGGCCACCCGCCCGACGGAAGACGTGGCGGGCGCGCTCAAGGCCCTCGCCAAGCAATCGGCGGGTGGCGACAAACGCCGCCGCCGCAAGCTGGAACGGGCCTGGAAGGACTTCAAGAAGACCGAGCGCTTCTGGCTGGCGTGACATCCTTCCTAGCGAGAGTTTCATGAGTGACACGCAGAACGCCGCCGAACAGCGCATTCCCGTCACTGTGCTGACGGGCTTCCTCGGCAGCGGCAAGACCACCCTCCTGAACAAGCTGCTGCGACGACCGGAGCTCGCCGACACCGCGGTGATCATCAACGAGTTCGGCGAGATCGGGCTCGATCACCTGCTGGTCGAGAAGTCCGACGACGAGGGCATGGTCACACTGAACTCGGGCTGCCTGTGCTGCACGGTGCGCGGCGACCTGGTGCGCACCATGAGCGAGCTGTTCCTGAAGCGCTCGCGCGGCGAGGTCTCGCCGTTCAAGCGCATGGTCGTCGAGACCACCGGACTGGCCGACCCCGCCCCCATCCTGCACACGCTGATGACCGATCCGCTGCTCGCGTCGCGCTATCGCCTCGATGGTGTGGTGACGACAGTCGACGGCGTGAACGGCGAGAGCACGCTCAACAACCACGAAGAAGCCGTGAAGCAGGCCGCGGTAGCCGACCGGCTGTTGCTCACCAAGACCGACATCAGCGACGCGTCGAAGCTCGAACAGCTCAAGGGCCGCCTGCACCAGCTCAACCCCGGTGCACCGTTCCATGCCGTTGCCGCCGGCGAGATCGACCCCAACCAGATCCTGAACGCCGGCCTCTACAATCCCGAGACCAAGACCGCCGACGTGAAGCGCTGGCTGCACGAGGAGGCCTACGAACACGCGCATGGCGGCGATGGTCACCATCATCACCGTCACGGGCATGGCCATGATCACGACCATCACGATCATGGACACGAGCATGGCGGCGAGCAGGATCCGCACAATCCCAACCGCCACGACGATCGCATCAAGGCGTTCTGCATGACCTTCGACGAGCCTATGAGCTGGTCCACGGTCGCCGCCGCCTTCGATGCGCTCGTGACCTATCGCGGGCCCGACCTTCTGCGCATGAAGGGCATCCTGAACGTCAAGGATACCGACAAGCCGGTGGTCATCCATGGCGTGCAGCACGTTTTCCACCCGCCGGCGACGCTCGATGCCTGGCCCGAGGGCGACGACCGCAAGAGCCGTGTCGTGTTCATCACCCGCGACATCGCCGAAAGCACGATCCGCAAGGTCTTCGCCTCCTTCTTCGATGCCGAGAAGAAGGGTTGGGGCAAGGACGAGCAGAAGCAGTAACGGCCGATCTCGCCGGTTACTCCGCTGGCTGTACAGGCTGCTCGACCGAGAGCGGCTTGGCGGTGGCAGTGGCGGCGGGCTTCTCGCGATCGCGCGCGAGGACCCGCTGCACGACGACGAAGAAGACCGGAACCATCAGCAGCGCCAGCACGACGACGGCGATCATGCCGCCCATGACGCCGGTTCCCAGTGCCTGCTGGCTCTTGCCACCAGCGCCGGTCGCGATCGCCATCGGCAGCACACCGCAGACGAAGGCAACACCGGTCATCAGGATCGGCCGGAAGCGCAGTTTGCAGGCTTCAAGGGTCGCCTCGACGAGCGGCTTGCCCCGCGCCCGCAACTCCTTGGCGAACTCGATGATCAGGATGGCGTCCTTCGCAGCAAGGCCGATGATCGTAATCAGTCCCACCGTGAAATAGACGTCGTTGGACAGCCCGCGCAGATTTGCGGCAATGACCGCACCGCACATGCCGAGCGGCACCGTCAGCAGCACGGCGATGGGAATCGTCCAGCTCTCGTAGAGGGCCGCGAGACAGAGGAAGACGATCAGCGCGGATAGCGCCAGCAGAAACGGCGCCTGCGAACCGGACAGCTTTTCCTGCAGGGACTGGCCGGTCCACTCGTAGCCGAAGCCGCGCGGCAGTTGGCCGGCGAGCCGTTCCATCTCGGCGATCGCGTCGCCGCTGGTATAGCCCGGCTTCGCCTCGCCGCTGATGCGAACGGAGGGGTAGTAATTGAAGCCGACGATCTGTGTCGGCCCCTTCGCCCATTCGACGGTGGCGAAGGACGACAGCGGCACGAGTTGCCCCAGCGCGTTCTTGACGTTGTAGCCGAGTATGCCGTCGGCATTCATGCGGCTCGCCGCCTCGCTCTGCACGATGACGCGCTGCATACGCCCCTGGTTGGGGAAATCGTTGACGTAGTTCGAGCCGAGATTGGTCGAGATGGTGTTGTTGATGTCCTCGAAGGTAACGCCGAACGCGCTCGCCTTCTCTCGATCGATCACCAGGTTAACCAACGGCGCGGCCGGTAAACCTTCGACATAGACATTCTGCAGGATCGGACTGGCATTGGCCGCGGCGATCAGTTGCTCGCTCGCCTGTGTCAGCGCCGCCTGGCCCTTCTGGCCGCGGTCCTGCAGGCGGAAACTGAATCCACTCGAATTGCCGAGATTGTCGATCGGCGGCGGCTGCAGGGCCGAGATCTCGGCATCGCGGACCGACGCCATGTCCCGGTTGATGTCGTCGACGATGGCGGCAGCCGACTCCTTGGGCCCGCGCTCGGACCAGTCCTTCAGGGTGATGAAGGCCTGTGCCGTGTTCAGGCCCTGGCCGAGGAAGCTGTAGCCGGTGATGAAGGTGACGTCCTTCACGCCCGGCCGTTCGGCGAGATACTTCTCGACCCGTTCGACCGCGGCCTGCGTGCGATTGTAGGAGGCATCGGCCGGCGTCTGCACGTCGGTCGTGATGAAGCCCTGGTCGTCGAT
>CALROF020000206.1:0-11663 GCA_943369775.1 Reyranella massiliensis 521
CACGATTAACGTCAGGGGTTTGCTGGGAAAGGGCTGTTGCGCGGCCGCCCCCAATGCCGGAAACGCCGCAAGCCCCGCGACAATGCCGCGGCGGGTGATGGTCATCGTTTCCTCCGCCTTCGTTGGCCGAAGTCTGCGCCTAGCCTTGCAGATTCTGCAATGCCTTTGCGCCGCGCGGAGGGCTGGCGTCCTAGAACTCGACGTCGAGCTCCTCGACCTCCTCGGGCTCGGCTTTGGCAGCCGTCGTCCACTCGATCATCGCCGGAAACTTCAGCATCAGGTCGCGATATCCGGCCGAGGCCGGGTCGAGTTTCACGTCATAGGTCGCAAATCGCGTGCAGACCGGCGCGTACATGGCATCGGCCATGGTCGGCTTTTTGCCGAAGAGATAGGGCCCGCCATAGCGCTGCAGGCAGTCGCGCCAGATCGTCGTCACACGCTCGATATCGGCCTGGGCGCCGGCCCAGACCTTGAAGCCCTGATGACGCACCTTGAGGTTCATCGGCAGCGCCGAGCGCAGGTTGGCAAAGCCTGAATGCATCTCGCCGCAGACGGCCCGGCAATGCGCCCGTGCCACGGGATCCTTGGGCAGCAGGCCGGCCTTTGGCTTGATCTCGGCCAGGTACTCGGCGATCGCCAACGTGTCCCAGACCTTAACGGTCCCGTGATCGAGACAGGGTACCAGGAAGGAAGGAGACAGCAGCAGCAGTTCCGCTCGGGTCGCGGGGTCGTCGAGGGGCGCCACCCGCTCGTCGAAATCCAGCCCGGCCATGCGGCAAAGAAGAAATCCGCGGAGTGACCAAGAGGAATAGTTCTTGCTACTGACGGTGAGCGAGGCCTCTGCCATGGACGCTACCCCTCCCATTCGATGGGTTGTCTGTGTCTTAGATGCCTAGCAATGATGCAAATTCCGAGCCGGTCGCCCCCTCATGCTCTACGCGATGTATCAGACCGCCGCCGATATGATGATGCCGCTCCGAGCCTGGTCGGCCGCGGCAGGTAACATCAATCCGACGTCTTGGCGGTCGGCGGGAGCATTCTACGAGATGCTGAGACGGGCCGGTCTCAGCCATCGCAGGCCATCCTTCGGCATCCCGGAGGTCAAGGTCGGCAACCAGATGGTCCCGGTCTGCGAGGAAGAAGTCCTGGCGACCCCCTTCGGGACCCTGCTGCGCTTCGCCAAGGAAGGCGTGCCGCCGCAGCCCAAGGTCCTGGTCGTGGCACCACTGTCCGGTCACTTCGCGACCTTGCTGCGCGACACGGTGCGCGTACTTTTGCCAGAGCACGACGTGCACATCACCGATTGGGCAAATGCGCGCGATGTCGGCATCTGGCACGGCGCTTTCGGTTTCGACGAATATATCGAGCATCTGATCACCTTCCTGGAGGTGATGGGGCCGGGCGCACATATCGTGGCCGTCTGCCAACCCTGCGTACAGGCTCTTGCGGCGGCCGCGCTCATGGCTGAAGACGACAATCCCGCGCAGCCGGCCAGCCTGACCCTGATGGCAGGGCCGGTGGATACGCGAGTGAACCCCACCAAGGTCAACGAGCTGGCCACGGGGCGGCCGATTTCCTGGTTCGAGCAGAACCTGATTGCCAGGGTACCGTGGCGCTATCCGGGCGCAGCACGGCGCGTCTATCCGGGATTCGTGCAGCTCAGCGCCTTCATGAGCATGAATGCCGAGCGGCATGTAAAGGCGCAGGTCGACCTCTACAAGGCGATGGCAAATGGCGAGCATGAGCAGGCGGCCACCATCAAGGCGTTCTATGACGAATACTTTGCCGTGCTCGACCTGACCGCCGAGTTCTATCTCGAAACCGTGCAGCGCGTGTTTCAGGAGCATCTGCTTGCACGCGGCCTGCTGGAGTGGAAGGGCCGCCGGGTCAATCCCAAGGCGATCCGTCGCACCGCGCTCTTTACCGTCGAGGGCGAGCGCGACGATATCTGCGCCATCGGCCAGACGGTGGCCGCGCACGATCTCTGTTCCAGTCTGCGGCCCTATCGCAAGAAGCACTACATGCAGGCCGGTGTCGGCCACTATGGCGTGTTCAGCGGCCGCCGTTGGGCCGGCCAGATCTACCCCTTGGTGCGAAATACAATTCTGGCCAACGAATAGTGGCCTTTTCTGGCCAGAAATCCGCAGTACATTGGGGGTATGACCGACTTCCCGAAGAAGACCTCCGCCGACTGGGAAAAGCTCGCCGCCAAGGAGCTGCGCGACCGCCCGCTTGACGATCTGACGTGGATGACCCCCGAGGGCATCGCGGTGAAGCCTCTCTATACGGCGGCCGACCTTGAGCAGCTTGAGACGTTGGGCTCGCTGCCGGGCTTCCCGCCGTTCACCCGCGGGCCGAAGGCTACGATGTATGCCGGTCGTCCGTGGACGGTCCGCCAATATGCCGGCTTCTCGACGGCCGAGGAGAGCAACAAGTTCTATCGCGCCAACTTGGCGGCAGGTCAGATGGGCCTGTCGGTGGCCTTCGATCTTGCCACTCATCGTGGCTACGATTCGGATCATCCGCGCGTCGTGGGCGACGTCGGCAAGGCGGGCGTCGCAATCGACTCCGTCGAGGACATGAAGATCCTGTTCGACGGCATCCCGCTCGACAAGATGAGCGTGTCGATGACCATGAACGGCGCCGTGCTGCCGGTGCTGGCAGGCTACATCGTGGCGGCCGAGGAGCAGGGCGTGCCGCAAGACAAGCTCGCGGGCACGATCCAGAACGACATCCTCAAAGAGTTCATGGTCCGGAACACCTATATCTATCCGCCCGGACCCTCCATGCGCATCGTGGCCGATATCATCGAGCACACCGCGAAGCACATGCCCAAGTTCAACTCGATCTCGATCTCCGGCTATCACATGCAGGAGGCGGGCTCGACGCTGGTTCAGGAGCTGGCCTTCACCTTGGCCGACGGCCTTGAGTACGTGCGTGCCGCCAAGGCCAAGGGGCTCGACATCGACGCCTTCGCACCGCGTCTGTCGTTCTTCTTCTGCATCGGCATGAATTTCTTCATGGAAGTGGCGAAGCTTCGCGCTGCGCGTTTCCTGTGGGCCGAGCTGGTCAAGCCGTTCGAGCCCAAGAAGGCCGATTCGCTGTCGCTGCGCACCCATTGCCAGACGTCGGGCGTGTCGCTGACCGAGAAGGATCCGTACAACAACGTGATCCGCACCGCCTACGAGGCAATGGCGGCAGTGCTGGGCGGCACGCAGTCGTTGCACACTAATTCCTTCGACGAGGCGATCGCGCTACCGACTCCGACCTCGGCCCGTATCGCGCGCAACACCCAGCTCATCCTCCAGCACGAGACCGGCGTCACCAAGGTCGTCGATCCGTTGGCCGGCAGCTATTACGTCGAGTCCCTGACGGCCAGCCTGATCGCCGAGGCGCGCAAGCTGATTGCCGAAGTCGAGGCGCTGGGCGGCATGACCAAGGCGGTCGAGGCCGGCATGCCCAAGATGCGCATCGAGGAAGCCTCGGCGCGGCGCCAGGCGCGCATCGACCGCGGCGAGGAGATCGTGGTCGGCGTCAACAAGTTCCAGCTCAAGGAGGAGCCGGAAATCGAAATCCTCGATGTCGACAACGACGTCGTGCGTGAGTCGCAGGTGAGCCGCCTGAACAAGATCCGCGAAAGCCGCGACGAAGCGAAGTGCGTCGCCGCGTTGAAGGCGCTGGGCGATGCCGCACGCAATGGCACCGGCAATCTGCTGACGCTCTCGATCGAGGCGACACGCGCGCGCGCGACGGTGGGCGAGATTTCGTCGGCGCTCGAAGGTGTCTATGGCCGCTACCAGGCCACCATCCGCTCCATCTCCGGCGTCTATGCCGGCGAGTGGGAGGGCGACGTGGGCCTGGAGCGCATTCGCACCGACATTTCCGCCTTCGCTGAAGAAGAGGGCCGTCGTCCTCGCCTGATGGTGGTGAAGATGGGCCAGGACGGCCACGATCGCGGCGCCAAGGTGATCGCCACCGCGTTCGCCGATCTCGGTTTCGACGTCGATATCGGCCCGCTGTTCCAGACGCCGCAGGAAGCCGCGAGGGCGGCTATCGAGAACGACGTGCACGTGATCGGCGTGTCGAGCCAGGCCGCTGGCCACAAGACCCTGGTGCCACAGCTCATCGAAGAACTGGCCAAGCAAGGCGGCCAGGACGTGATGGTCGTGGTGGGCGGCGTCATTCCCGCACAGGACTACGACTTCCTGAAGAACGCAGGCGTTGCGGCGATCTATGGGCCCGGCACCAACATTCCCGCGGCCGCGGCGGAGATCCTGTCGATCCTTCGCAAACGCGACCAGAAGCGCGCGGCCTAGCGCAGGGTGCCCCTTCGGCTGAAGGTCCTGGCCGGCATTGCCATTGCAATGCCGGGCGGCCTCCTTGCCCTCGTCTGGTATCTCGAGAATGTCTTTTCGAGCGGTTGTACGACCACAGCCGTCGGGCAAGGCGTGATCCAGGGCGACATCGGCTACAAGATCACGCGGCTGCGCTGCAACCGGGTAGACGACGAGTTCATGACCGTCGTGGGACCGTCCGACGGCATGGTTGCAGCCATCGCGACCGTGAAATTCAAACCTGAGTTCGTTCGCGCTGGGAGCGCACACCGCGCGACCTTTTCCGTCGGTGGCCGCGATCTTGCGGTCGTCCTCGACGGTCTTGGCCGACCTGTGGAGCGTATCGATGTCGAAGCCGACGGCCGTCGATCAACGACACCGCATCCGCGTTAGCGCCGCATCGCCTGGCTTTCTTCAGGTGTCAGCGGACGCTCGCGGAAGGAGAGTGTCCTGCCGCGCAGGGTGCCGAAGCCGGTCTGGGCTTCCATCTTGACCGGGTAGCGGATCTGGCTCTGATCCATGCGCGCTAGCCAGATCTTGATCGGCCGCTCGCGCTCGGTCTCGGCTTCCTTCGGTGCGTCGTAGAATTCGCCGGCAACGCGCTTCGTATAGATCTCGCAGACCAGCAGGTCGCCCTGCACGCCCGGTACATCCGAAGTCGCGCCGGGCTCGGTGCCGACTTTCTTGAGAATGACGTCGATCCGTCGCTTGCCGTCGTTGCTGGGCACCGTGCGGTCGCAGGCGCCGTCGCCGGCGAAGCCGACGCTCAGCGCCGCTGACAGCGGATCAAGCGAGCCGCGCTTCTGCTCGTCGGAGATCGACTGCTGCGGTGTGGGCTTCCACTCCGGATTGTGAGACTCCGACATTGTGTTGCCGGCATACTGGGCAATCCAGGTTCGCGGCTTGTCGCCGACGACGATCGAAAGCGAGCCGGCACTGGGGCGGGCGCCGGCGGCCGTGAAGCCACCCCAGGCGCGGTTGCGGCCGTCATAGTGGATGGTGACGGCTCGTAGCAGCCCTTCCTTGAAGGTGCGGGTCTCGACGTCGTAGTTCGCACCATTGAAGCGCGCCGTCAGGTCGATGCGAAAGCCGGAGAGGCCCGCAAAAGTAATTTCATAGGAGATGTCGACCTGGCGGGCTTCCTGGGCAACGCTCGGTGTGCCTAAGGTGAGACCGCCCGTGACGCCCATGCTCAAAGCAACCGTCAGCAAGGCCTTACGAAATCTCATGAAATCCCTTTCCAAAGGGGGCTTACTTCAGGTGTCCCGGCACGATAGAAGGCCGGCGACCCCTGCGCCACAAAGACTGTACGTCCAATAAGGCAAATTTGGTCATGTCGCCGTCCGATAACGAAACTGTTCCCAAGGTGAGCGCCACGCGTACCTGGGGGGTCATGGCCATACTTGGTCGCCATTTGTGGCCGAAGGGTGAAAAGACCTTACGGGTGCGCGTGGTCATCGCCCTGGCGATGCTGGTCCTCGCCAAGGTCGTCGCGGTCTATGTTCCGCTTCTCTACAAGCAGGCTGTCGACGCGCTGGGGTCGACGGCGGCCCAGGCCGTCGCCGTCCCTGTCGTGCTGATCCTGGCCTACGGCGGCGCGCGCGTGCTCTCCCAGGCGTTCGGCGAAATACGCGACGCGGTGTTTGCGCCCGTCTCGCAGCGCGCGATCCGCAATCTCGCGCTGGAGGTTTTCGACCATCTGCATGCCCTGTCGCTGCGCTATCACCTGGAACGGCAGACCGGCGGGCTGAGCCGGGTCATCGAGCGCGGCACTCAGGGCATGGAATTCCTGATCCGCTTCACGACCTTCAACATCCTGCCGACGCTGCTCGAGATCGTTCTGGTCGGCGGCATCCTGTGGAGCCTCTACGACTGGCGCTTCTCGGCCATCACGCTCGTGGTCATCGCCGGCTACATCGTGTTCTCGATCATGCTCTCGGAATGGCGCATCAAGTTCGTGCGGCGCATGAACGATGCCGATACCGAGGCCAACGCCAAGGCGATCGACAGTCTGCTGAACTACGAGACGGTGAAGTATTTCGGCAACGAGGTGCACGAAGCGCGCCGTTTCGATGTCGGTCGTCGCCGCTACGAGATTGCTGCGATCCGCTCCAGCAGAACCCTCTCGCTGCTCAATATCGGTCAGGGAACCATCATCTCGATCGGTCTGGTCGCCGTCATGGTGATGGCAGGCTCGGGCGTCGTGGACGGAACCATGACGATCGGCGATTTCGTCGCCGTGAACACTTTCCTCATCCAGCTCTACATGCCGCTCAACATGCTGGGTTTCGCCTACCGCGAAATCCGCAATGCGCTGGTCAACATGGAGAAGATGTTCGGCCTGCTCCAGGTGCCGGCCGAGATCGCCGACCGGCCAGGGGCGCCCGCGCTCAAGGTCGGGGGCGGCGAGATCGTGTTCGACCATGTCGATTTCCATTACGAGCCGGCACGGCCGATCCTGCACGACGTCAGCTTCCGCGTGCCTGCCGGCAATACGGTGGCGATCGTGGGGTCGAGCGGCGCCGGCAAGTCGACCGTGTCGCGCATCCTGTTTCGCTTCTACGACGTGGCTTCGGGCAGCGTGCGCATCGACGGCCAGGACATCCGCGAAGTGACCCAGTCGAGCCTGCGGGCGGCCATCGGTGTGGTGCCGCAGGATACCGTCCTGTTCAACGACACGATCTACTACAACATCGCCTACGGTCGGCCGGGTGCGACGCGCGAGGAGGTCGAGCAAGCTGCGCGCCTGGCCCGCATCCATGATTTCATCATGGCGCTGCCCCTGGGCTACGATGCGACCGTTGGCGAGCGCGGCCTGAAGCTTTCAGGCGGCGAGAAACAGCGCGTGGCGATCGCCCGTACGATCCTGAAGAATCCGGCGATCCTGCTGTTCGACGAGGCGACCAGCGCCCTCGATACGCGCACCGAGCAGGAAATTCAGCGCTCGCTGGAAGAGGTGAGTCGCGGCCGTACGACGGTGGTCATCGCGCATCGGCTCTCGACCATCATCAATGCCGACGAGATCATCGTGCTTGATCGCGGCCGGGTCGTCGAACGTGGACATCATGCCGATCTGCTGGCCTCGAATGGCGCCTATGCCGAGATGTGGCGCCGCCAGCAGGAAGCCGCGGCCGAAGCCGAGCGCCAGGTTCAAGTCGAAGAACCGCCGTCCCTACGGTCGGAAGGCCATCTGCGTGTCGCCGAATAGCGCCGTATCCGCGGCCGCTGCCAATCCCTGGCGGGCCCTGCTGCCGATCTATCTCGCCTGCCTCGCCTTCGGCATCCAGGTCGGCACCTCCATGCCCTTGGTGCCGCTGGCGCTGGAACGGCAAGGCATCGACAAGTTCATGATCGGCATCGTGGGTGCGGCCTGGGGCATAGGCATGATCGCGACCACGCCGTTCGTGCCTGCTCTTGTTGCGCGACTGGGGGCGGTACCGTTGATCTGCGGATCGGCGGTCATCAGTGCGGCGCTGTCGGCGGCATTTGCGTTCACCGAGGGCGTCCCGCTGTGGTTCGGGCTCACTCTCCTGCAAGGCGTGGTCGGTGGCGTTCCCTGGGTCGTGAGCGAGATCTGGATCAACCTTGTGGTCGACGAGAAACGCCGCGGCCGCGCCATGGCGGTCTACGCGACCTTGATCGCCGTAGGCATGGCGCTCGGTCCTCTGATCCTGCAGTTCGTCGGTCTCTACGGGCCGCGCCCCTTTCTGGTTGCCGCCGGCATCATGCTCATTGTCATTCTGCCGTTGCTGCCGGCGTGGAAGTCCGCGCCGCCGGTGAAACTGGTCGAGAACAGCGGCATGTGGCGCGTCGTGCGGGCCGCGCCGGTGGCCATGTTGGCGGCCTTCGCCTGTGGGCTGGGCGAGCAGGTCGCCTTCAGTTTTCTTCCGATCTTTGCCGTCGAAGCGAATGTGCCGGCGGAAACGGGCGCGCTGTGGCTGTCGGCGTTCGTGATCGGCAACATCGTCCTTCAATGGCCGATTGGCTGGGCCGCCGACGAACTCGATCGACGTTCCGTGCTGGCTGTCTGCGCATTGGTGAGCGCGGCGCTGGTGGCGTCGATCGGTTTCATCGATCCGCAGTCGTACGGGATCCTGGGCGTCCTGGTTCTGTGGGGCGGTATTTCCTTCGGCATCTACACCGTCGGCCTGGCGATGCTGGGGCAGCATTTCAGCGGCGGTGACATCGCCCGCGCCAATGCGGCTTTCACCATCATGTACACCGTGGCAGGGCTGGTCGGCCGGCCGATCGCCGGCGGCGCCATGGATGTGATGGGCCGCTCCGGCATGACCTTCACCTTGATGTTTTTCTACGCGCTCGCAGGCGTGGCCGCCTTGCTGGCAATGCGCCGTCGTGGCTGATAAACCTGCCGCCGCATGAGCGCGTCTGTCGCCACATCGGATAGTTCCGCTGATCCGCTGCTTGCGCCGCTGCTCGCGGGCGACCGGCGGGCACTGGCGCAGGCCATCACCCTGATCGAATCGACGCGCAGCGACCATCGCGTGCGCGCCGATGCGTTGCTCGCCGCGGTACTGCCGCACAGCGGCAAGTCGGTGCGGCTCGGCATCACCGGCGTGCCGGGCGTCGGTAAATCGACTTTGATCGAACGCTTCGGTCTTTCGCTGCTGGACCAGGGGCGCTCGCTCGCCGTGCTGGCGATCGATCCTTCCTCGAAGCGCGGCGGCGGCTCGATCCTGGGCGACAAGACGCGCATGGAGGAGCTGTCGCGGAAGCACGCGGCCTTCATCCGGCCGTCGCCGGCGGGCATCACTTTGGGCGGCGTGGCTCGGCGTACGCGCGAGGCCATGCTGCTCGTGGAAGCGGCGGGCTTCGACACGGTGATCGTCGAGACGGTGGGCGTTGGCCAGTCCGAGACGGCCGTCGCCGACATGGTCGACATGTTCATCGTCCTGCTCTTGCCGGCAGGCGGCGACGATCTGCAGGGCATCAAGCGCGGCGTGATCGAACTCGCCGACCTGATCGTGGTCAACAAGGCCGACGGTGATCTCAAGGCCACGGCACAACGGTCAGCCTCGGATTATCAGCACGCTCTGCGCATGTTGCGCTCGCCGACGGCCGGCTGGACGCCAGAAGTCATGACCTCCTCAGCCCAGACTGGCGAGGGCGTGGCCGAGATCTGGCAAGTCGTCGAACGCTTCAATGCGGCCGTTGGCGAGAAGGGCATTGCCCGGCGCCGGGCGGAGCAGGCTCGGGCCTGGATGTGGAACGAGGTCGGCGAGACGCTCCTGGCCGAGCTGCGCCGGCACCCCGAGGTCCGGAAGCTGGTGAGCGGGCTGGAACGCGAAGTCGAGGCAGGCCGGGCTACCCCAGCGGCAGCGGCCCGGCGTATGCTAGAGGCCTTCCATGGCCGCTAAATCATTCATAAAGCGCGCGCGCCGCGCCGCCGAGGCCCAGAAGGAGCCCTTCTGGAAGCGCAAGACTTTGGCGCAGATGACAAAGCAGGAGTGGGAATCCCTCTGCGACGGCTGCGGCATGTGCTGCGTCAACAAACTGGAATACGAGGGCACCGGCGAGCTCGCCCAGACCGATACCTGCTGCAAGCTCCTGGACCCCAAGACGGCCCGCTGCCGGGACTACAAGAACCGCAAGAAAATCGTGCCGGACTGCATCCAGCTCACCCCAAAGGTTGTGGCCAAGATGGATTGGCTGCCCAAGACCTGTGGGTACCGCCTGGTCCATTTGGGGCAGGACCTCTACTGGTGGCACCCCCTGATCTCGGGCGATCCGAACACTGTGCACGATGCGGGAATCTCGGCCCGTGGCCGGGTGATTCCCGAGGACCAGGTCGAGGATATTAGCGAAAGAGTCGTGGACTGGTTTGCTTGACGGGACCCGCTTCGGCCCGTAAAAAGCCGGCCTTCCCGCCCTTCGGCGGGATCGTTTTTTAGCGGATATCGCCATGCCTCGTCGTTGCGCCCTTTCGGGCAAGGCCGTTCAGTACGGCAACAATGTGAGCCACGCGAACAACAAGTCGCGGCGTCGCTTCATGTCCAACCTGCAGGTCGCTTCGGTCCTGTCCGATGCGCTGGGCCACTCTGTGCGCCTGCGCCTGACGCCGCGCGGCATCAAGACGATCGAGCACAATGGCGGCATCGACGCCTACCTGCTCGGCACCAACGACAGCAAGCTCAGCCCGGAGATGAAGGTGCTGAAGCGTCGCGTCGTGTCGGCCAAGACCAAGAAGGACGCCAAGGTCGCAGCCGCGGCCTAAGGCCTTCCTTATCTTTCCTCCCCATCCGATTGGGGAGGACGGCGCTACGGCGCCAGCTCGAACAGCATCAAAATATTGCGCTGAAGCGGATTGAAGTTGTCATCCGAGATCAGCCACAGCAGCGTCTCGCCGCGTGCGCCGCGGCTCGATGACAGGCCTTCGAGATTGTCGACAGGATAGGGCGAGGCGAGGAACGCTAGCTCTTCCGCCTTCACTGTCGCGTCCGGCTTGAGCTGCGCGGCCTCGAAGTGCATGACCCGCACGCGCACGCCGCGTATCAGGTCGAAAGCCCGTTCGAGGGTTGCGAAGGAACCGTCGGGTAAGACCGTGATGGCGGTCGGCCGGAAGTCGGGGACGGTGGCGTAGCTGAAGCTGCTCCAGGTGTAGCGGCCGTTTCCGGCGGGCTGCCCGATCCAGCCCACGACACTCTCGGGCTTGAGGCTATATTCCTCGCTGATCGCGATCACGGTGCCGTCGGGCAGTACCGTCAGCGCCTCGATGCCGCCGTTGGAAGGCTGGCGGCCGATATCGGCCGGCCCCTCGATCGGCAGCGGCGTCGCATCCAGCGTCCGGTAGTGCCACAGCCGATGCCGGCGCTCGAATGCCACCAGCCACGAGCCATCGGGCAGGCGCGTCATCGCTTCGGCATCGGCCTCTGCCTTCTTCTCGATCAGCTTGCCGTCGAGGCCGTGCATCTGGCCGATCTTCGCCGCACTCAGGCCGGCGAGATCGCCCTTGGCATTGTAGTCGATGGTGGCGGTGAGCCAGGCGCCTTCATCGGAGATCGAGGTGAGCGCGCGGCCATCGGGCGTGACGTACAGGTCGGACCAGCCGCCGAAGTGGGGCGAATCCGCCTTCATCTCGATGCCGCCGCGCCAGATCAGACGGCCGATGCGGGTCGCGTCCGGCTCGTCGAGCTTGAAGGTGAGCGCAGAGCTCTGGATCGCGACCGGCTTTTCCTGCGCCTCGGCCGGAGGCGGCGAGACGCTGGTGCAGGCCGCGACAAGCAGGCAGAGCGTAAGAAGGAAGCGGTTCGCCACCGGAGTTAGGCGGCGCGCTTGCCGGACTTACCGCTGCTCTTGCCGGATGTCGCCTTG
>CALROF020000207.1:0-11598 GCA_943369775.1 Reyranella massiliensis 521
CCAGCGCATAGGAGCGGAAGGTGCGCTGCTTGCGCTCCTCCGGCCAATTTGCCGTCTCCAGCTTGGGCTGGTTCGACCAATCGACCCGCGGCATTTCCTCGGTGCCGTAAGCGAAGCGTATGCGCTCCTCTTCCTTGATCGGATGGCCATAGTCGAAATAGTAGCCTTCGAGGCCGGGAAACCCGTCGACCGTCATGCCGGTGCAGACGAAGCCCAGGCGCGGATTGCCGAGCGACTCGCCATTGTGTCCGTGCCAACCGTGCAGCATCGCCGCCGACACCGAGTGCGGCACCGCCGCGATCGCCGTGCCTTTCCAGATCCAGCGCGGCGGCGGATAGCGTACCCAAGCCTTGGTATCGCTCTCGCGCAGATAGCCGGTCTTCACACCGCCCAGTGCATTGGAGTGATAGTGATAGAGCGCGCAGGCCGGTGCGTCTTTCTCGTCGGCGAGGCCGAGCTTCTGCAAGCCCGGCAGGAACTTCTCCAGATGCTGGTGGCGGAAGTGACGGAACACATACTCGCGCGCCGTATCCTCGCCCCGCCGTGTCACGAGGCTAAGGATCAGCGCTGTCATCAACGCATTATAGAGTGTGCCGACCGCTTTGTAGGCAGCGGTGCCAGCCTTCACGTCAGCCATTATAGCCGTCGACCAGGATAGCTTTGGATTTACCGGCTTTCAGGCGCATCTCGAGGATCGGTTTGTAGTGATCGGAGTCATAGAACGCTTCGGCTTGGGCGAAGGTCGGAAATTCCAGCACGACGACCCTGGAAGGCGTCCAGCCGCCTTCCAGGGTCCTGCACGTTCCGCCGCGCACGATGAACTTGCCGCCGAACTTGGCGACGGCGCCCGGCGTGTGTTTGCGGTATTCGGCCATCAAGGCCTCGTCGGTCGTTTCGACCTCGACGATCATGTAGGCAGGCACAGTTTCCTCCTCAGCCCGTTTGCATCGGCAGGCTGGGATCGTTGGCCCATTCCTGCATGGAATTGTCGTACACGGAGACGTTCTTATGGCCGAGCAACGCCGTGAGCACGAAGGCATCGAGCGTGGCTGCTATGCCGCCGCCGCAATAGACCAGCACGCGCTTGTCGGGCGCGGCGCCGACACCGTCGAAAGCGGCGCGCAGGTCGGCGATGGGCTTCAGCGCCTTGTCGGGGCCAAACAGGCTCGCCGCCGGCACGCAGGAGGAGCCCGCGATACGGCCCGCGCGGCCATAGACAACGCCGCCCGTGCCGTTGTGCTGATCGTGGCTGAGCGCATTCAGGGTGAGCGTGTCCGCTGCACCGATCGCGCTCTTGATCTTCTCCTTATCGACGAAGATTTCGGGCCGGCCCCGTAAGGTGAGCGTCGCCGCGGGATGAGTCGTGGCTTCGGTCGAGAGCGGGCGGTTCTCCGCCTTCCATTTGTCGAGGCCGCCATCGAGGATCGCCACGTCGTCGAAGCCCACGGCGCGCAGCATCCACCAGATGCGGCTGGCCCAGACCGGCGACGCGTGGCTGTAGAGCACCACGAAAGTGCCATGGCCCACGCCCTTGGCGGCAAACGCCTTGGTCAGCTCTTCGAGCGACGGCAGCGTAAATCGCAGCTTGGAGCTCTTGTCGGAAAGGTCGGCTTGGAGGTCGAGAAAGGCGGCGCCCGGAATATGGCCCTTGTCGTAGTTGGCGCGACCGCTCTCGGCGATGTAGCGCCCGTCGGGTCCGGGCTTGAGATAGGTGGTGCAGTCGAAGACTCGCACCGCTGGCGCGCCGAGCTGGCGCGCGAGATCGTCCGTCGAAATCAGGTTGGCCGAATGGGCCATGTTGCTCTCCCGTGGTTGGGGAGAGCGGAGACTAAGACCCTGGCCGGCTGTCGGCCATCTTCCCCACGAGGGGAAATGCGGGGAGCGGAATTAGATCGTCTTCGAGGGCAGCGGCGGAACGACGACCGGCCCGTTCGACGGCTGGGCCGACGGCATCGGCGCGGCAGAGGGGGCCGGCGCCTGGCCGAGATCGGGCTGCTTGGGCACTGAGGTCGCCGTCGGCTTCTTGGTCTTCTTCGCCGGCTGCGCCTTGGCCATGCTGACCTTCTTCAGGCAGGCATTGCGCTGGCTCGAGTTCTTAATCTTGTTGCAGGATGCTGCGGACCCCGCCTTCGGCTTGGCGGTGGGCGAGGGGGTCGGCGACGGCATAGTCTCGTCCTGGGCGAAGGACGGGGCGGCAAACGCGACCGCGGCCAGGGCGGCCATGCCAGCGATCAACAGACGCATTTCGATGTTCTCCCGGGCCGCTTGCGGTGAGGGGACGGTGCGGCCTTACTATGGATGAAAAATCTATGTGATTCGTACCATTTATGTCAAATTCTTAATCGTTTACAGCAAGTGAAATCTACGCCGTGCAGGCTATTCTCAACGTCGCTTTCCCGATCTTCGGGGTGATCCTCGCAGGCTACCTCGCCGGACGCTGGCGCATTCTGGGCGGCGAGGCGACGGCGGCACTCAACGCCTTCGTGAGCTACTTCGCCCTACCGGTGCTGTTCTTCGGGACGCTGGCCCGCACGCCCGTCCAGGCGGTGCTCGACCCGGCTCTCCTGGGCGGCTTCGGGCTGGCAGTGGTCGCCACGTTCGTGGTCGGCATGATTACCACGCGCCTGGTTTCTCGGGGTGGCCTGGCGGCAATGAGCCTGCAGGGCATTGCCTCGTCGTGGGGCAATGTCGGCTACATGGGCGTGCCGCTCTGCCTGGCCGCCTTCGGCGAGGCTGGCCTGCCGCCGGCGATGCTGACCGTCATCGTGACTGCGGTGATTTCGATGGTGTTCGGCGTGATGCTGATCGAGCTCGAGGTCGCTGCGGGACACGGGCCGATCCGCACCTTCTTCCGAGCTGCCTTCAATGTCGCGCGCAATCCGTTGCCGCTTTCCATAGGCTTCGGAATCCTGGCATCGTGGATCGGCCTTCCGGTGCCGGTACCGGTCGAAAAATGGATCGACCTGCTGGGGGCTGCGGCGGCGCCCTGCGCCCTGTTCGCCATCGGATTGTTCCTGTCCGACAAATCGATCAAGAGCGGGCTGGCCGAAGCCGGCCTCGCCACCCTGATCAAACTGCTCTTGCAGCCCCTGCTGGCGGCATTGATCCTTCCGGCGTTCATCGATATTCGCTCGGTTCCCGGTCAGGTGGCACTCTTGATGGCCGCCTTGCCGACGGCGGCCAATGCGTTCGTGCTCGCCAAGCAGTTCGACGTGTCGGTCGAGCAAAACACGGCAGCGGTTCTGCTCTCGACGGCCTTCTCGGTGATCACGGTTTCTGCTTTGCTGGTCTGGCTACGCGTATCCTGAGGAAAACAAGGAGGGTGAGATGCTCCAGGAATTCAAGAAATTCGCGATGCGGGGCAACGTCGTCGATCTCGCAATCGGCGTGATCATCGGCGCTGCCTTCTCCAAGATCATCGACTCGCTGGTTGGCGACATCATCATGCCGATCATCGGCCGGATCGCGGGCGGGCTCGACTTCACCAACTACTTCATCGGCCTGACGCCGGCGGCCAGCCAAGCCACGACCTACGATGCTGCAAAGAAGGCTGGCGCGACTTTGGGCTACGGCACCTTCCTGACCGTGAGCGTGAACTTCCTCATCATCGCCTGGGTGTTGTTCCTGGTGATCAAGGGCATCAACCGCGTGGCCAAGCGGGAAGAAGCAGCACCGCCTCCGCCCCCGCCGCCCAGCAAGGAGCAGGAGCTGCTGACGGAGATCCGCGATTTGCTGAAGGCGCGCGGCTAGCCTTCTCGCCTACCGGAAGGATTTCGAAACGCCCGCGGCTCCCGCGGGCGTTTCTTTTTTCCTATCCCAGCGATTTTGAAATCGCGAGAGAAGTGCAAAAATCGCTCAGCGGAATTGTAAGGAAATATTCACCTGATTCATCATAATAGCATTTTGAATGTAGTAAGTTTTTTGGCATTGTCCGTGTCGAGTTGGGGATGTGGGTGAAGAATCGGCTAATTCGGAGCGACCTCAGGTAGAGGCTGCGTCGGTAACTGCATTGCGCGAGCAAGCTGCAGCCGTTTCTTCATGGTTAATGTTGGTGGGTGTGAGCCATGAGTTTTGTTCTCGAGCCACGTATGCTCTTCGACGCCAGTATTGTTGCAGCGTCGACGCAGCCAAAGAACAATGATGTTGCAGATAGGTCTGCAACTTCGGAAGCGGATCACGCAGCCACCGCAGCTTCCACCCACGACGTTCCGGCGGATGCAACGGTCAAGCCGGCGGACTCGGCAGCCGTAAAGGACCCGCAGCACGCCGCGCAGAAAAACGCGGACACACCAGCCGCTAACGACAAGACGAGCCAGGCCGATCGCGGCCCGCAGTCTTCCGGCGCGCCCATCGACTCCGTCCTGTTCGTCGATCCCCGCGTGTCGGGCTGGAAGGCGCTGGCCGACAGCGTGTCGTCGAACACCAAGGTCGTGGTCATCGATCCGACCCTCGACGGCATCACGCAGGTCACCAAAGCGCTCGACGGGATGCACGGCATCAAGGAAGTCGACTTCCTGACCTACGGCCAGGCCGGCCAGATCGAGCTTGGCGCTTCGACAGTAACGGACGCGACCCTGCATGCCCGGGCCCAGGACATCGCCGGCTGGCGCGACAGCCTGACCGACAACGCGCAGATCCAGTTTTGGGGCTGCGATGTCGGCGCCGGCACCGTGGGCGCGGCCTTCGTGAACGACCTGCATGCGCTGACTGGCGTTGGCGTCGCCGCGTCGACCGACGCGACCGGCCTTTCGACGCTGGGTGGCGACTGGGCGCTGGAGCGCACCGCCGGCACCGTCGACCCGACCATGCCGTTCAGCACGTCGGCGATCGCGGCCTACGATGCGGTGCTCGACGCGCCGACCGCTGTCGTCACCCTCTCGGGTCCGACCGACGTCCTGCTGGGCAGCACCTTCACGCAGACGCTTACCTTCGACAACACGGCGACGAACGGCGTGGGCTACGGCCCGTTCGTCCAGCTCTTCGTCCCGACGGCGGAAGGCACTGCGGCTGTCGCCGACCATCGCGCGACGCTCACCTCGGCGACCTATCTCGGCGTCAATGTCAGCGTTCAGGCGATCGTGCTGTCCGACCAGATCCCGGGTCACATCGGCACCGTCGGCGCCATCAATCCGCTGCTGCTCGACGCCAGTGGCCAACCCACCTTCGTGACGGCGCCCCCGGGCTTCCAGGTCGGTGACACGATGTACGTGCTCACCCTGCCGTTCGGCAGCTTCACGGCGACCCAGCCGAAGGCCGAAGTCACCCTTAACTTCAGCCTCGACAGCCGGAGCGAGCTCACCAACAGCGGCGCCCTGCAGATGGTCGCCATCGGCGGCTATCAATACGGCGCCAATGCGTTGAACGATCCGGGCACCGATGCGCCGATCGTCGGCGCCAGCGCGACCTCGAGCCAGAACGTCAAGCTGCTCAACGTCACCACTGCGGTGAGCACTGAGCCGGGCGAGGGCGAAACTGCCACGGGTTCGAGCCATCCCGCTCACTACGTGGTCACGCTCCAGCCAGCGCCCGCCGTCAGCGGCGCGCCGATCAACAACCTGGCCTTCACGCTCCAGCTTCCGAACAACGTCCAGTACACCGGCGGCACGATCGCCATCTCGGGTGGCGGCGTTGCCGAAGTCACGCCCTCGACCAGCGGCCCCGGTGGCACGCTCACGGTGCGTTATGCTTCGATCTCGAGCGCGCAGACCATCGACATCCCGATCTTCGTGCCGCAGGCGGCGGCAGGCGGTGGTCAGGTCATTGCGCCCGGCACCGGCGATCCCGTGCCGGTCAACCTCAATCCGACCTATTCCTACTCCGCGAACAACTGGACGCCGCCCGCCGGCACTTTCGATTCGGGCACCAAGGTGGTCAGTGGCACCGGTAACGGCGTCGATCCGACCTTCACGGCCAAGTCGCTGGCGGTCCAGGTCAGCAGCGCCATTCACAGCGAAGATCCGACGGCTGCGGCCGGCTTCTCGCCGGGCGATGTCATCAAGTACACGATCAAGTTCCAGGTCTCGGACTATTTCGACCTGAGCCAGCTCAAGCTCGAAGACATCCTGGGCGATGGCATGACCCTCCTGCCGGGCATGTCGCCCGTGCTGGATGTCGTCCGTAACGGCGTGTCGATCGGCAGCATCAACTTCGGTGCGATCGCCGACGGCATGACGACGGACAACGGCCAGACCGTAGCAACAGCCGGTACGGCTTCCTTCTGGAACTACGTTGCGCGCGATGCTTTTGGCCAGACTGCGATCACGTTCGATGTCGGTGGTCTGCTGGGGGCGCAACCCGGTGGCAATTCCGTGCTTCAGGGCGCGGCGGGTGGCACCGAAGGAACAGTCACCTTCTATGCTCAGGTGCTCGATCGCTACACCGACATCAATGGTGGCGCGAGCCTGCGCGAGAGCGATGTGACGACCAACACCGTCACGGGCTCCGGCAAGGTCACCAGCCATGTGCCGGGCTCGACAGCCGTCGATGAGTCCGACACCTCGGGCGTCACCAATCAGGTGGTGAACGGCGACCTGAAGATGGAGATCACCAAGGTCGGCAACACGACCATCAACCCCGGCGACCCGGTAAAGGTGCAGGCGGGTGAACTCGTCACCTATACGGTGACCTACGATCTCACGCAGGGCGACTACGGCAATCTCGACCTCAAGGCCTTCCTGCCGCTGCCGGTCTACAACCTGACGACGATGACGTCCGGCAACGGTACCGACGTCAATACCTTCACTGTGCTCAACAATCCGTCGGGTGGCACACCGACCGCCACCGTCGACACGGTCGGCAACGCCATCAGCTTCAACTTCGGCACCTACGACAGCACCAGCAACGCCGGTGCCCAGAAGGTCACGGTGCAATTCACCGTGCGGGCGTCGGACCAGCCCTTCGCCGACGGACTCGCGCTGACGAGCCAGGCGCAGGCTTCCTACACCAGCGCTGCCGGCACGAACGTCTCCGACACGGCGATCCGCCAGCAGACCATGCTGGAGCCGAGCCTGATCACGAAGACCGGTGTCGTCTCGCTGGTCAGCAATACCGGTACCGCGGAAGGCGGCGCGACCTATGCCGGCGATACCGGCACCCCCAATGCGAGCCCAACCGGGATATTCCAACCGTCGGGCAACGGCAGCGTCTTCACTGGTACGATTCCTGACACCATCGCCGGCACCAACGCGCTGAACCAGAATGTCTCGGGTGCCGACGGCCGCGATTCCGTGCGCGTCGTTCAGACGGTCGAGAACATCGGCCACGGCGTCGCTTACGACGTAATCGTGCGTGGCACGTTGCCGTCGGGCTACAGCGCCACCGATGTCACGAATCTCAAGGTCACGCGTGGCGATGGCACCGTGCTGGCCTTCACCGGCACTACGGCTCAGTTCTTCTCGGCCACGGGCATCCAGATCCATGGCAGTGACACCACGCAGAACTCGATCGTGCTCGAAGGCACGGGCAATGCCCAGAACAGCGACATCCTGTACGTCACTTACGACCTGAAGCTCACCGACACGCAGGCAGTCGGCACGACGCTGGCGCTGGCGGGTTCGATCCTGAACTGGTCGGGCGCCAACAACGGTCCGGGCTTCGTCAGCGGCACGACGCCGGTCGGCGGCAACGCGTCCAGCATCACCGATGGTGCGACCGTCGCGACCAACAACGCGACCTTCACCAAAGTCATCTCGAGCACCGACAACCCCAATTCGACCGGCAACAACGTCGTCGTCGGCGAGACGATCACCTACACTTTCACCATCACCCTCCCCGAAGGGCAGATGGACAACGTCACGTTCACGGACGTGCTGCCGCAGTACCTGACCGATGTCGTCATGGGCAGCGTCACGCTCGGCTCCAACGTGACGGCCGACGGCGCGCTGACGCTCAACTACAACGCCGGCACTCGCACCGTCACGGCCAACTTCGGCGACATCAAGAACGCCAATGTCGATGCCAACGGCACGGTCACCTTCACCGTCACGGCGAAGGTCGCCAACGATGGTACCGTCGGCAACAATTCGACGCTGCCCAACACCGGCACGCTGAACTGGGACAACCATACGCTGAACTCCACCGTCACGGCGACGGAGCGCGATCCCAGCGTCACCGAGACCATCACGGTCAATGATCCCGACGCAGTGGTCCATAGCGGCCAGGTGCTCACCTACACCTTCACGGTGACCAACGGCGCGTTGCCCCGCACCCCGGCGGAAGACTTCTTCGACACCATCGTACTGCCGAGCGGCCTGACCTGGGTCCCGGGTAGCTTGACTCTGGTCAGCTCGACCGGAGCGACCAATGTCGTCGTCAACGATGCCGCTCGGACGGTTTCGATCGAGCGGCTGGCGGCAAGCGGCACGGCGACCTTCACCTTCCAGGCGACGGTCAACAATGACCTGGCGGCGAATACGTCGCTGGAGGTCAAGACCTCGAACGCGCCCGGCACCTACACCTCGATGCCAGGCACCGTGACGGGCGAGCGCGCCTATACGACGACGGCTTCGAAGGAGGTAACGACGGGCGTGTTTACGCCGGTCCTGGTGATCGTCGACGAGTCGAATGGCACTGACACGACTCCGCCCACGCCCGCGAACCCGGCGGCAACCGCCGATGCGGTTCCCGGTGAGCTGGTGCGCATGAGGGTCTATGTGGAGATCCCCACGGGCCTCAACAACAACGTCAATATTGTCGTCAACATTCCCACCGGCCTGCAGTACGTCGGTGGTGCCGAAGTGGTATTGGCGAGCGCCAACGGCTCAATGATTTCATCCGTCGTCGATCCAACCGGCAACACCGTGGGGATTCAAGCCGACAGCAGCGTCGGCGGGTTCAATCCTGCAACCTACAATTTGACGACGCCTCTCACTGGCGCTGCTATTACCGGCGGCGTGGGTGATGGTGGCGACGTCACCTTCAGCTTCGGAACTGTTCAGAACAACGCCAACTCGGGCGTCAAGAACTACGCCATCGTGGAGTTCACGGCGGTCGTCCTGAACGCGGTCGGCAATCAATCCGGCACCACCCTCAATACGTCCGCTGCCGTAGGGTCCGCGACGTCCGGCAACGCCGTGGTGACGGTGAAGGAACCCAACGTCACCATTAGCAAGGTCGTCGAGTCGATCAATCAGGCGACCGGCGAAGTGAAGTGGAAGGTCACGCTCACCAACAACGGCAATACGACGGCCTATAACGTCAACCTCAACGATACTCTTGCCGGCAACCAGAGCGCGATCAGTGGCCTCACGCTGGCTGGATCGGCTGCCGATCTGCTCGTCTCTTCGGGCGACGGTACCAGCGCGCTGCTGGCCTCGATGACGCTCGGCGTCGGCGTATCGGAGAGCTTCACCTATACGACGACGGTGATCGACCGGACCCAGTCGGTCGCGGACGCCACCGCAACGGTGACCTATGCGTCGCTCGACGATACCAATGCTTTCATTACGGCCGGCAACTTCCATGGCACGGCCTACGACGGCGATGGCATCGGCACATCGGGCGCCGCCACGGGCGAGCGCAACGGTTCTGGCGGCCTCAACGACTATGCGGCGAACGCGGCCATCGGCCTAGGCCTGGTCCAGGGCAACGTCTGGAATGACGTCGGCTCAGCGTTGAATGCGCAGGATCTCGGATGGAACTCGGCGTCCGACACGCGGCTGCAGGGTGTCAGCATGACAGGCACCTGGGCCACGGGCACGTCGGCGGCTCTTACTGACGTGAACGGCGCCTACTCCTTCCTGTTGCCCACTAACGTGACGACGAACGTGTCAGCTCCGCTGACCACGAGCTCGCCTTCGACCGGCGGCGGCACGGAGACACTTGTCTATTCGACAAACGGCACTGCCGGCGTGCTGTTCAAGCATACCGAAAGCGGCCTCGTCGCAGGCGACGCGCTGTACACGGTTACGGCCAGCGGTGTGACGGCAATCACTGGCGTGAACTTCGGCTACCGCTTGGTCGATACGGCTCCCGTCATTTCGACCTGGGGCGACAACACGCCGGCCGGCGCCGTGCAGTACACGATCGGTGGTTCGGCTGTCGGGCTGAGCACCGGCAGCACCGGTGTTGCGGATACGCAGCTCGATTCGCTGGTGACCAACGGTATCGGCGACTACGGCAACACCGTTCTGACCCTGGTCCGCAACGGCGGCGCAAACAGCGGTGATCTGTTTGGCGGCGCTGGAAATGCGAGCACTGGCCTGTTCTTCAACGGCGGCAGCGTCGTGTTCAACGGCGTGACGATCGGCACCTACACGATGACCGGCGGCACGATGTCGGTCACCTTTGCGTCCGGCACGAATGCGGCATCCGTGCGCGACGTCCTGAACAACGTCACCTACGCGTTTACCGGCAATGCGCGCACGCTCGACAGCGGCATCACCATCAATGCGACTCTGAGAGACAACAACACCCAGACCGGCACGATCGACGGCAATCGCTTCCAGGGCACCGGCGGCGAGATGACCAGTCCCGCGGCGCAGGTCCGCATCGAGATCGCGCCGGCGTCGGTTGGCGCCGCTTTCCAGGAGCCGAACAACACGGCGGCCTCGGGGAGTGCCATCGCGCTCGTGCCGAACCTCACGCTGGTCAACGATCAGTTCACGCAGATCGTGCTGACCATCTCGGGTGGCTATCAGAACGGCGAGGACGTGCTGTCCTTCGCCAATGTCGGCATGGGCAACATCGCCGGCGTGTGGAACGCTGCGGCCGGCACGATGACGCTGACCTCCGCTGGTGGTACGGCGACCACGGCGCAGTGGCAGGCCGCGCTGCGTGCCGTCACCTATCACGACACGAGCGACACGCCGAACTCCGGCACGCGCACCGTGACCTTTAACGCCACGGCGACCGATACTTCCGTGATCAGCGGCAACCTGGCCACCGTCACTGTGGCACGCGCCAATGATTCGCCGGTGCTGGCGGACGTCAACCTCACGCTCCCGCACCAGACCGAGGACAATCTCGTCGCACCGACGGGTGCCGTGGGCTTCCTGGCGTCGGTCCTGGTCGGCAACGGTACCGGGGCGAACAACGTCACCGATCCGGATGGCCCCTCGACCGTTCCCTCGACGGCGGGCATGGCGATCACCACGGCCGATACCAGCCAGGGCAGCTGGTGGTACTCGACCGACGGCGGCAACAACTGGACGCAGTTCGCGTCGAGCAGCCTGACGGCGATCTCCAACGCCAATGCGCTGCACCTGGTGGCCGACGGCAACACGCGGATCTACTTCCAGCCCAACACGACGGACTGGAACGGCACGGTCCCGACGGCGCTCACCATCCGGGCGTGGGACCAGTTCAGCCCGACGACTCCGATCGCCAACGGCACGCTGGCCAACATCGGCAGCAGCGGCTTCGGCACCGGCGTCAACACCGCGGCGAGCGCCTACTCGGCGGCGACCGATACGGTTGCGCTGACGGTCGATCCGGTGAACGACGCGCCTGTGGCATCGGGCACGGCGACGGTCCCGCCGGTCAACGAAGACACGACGCCGTCGGGTCAGACGGTGTCGAGCCTGTTCACGCCGACCTTCAACGACACGCGCGACACGGTGTCGGGTGGCTCGTCGGCCAACACGCTGGCGGGTATCGCGA
>CALROF020000208.1:0-11554 GCA_943369775.1 Reyranella massiliensis 521
CCTGCAGGATGGGCGAGCCGCCACGGCCACCGAATTCCTTCGGCCAAGTGATGCGCGCGTAGCCCGCCTTGGCCTTCTTGTCCTGCCACTCCTTGGCTTTGGCCAGCAGGTTGGGATCGTCGTTGCGCGCGCGGAAGCTCTGCGTGTCATCGCTCTTGCGCGTGGCATTGGCTTCGAGCCAGGTGCGCACTTCCTTGCGGAAGGCGGCTTCTTCGGGAGTATCGTTGAAGTCCATCGTTCGCTCCTAGGCCGCGTTCTTCTGTTCGAGACGGCTCACCAGCTTGTCTTTCCAGGCCATCGGGCCGCCGAGCGACAGCGCCAAGACGCGCGAGCGGCGGTAGTGGAATTGCGTATCGGCTTCCCAGGTGAAGCCGATGCCGCCATGGGTCTGGATATTCTCCTTGGCAGCGAAGTCGTAGGCGTCGGTCGCGGCAATGCGCGCCGCAGCAGCCGCGAGCGGCAGGTCGGCGCCGCCTTCGGTCAGCATCATCGCGCCGTAGTAGGCGTTGGATCGCGCCAGCTCGAGCTTGACGTAGCAATCAGCCAGCTTGTGCTTGATCGCCTGATAGGAGGCGATGGCGCGGCCGAAAGCCTGGCGCTGCAACGCGTAGTCGCGTGCCATCCACATCGCGGCCTCGGCGCCCCCGACCTGGGCAAAAGCGAAATAGACCGCCGCCGCGTCGTAGAGCTGTTCGAGGAGACGCCAGCCCTCGCCCTCGGCGCCCAGCAGCTCGGCGTTGGCATCCGTGAAGGTGAGCTCGGCGTGCTTGCGCGCTGGATCGATCGTCTCGACCCGCTTCTTCGCAACCGCCGCTTGGCCGAGATCGACGATCACCAGCGACACGGCACGGTCGCCGCTGCCACCGGTGTTGGCCAAGACGATAGCAAAGGTCGCGGCCTCACCGTCCGCCACCGGCACCTTCTTGCCGTTGAGACGGCCGTTGCCGTAGGTCGTGCGGATGCTGCGCGGCTTGGGCGGCTGCGCGCCCTCGGCGATGGCCAGCGTGCCGATCGCCTTGCCTTCGGCCAGCGCCGTCAGCCATTTCTTCTTCTGCGCTTCCGAGCCCGCGAGCTTCAGCGCTTCGGTCGCCAGCACGACCGAAGAGTCGAACGGCACGGGCGCAGCGGCACGGCCGATCTCCTCGGCAATGACGCAGACCTCCAGCGGCGACAGGCCAAGCCCGCCATACGCTTCGGGAATGCCGGTGGCCGGCACGCCGAGATCGACGAGGCCCTTCCATACGTCTTCGGCATGAGTCTCGTTGCCGTCGAGCACGCGCCGCACCACTTTGGTGGAGCACTTGTCGGCGAGGAATTTGCGAACCTGCTCCTTGAGCAGCTTCTGGTCGTCGGAAAAATCGAAGTTCATGATGCCCAAGCCTAGCAAGCTTGCTCCCATCGGGGAACGGCTTAGGGTTCCGGCATGCGGGTTGAGAGCTAAGATAGGGACAACCATGGAAACCTTACAAATCAAGGACTGGCACGCCCACGTGTATTTCGACACGGCGTCGACCGAAGCCGCCCGAGCGCTACGCGAAAAGATCGAGAAGGAATTCACCACCGAGATGGGCCGCTTCCACGAGAGGCCGGTCGGGCCGCATCCGCGCTTCAGCTATCAGGTCGCTTTCACGAGCGAGCAGTTCGAGCCGCTGCTCTCGTGGCTCACCTTGAACCGCGGCGATCTGACGGTGTTCATCCATCCCAACACCGGGCACGATCTCGAGGATCATCGCGATCGCGCGATCTGGATGGGCCGGCAGGAGCCGCTTATCCTCGACATCTTCACGAAAGGGAATTGAGCCCCATGGATTCGCTTCTGCCGCTGGCCCAGAAGGTGGGTGAGAAACTGAAGGCACGCAAAGAGACGATCGGCATTTCCGAATCGTCGGCCGGCGGCCTCGTCTCCGCCGCCCTGCTCGCCGTGCCGGGCGCCTCGGCCTACTTCATGGGGGGCGCCGTGGTCTACACGCGGCCAGCCGGTGATGCCTTCCTCGCGGTGCCACGCGAGAAGCGTGCCGGTGTGCGCTCCTCCTCCGAGCCCTGGGCGTTACTGGCGGCCGAGCATGTGCGCGAACGGTTGAAGACGACCTGGGGTCTGGCCGAAACGGGCGCGGCCGGCCCAACCGGCAATTCCTACGGCGATCCCTCGGGCCATACCTGCGTTGCCGTCGTTGGCCCCAATGGCAACGTCGCGCGGACCTTGCGCACCGGTTCAGGCGATCGCGTCGCCAACATGCGTGCCTTCGCGGCCGAAGCGCTCAAGCTGATGGACGAGCAGCTTTCCTGAGATCAGCGCTCTGATTTCATCAGGGCGGCCAGAGCAAGACTGATCCAACCCGCGATGAAGGCCAGGCCGCCGATCGGCGCGACCGCGCCGAACCATCGCGGGCCATTGAACGCCAGGCTGTAGAGCGCGCCGGGAAACAGGATGCTTCCGAGAAGGAACAGCACCTGAGCAGTGGTCGCCAGCCTGCCGTTCAACCTCCCCGACAGGGAGGCGACTGCAAGGATGGCCAGCGCGTGGATCATCTCGTATTGGCTGCCGGTCTGCAGCCAGTCCCGCGCCTTGCGGCCTGCTTCGGTTCCGAGATCGAGGCCATGGGCCGCGAAGGCGCCGACGGCAATCGCGGTTGCGGCACTCAACGCCGCCACGACGATCCAGCCTTTGGCGCCCGCGTTGCCCAAGGTCGATTGCTCGTTCGCTATTGCTGACGCGGCGGGGCGCGGCCGCCAGCGGTCATGCCGCCGTCGATCACCATTTCCTGACCGGTCATGTAGTTCGCGGCTTCGGTGCAGAGGAAGAGGACACCGTTGGCGATGTCCTGCGCCTCGCCGACGCGCGTGAGCGGCACGGCGATCGCGGCACGCTCCTTGGGATCGATCGGCGCGTTGCGGCGGTTGCCTTCGGCGCCGGTCGGGATCTTGCCCCAGATCGGCGTGGCGATGATGCCGGGATGCACCGAGTTGCAGCGGATGTTGTCGGCGGCATGTTCGAGCGCCACCGACTTGGCGAGCAGCCGCACGCCCCCCTTGGTCGCGGAATAGGCTGCGAGCCCCGGCGCGCCGCGCAAACCGGCAATCGACGACATCAGTACGATCGAGCCGCCGCCGGCGCGCCGCATCGCCGGGATCGAGTGCTTGATCGACAGGAACACGCCGTCAAGGTTGATCGCCTGCTGACGCTGCCAGTCAGCAAGCGTCATCGTCTCGATCGGCGCCATGACGCCGATGCCGGCATTGGCCACCATGATATCGAGACGACCGAAGCGCTTCTCGGCGTCGGCAATGATGCCGGGCCACGCCGCTTCATCGCGTACGTCGTGACGCTGATAGTGCGCCTTACCGCCCGCCTTAGTGATGCGCTCGACGACGCCCTTGCCTAGCGCATCGTCGATATCAGTGATGAGGACCGACGCGCCTTCGCGCGCCAGCGTTTCGGCACAGGCCTCGCCAATGCCCGACGCGCCGCCGGTGACGACGGCGACTTTGCCCGAGACCTGTCCCATGCTGGCCTCAGCGGGCCTTGAAGTTGCCGACGCGCTTCTCCGCGTAGGACTTCACGCCTTCCTTGAAGTCTTCGGTCTTGCGATTCCAATCCTGCTCGACCAGCTCGCGCTCGGTGGCGACTTCGGCCGCATCGGCAAAGCCGCGGCGCATGGTCTCGCGCGTCGACTGCACGGCGAGCGGTGCGCCCTCGGCGATCTCCTTGGCGAGATCCATCGCCGCCTTGCGCACGTCGGCGAGCGGCACCAGCACGTCGGCCAGGCCCCATTCGACGGCCTGCTCACCGCCGATACGACGGCCCGTGTAGAACATCAGGTTGGCCTTCTGCTGGCCGATCAGGCGCGGCAGGGTGAAGGTGAGCGAGAAGCCGGGATGGAAACCGAGCCGCGTGAAGTTGGCGGCGAAGCGCGCCTCCGCACAGGTGACACGGAAGTCCGGCATGACCGCGAGGCCAAGACCGCCACCGATCGCCGGCCCTTGCACGGCGGCAATGCTCGGCTTCTTGGAGCGGAACAGGCGGGTCGCCTCCTTGTAGAGGTGCTTGCCGCTCTCGGCCGCGCTGCCAGTGGTCGGACGGTTCTGGAAATCGGCGCCGGCGCAGAACGACTTGCCCTGCGCGCACAGCACGTAGGAACGGATGTTGACGTCGCGGTCGAACGCCTCGAAGGCGTCGGCGATCTGGTTGATCAGCGAGTTGTCGAAGAAGTTGTGCGGCGGCCGCTGAATCTCAACGACACCGACATGACCTTCGCTGCTGACGCCGATATCGTTATAGGTGCCGCTCATAATCATTCCCCCAGGGGCTATAAGTGAGCCGGGATATTGCCCCGCCGGCGGGGCCTTCGTCGATACGGGAGGACGCAAAATGCCGCAAAGCGAACGTCATGCTCTGGTGCTGGGCGGAGGCACAATGGGCGTTGGAATCATCGCCATGTTCCTGGCCGGCGGCTGGAAGGTGGACGTCGTGTCGCGGTCGGCCTCGACGCGCGACGGCCTGCCTGCTGCAGCGGCTCGGGCGCTGAAAGCCCTAGGGAAGCCGGAGGACGTTTCGGGCCTCGCCGCCTGGGCCACGCTCGAGGAAGCCCCATGGGCCAAGATCAACCTGGTGGTCGAGACGGTCACGGAAGATCTTGCGCTGAAGCAAAAGCTCTTCGCCGACATGGAGAAGTTCTCCAAGCCGGGCGTGCCGCTGACCTCGAACTCATCGAGCTTTCCGATCAGCGAGATCGGCAAGGGTCTGAAGACGCAAAGCCGCATGATGGGCCTGCACTTCTTCATGCCGGCGCATCTCATCCCGCTGGTCGAGGTGGTACGCTCCGTTCACACCGACGTGGCGCTGGCCGAGCAGGTCGGCGAGATCATGCGCGTTCTCGGCAAGCGGCCGGTACAGGTGAAGAAGGACGTGATCGGCTTCCTGGGCAACCGCATACAGGGTGCGCTGATGCGAGAGGCGCTGTGGCTGATCGAGCAGGGCGTGGCCTCGCCGGAAGACATCGATGCGACCGTGCGGCTCTCCTTCGGCTTCCGCTATGCCGCGGCCGGCCCGATCACCCAGAAGGAACATTCGGGCTGGGACACGACCTGCGCCGTCGCCAAGATCATCTGGCCCGACCTCACGAACGCAGACGGGCCGCCACCCGTCCTGCAGCGCAACGTCGACGAGGGCCGTATCGGATTCAAGACCAAGCACGGCTTCTTCCCGTGGGACGAAGCCTCCATGGCAAAAGAGCGCGCCCGATACGAGCGCGCTCTTTCAAAGTGCCTGGAAATCTTCCGCGAGGAAGGAATTATCTAGGCGGCGCGGCCTCGGCCGCGACCACCACCGCCTCCACCGCCGAAGCGACGGCCCTTCCACTGCGGGCGCGGGCCCTGCGGACGGTCACCGTACGGGCGGTCGCCTTGCGGGCGATCACCGTGGGGACGGTCACCGTGCGCGTGATCGCCACGGGGGCGGTCACCGTAGGGACGGTCGCCTTGCGGACGGTCCCCATGGGGACGATCGCCGTGAGGACGATGGGCGTGGTGGCCGCCACCATTGTGACGGGGACGGTCGTCGAACGAGCGCGGCCGGTCACCCTGAGGACGATCGCCGTGCGGGCGGTCGCCGTAAGGACGATCCCCATTGGGGCGGTCACCCTGAGGACGATCGCCACGCGGGCGGTCGCCAAAGGAGCGCTCGCCCTGCGGGCGGCCATGGTGCGGGCGGTCGCCGCGCGGACGATCGCCATAGGGACGGTCACCGTAGGGGCGATCACCATGAGGACGATCACCCTGCGGGCGGTCGCCGTGTGAACGCTCGCCCTGAGGGGCGTCGCGATAGTCGCCGCCGCGGAACTGATGCTCGGCATGCGCCGGCGGACGATCGCCGCGCGTGCGATCGTGGTGCGCACGATCGCCGAACGAACGGTGACGGCCGGGGCCACCACCGGGACGGCCGCCGCCGCGCGGACCGCGATGTTCACGCGGACGCTCGTCGCGCCGCTCGTCACGGTCGTCGCTCTCGGTGCGCGCGCGCGGCGGCGGTGCCGCCGGCATGTCCTCGTTGGCCGGCGTCGGCACGACGGCGATGCGCTGATTGGTCAGCCGCTCGATGCCCTTGAGCTGGCCACGCTCGCTGCCATCGCAGAACGAGATCGCGATGCCCGAGGCGCCGGCACGCGCGGTGCGGCCGATGCGATGGACATAGCTCTCGGCATCCGCCGGCAGCTCGAAGTTGATGACGTGGGTCACGCCGTTCACGTCGATGCCGCGCGAGGCGAGATCGGTGGCGACCAGCACGCGCGCCTTGCCGCGGCTGAAGTTCTCGAGCGCCTTCTGACGGGCGTTCTGCGACTTGTTCCCGTGGATCGCCTCGGAGCGCACGCCACGATCCTCCAGCGCCTCGGCGACGCGGTTGGCGCCGCGCTTGGTGCGCGTGAAGACGATGACGCGCTCGAGCGCGCTGTCCGACAGGAGATGGCTGAGCAGTGCGCGCTTGTTGGCAGCGTTCACGAAGTAGACGCGCTGGTCGATGCGATCGACGGTGCGGCCCTGCGGCGCGATCTCGACCTTCTCGGGGTTCTTCAGGATCTCCGACGACAGCTTGGCGATGTCGCCCGGCATGGTGGCCGAGAACAGCAGTGTCTGGCGGTTCTTGGAGACCGAGCTGGCGATGCGGCGCACGTCGCGGATGAAGCCCATATCGAACATGCGGTCGGCTTCGTCGAGGACGAAAAACGTCACGTTGCCGAGCTTCACATTACCGCGGTCGACCAGGTCGAGCAGACGGCCCGGCGTGGCGACGAGGATGTCGACGCCGCGCGCCAGGGTCTCGATCTGACGGCCATAGCCCAGGCCGCCGACGACGGTGGCGAGCTTGAGGCCGAGGCCGCGACCGTAGGTGTCGAAGCTGCGCGCGATCTGGACGGCCAGCTCGCGGGTCGGCGCCAGCACCAGGGCGCGCGGGCTCCGGGGCTGGGCGCGTTCGTTCGACGCGGAGAGGTGCTGCAGCACGGGCAGCGCGAAAGCTGCCGTCTTGCCGGTACCCGTCTGGGCGATACCCAGCACGTCGCGGCCCTGCAGCAATGCAGGGATCGTGCGCGCCTGGATCGGCGTGGGTACGGTGTAGTTGGCTGCATTCAACGCACGCAGCAGCGGCTCGGCCAATCCGAGGTCCGCAAAGGTTACTTCACTCACAAAAAATCCTAACTTGCCGCCGGCATGCTTTCTCGGGCACGCGCATCTGTGGCGGCTTTTGGCCCGTTCCCGCGCGCGGCTGGGACGGCTCTTGTCCTGGGGATTGTCTCGGGATGAGGCGCCGTCACAAAGACATGGGGCGCGTCGCGCGATCGCGAGAAATCTGCAACGCCCGCAAGGAAGCGAGCTGGCGCGTATATGATGGTGCAGCGCAGCGAAGTCAAGCGGCCAAAATGTGACGCCTTTTACACGCTGGTCGCGCGCACCTTCCGCTACGAGCGCTTCTTGCGCAGGAGCTTGCCCGGCAATGCGCCGGTCGGTTCGTTGTCCCGCAGCAACACCTGGCCGTTGACGACAGTGGCGTGCATGCCGTCGCACTTCTGACGCAGGCGCTTGGCGCCGGCCGGCAGGTCGTTCACGACCTCGGGCATGCGTGGGCCGACCGTATCGGCATCGAACACGACGAGATCGGCCGCCATGCCCTCGCGGATCAGGCCACGATCGTGGAAGCCGAACTGGGTCGCGATATCGCAGGTGATCATCTTCACCGCCTCTTCCAGGGTGAAGGCCTGCTTCTCGCGCACCCAATGGCTGAGCAGATGCGTCTGAAGCGAGGAGTCCATGATCTGTGTGACGTGGGCGCCGGAGTCGGAGAAGGTCACGACCGAACGCGGATGCTTCATCAGCTCCAGCGCCTCGGCCTGGTTCTCGTTGGCGATAGGCTGGATCATGAAGAACTTCATATCGCGTTCGAGCGCGAGGTCGATCATCAGTTCGACCGGATGCGTGTTGCGCTGCCGCGCCAGCTCCGCCATCGAGACGTGCGGGCCCTGCATCTTGTCCAGGACGATGATCCAGTCCCATTCCGGTGGCCGCGCTTCGGTGCCGCGCACGACCGGCCCTTCGTAGGGCCGCGAGGCAACCTCGACCAGCTGACGGCGCATCTCGGGATCGAGCAGCGCCTTCTTCTGCTGGGCGAGTGGCAGGGCGCGCATCTCGCGCCACACGTCCCACTTGTCGAAGGGAAGCTGCGTCTCGAAGGAGAGCAGCACACTCAGCGCACGGCTGTGCACCTGGGCGAACATGCGCCCGCCTTGCTGGGTCGCTTGTTCCATGATGTCGAAAGTGGCGCGCCAGCCGCCCGGCATTGTGCGGGTGTTGAACAGGCCGAAGGTCATCGGCCGGCCGCTCTCGACCGCGAGCTTTGCCAGATCCTCGTAGAACTTGCGCGCCTTCGGGGTCGCGGCGCCCGTCGCCTCGGCGGCAACCTCGACCAAGCCCGAGCCCATGGCCTTCACGAGGGTTTCGAACTCGTGCCAGGTCGCGAGGCGACTGGCCACCGGCTTGTCGTCCGATGTCTGGTGATTGACGCTGCGGGTCGTCGAGAAGCCGATGGCGCCGGCCGCCATCGCTTCCCTCACTTGCTGAGACATGCGCGCGAGATCGTCCTCGCTCGCGGCATCGGTGAAGGCGCGCGTGCCCATGACGTAGGTGCGCAGCGCACAGTGTCCGAGATAGCCCGCATAGTTGATGCCCTTGGGCAGCGCCTCCAGCACATCGAGGAATTGCGGGAAGGTTTCCCAGCGCCATTTGATGCCGGCCAGCATCGCCGCACGGCTGATATCCTCGGCCCGCTCGAGGTTGCGGAACACGAGGTCGGCCTCGGCTTCGCGGCAGGGCGCCAGGGTGAAGCCGCAATTGCCCATGACGACGCTGGTCACGCCCTGGAAGCAGGAACTCGTGCCAATCGGATCCCAGAAGATCTGGGCGTCCATATGGGTGTGGCCATCGATGAAGCCGGGCGCCACGACGTGGCCTTCGGCGTCCACTGTCTCGCGCGCGGTACCGCTCAGCCGTCCGATCTCGACGATCTTGCCATCCTTGACGCCGACATCGCCGCGATAGCGCGGCAGTCCGGACCCGTCGACGATCATGCCGTTCTTCACGACGAGGTCGAATGTCATGGCGTTCCTCCGATGGTTGCAACGAGCCTACGCGCTCACCCTGGACGGTCAATTGCTGGCCATTGCATAGCTGCTGTCATAGGATCGCAGGCAACGACATCAAGTCGAGGAAATCGGGAGGAAAATCATGCGTCGTCGCCATCTCATAGGCGCCGCCACGGCAGCCCTGACAGCAAGCATTGCCGCGCCCGCCCTGCGTGCGCAGGCATGGCCGGCCAAGCAGATCCGCATCATCATTCCCTACGCACCGGGTGGCACGTCAGACATCCTGGCTCGCCTGCTGCAGCCGCATCTGCAAGCGGCGTTGGGTCAGCCGGTCGTGGTCGAGAATCGCACCGGCGCCAACGGCAACATCGCCGTCGACATGATCGCCAAGTCGCCCCCCGACGGTTACACGCTGGTCCTGACCGACCTCGGCAACCTCACGATCTCACCCTCGGTGATGAAGCTGCCGTTCGACGTCGCCAAGGACTTCAACGCCGTCACCGTGCTGGCTTACTCGCCTCACCTGTTGGCCGTGACGCCGGACCGTCCCTACAAGACCGTTCCCGAACTGATCGCCTACGCTAAGGCCAATCCCGACAAGCTCAACTATGCGACGGCGGGACTGGGCAGCGCGCCGCATCTGGCCGGCGCACGCTTTGCCCACGCGCTTGGTCTCAAGTTCACCTTCATCCCGATGAAGGGTGGCGCGGAGGCGATCCAGCAGGTTGTCGGCGGCCATGCCGATGCGTTGTTCAACGGCATGATCGCCACGCTCCCGCACGTGAAGAACGGCAAGCTGCGTGGCCTCGCCGTGTCGAGCGACAAGCGCAGCGACCTGGCGCCCGACCTGCCGACCGTGAACGAAGCGGCGGGCCTCAAGGATTTCGTCACCGGTTCGTGGCAAGGCTTCCTCGCCGCCAAGGGCACGCCGCCGGAAGTTCTGGAGCGGCTCTACGTCGAGATCGACAAGGCGACCAAGATTCCCGAAGTGGCGACGCGCCTGAAGGAGCTCGGCGCCGAGCCGGTCCTCTACAAGCCCGCGCAGAGCGATACATGGCGGGCGCAGGAGGTCGAAAACTGGGCGAAGGTGGTGAAGGATACAGGCATCAAGCTCGAATAGAGCCGCAGGGAGTCCGTAATGGAATTCGGCGTTCTCTTCACCTCGCATCCCAACCCGAAGGAAGAACCCTACCCGCACCGCGACGTGCACGCGCGCACGACCGACGAAGTCGTCGAGGCGGAGCGGCTGGGTTACGACACGGCCTGGATTGCCGAGCATCACTTCTCGACGAGCTACGGCATCATGCCGGACTGCTTCGCCTACATGGCCTACCTCGCGGCCAAGACCAGCCGCATCAAGCTCGCCTCGGGCGTGATCACCTTGCCACTCTATGACCCGATCCGGGTGGTAGAGAATGCGAACTTCGTTGACATCCTCTCCAACGGTCGCGTGATGCTGGGCATCGGCTCAGGCTACCGGCCGTACGAGTTCGAAGGGCTGGGCAAGGACTTCGAAGGCCGTCGCGACATGGTCGAGGAAGCCGTCGGACTGATGTTCGATGCCTTCCATCGCCATAGCTACGCCCACAAGGGCAAGTACTTCAGCGGCACCGTCGCCGAGCCCTACGAGATGCTGCCGCAGCCCGTCCAGATGCCGCATCCGCCACTCTACATGGCGGGTGGTACCGACCGGTCGATTGGCTACTGCGGCCGCAATGGCTTCGGCCTGATGCTCTCGACCCTGCCCGGTATCGAGACGCTGGCGGCGCAAACGGCGCTCTACAAGCGTGAGCTCGCCAAGGCCAGCGACGAGCGGCGCAAGAACCCCGCCGCCGGCCAGATCGACATCGCACGCTGGGTCTACATCGCCGACACGGATGCGCAGGCGCGCGCCGATACCGAAGAGGCCATCGTCCGCCACATTGCGCATTTCGGCGGCAACGGCACTGGCGGCTATCTCGGCTCTGTCTCGGAGAAGGGCAACCAGCTCACCTACGAAGATCTCCTGAATACCACACTGCTGCACGGTTCGGCCGAGACGGTAACCGCACGCCTGCGCGAGATGCAGGCGCGCACCGGCATGACCTCGCTGCTGCTGCACTACCCGCCCTACTACGGGCGCGAGAAAGCAATGAAGAGCTTGAAACTGTTTGCTGAACGCGTGATCCCCGCTTTCCGTCCCCCGGCGCGACGCGTCGCTGCCGCCGAATGACGGCCAACGCGCCGGCGGCGGCGCGCAACAACAGCTCGCTCGGCGCGATCTACACCATGCTCGCCATGCTGGGTTTTGCCAGCATGGACACCATCACCAAATGGATGGTGGCCGACTATCCCATCGGCCAGATGATGTGGACGCGCTACGCCGTCTTCTGCCTCTTCGCCTGGCTGGTCGTGCGCAAGCGTGGCCTCAGGTCGGCGTGGCGCCC
>CALROF020000209.1:0-11527 GCA_943369775.1 Reyranella massiliensis 521
CGTCGTCGAGGCGGTTTTCGAGAATCTCGAAGTGAAGCAGAAGCTGTTCGGCGAACTCGAGGCGGTGATCGCGCCCGACGCCATCCTGGCGTCGAACACCTCGTCGATCCGCATCGCCTCGATCGCGCGCTCCTTGAAGCATCGCGACCGTGTGTGCGGCATGCACTACTTCAACCCCGTGCCGTTGATGAAGCTGGTCGAGGTCATCCGCGCGGCCGACACCGCGCAGTGGGTGGTCGACGCCATGGTGGCGCTGGGCAAGCGCCAGACGCGCGTGCCGGTCGTCGTGGGCGACACGCCGGGCTTCCTCGTGAATCTCGGCGGTACCGCGATCGGCACCGAAGGCCTGCGCATCTATCAGGAAGGCCGCGCCACGCCGGCGCAGATCGATACCGTGATGCGCGAGAGCTGCGGCTTCCGCATGGGCCCGTTCGAGCTGATGGACCTCACCGGCATCGACGTGAACTTCCCGGCGCGCAAGATCATCTACGAGGGCTTCTTCCACGACCGGCGCATGACGCCGAGCCCCTATCACGAGAGCCTCTATGCGGCGGGCAAGCTCGGTCGCAAGACGGGTGGCGGCTGGTATGCCTACGACGCGAAGGGCGCGAAGGTCGATCCCGGCAGCGATCACCTGCCGTCGGTCGAGGCGGCCAAGAGCGTTGTCATCATGGACACGCACAACAAGAAGCTCGTCGGCCTCGTGAGCGCCGACGGCGCCAAGATGCTGGGCGCCGACGACGGCAAGAGCCCGATCCTGGTCGCGCCGATCGGCAAGGACTGCACCACGACGGCGATCGAACTCGGCCTCGATCCCAAGCGCACCGTTGCCGTCGACCTGACGGGCGACACCGCCAAGCGCCTCACCATCATGACCGCACCGGGCGCCGATCCGGTGGTGCGTGACTCGGTAGCGGCGCTGCTCGCCAAGTCCGGCGCCAAGATCACCTTGATCAAGGACTCGCCTGGCTTCATCGCCCAGCGCATGGTCGCGATGATCGCCAACCTCGGCTGCGAGATGGCGATGATCGGCATCGCCTCGGCCGCCGACGTCGATACGGCAATGACCCTGGGCCTCAACTATCCGCGCGGGCCGCTGGCGCTGGCCGATTGGCTGGGCGTCAAGGAAACCCACGAGATCCTGGTGCAGGCGCAGGCCATCACCGGCGACGACCGCTATCGCCCCAGCCAGTGGCTTCGCCGCCGCGCGATGCTGGGCCTCAGCGCCACGACGGTCGAATAGGGGCGGTCGTGCAACGACTGCCGTTGCGGTCGGTCGTCCTTGGGCTCGCGCTGCTGCTGTGTCTCGGCACGGCAGCCAGCGCGCAGCTCAAGAACGAGAACCTGCTGGTCGGCCTGCCTCAAGGATTCAAGGTGGGCTTCAGCGACTCGCGTAACGGCATGAACATGCAGGAGTGGGTGCCGTCGAACGAGACGGTGCAGAACTGGACCGAGATGGTCACGGTCCAGGTCTTCCTGAACCGCACCGATCTCGACACGGTGAAGTTCCTCGCGACCTTGCAGCAGCAATGGGCCGGCGCCTGCAAGGGCAGCGTCGCCACGCCGGTCGCGACGAGCCGGGTCAACGGCTATCTCTCGGCGTCGACGCTGCTGCGCTGCCCCTTGCTGGAGCGGACCGGCAAGCCCGAGACGACGATGGTCAAGACGATCAAGGGCAACGACAGCTTCTACGTCGTGCAGCGCGCCGTCCGATCCGTTCCGACGTCCGCGCAACTCGAACAGACGAAGAAGTACCTCGACGGCGTCAGCCTCTGCGACACTCGCCTGTCGGCGCATCCCTGCCGGATGTAGGCGGGATGCGGGCCGCCGGCGGAAAGACGCTCAGCGGCCGCCGACGATCCTGACGGGCAGGGGGACGGCGCCGTCCCAGCTTTTGAGGCCCTGGCCATTGATCTTGACGATATCGACCTTCGTTATGTTGTCGGCGAGGGCGGGCGACACGAGGTCCTTGCTGGTCTGAACGACCAGGGCGGCGGCGATCACGGTCAGGACGATCTTGGTATAGCGGTCTACGAGCACGGCGTTTCCTCTCTCATGCGGAGCGGAAACGATAACTCATCGCGACAGGCGCTTGCTCATGTAAACCGTGATGCCGTTCAGGTACGGCTCCTCGCGGTCGACGACGTAGCCGAGGCGGCGATAGAGCACGACGTTGGCTTCGAAGGCGGCGTTGGTCAGGAGGCGAGCCTCGAAGCAGTTGGCAGCGAGGGCGAGGCGCTCGGCATGGTCGAGCAGCCGCCGCCCGATGCCGCTTCCCTGGGCTTCCGGCGCGACGGCGACATTCTCGATCCAGATATGATTGTCGCGCTGCATGGTCTCGATCACGCCGACAATCCGGTCACCATCGGCGATGACGTCGAAGCGATGCTCCTGCAGCGCCTTCTCGTAATCGACGCGCATCGGCAGTGGCTCGCGGCCGATTGCCGGCACCCATCGCGCATAGGCCGCGCGCACGATGCCGGCGATGGCCGCGGCCTCGTGCGGTTCGGCGGGACGAATCTCGGCCTGGGAATCCAAGTGAGGATCGCTTGTCATGGCTGCTCTCCAGAAAACGGACACAAAAAACCCGCCGACCGGGCGCGGTGGCGGGGGTGCTGCAGACGAACGAGGCGGGGAACTATCTTCCCGCAGACCTTCCTGTTCGCACGTTCAGCTCGCCGCGCCGCACCGTGAGGGTGCGTCGGCGTCGCTGCGATAGGGTGGAAGGCCGCGTAAGCATGGCCTCATCTGAAGTCAGAAGCAGGCGACGGTCAAGCACTCACGCCAATCAGCGGGCGGCGGCTTTCACCGATGCGAGGTCGAGGACGATGGTCTTTGCGGGATCGCGCCAGTCGGGAAAGCTCTCCTTGACGGAAGTGGCCAGCGCAGGTGCCCACCAGCGGACGTTGCGGTGAGTCGAATCGGCTTTCGTCTCCTCGATGCGGAAGGCATCGAACGTGCCGGCCGGCACCGTGATCTTCTCGTAGGCGGCAACGACCACGGTGACCGTCGAGGTGTAGCTCTTGCCGTCGCGGCCGACGACGGTGACGGAGTTGGTGATCTTGTTGCCGACCTTGAGCGGCCACAGCGCCTTGAGGTCGAGGCCGCCGGCGAACGACTCGCCTTGTGCGTCGACCGATCCGACCAGACCCCAATGGACGCGCAGCGCTTCGGCCTTGCCGTTCGACGTGCTGGCGAACAGGCAGACATTCCCGTCCTGTCCCGTCGCGGTGTTGATCTTCTCCAAGGTATCGGATTTGTAGACGAACTGCGTGCCGCTGGCCGGGCACTTGAACGAAGCGGTCTGCGCCGACGCCGCGGCAGCGATCATGATGGCGAGGAAGGCGGCGGCGAGGGTGGACTTCATCAGGTTCATTCTCCGATCTTCGCAGGGACTAACCGCACGGTGATTGATTCAAGTCAAAAGTTTCCTGCGTGGAGGCGGCGAGGGCGCCTTACTCACCCGACGAACGTCTTGCTCACTCGAACGTAACATCAGGTTTTTTTCGCATGCAGTTTCCAAGATAAACTCGTTCGTCGTCGTCCAATTCGATTCCCAACTCTGTCGCATCTCACTTGTTCCTTTAGGGATGCGTTCAGATGTTCAAGCAGACTCTCTCGGCCCTCGCGGGTGTCGCCATCGTGATGGGCGGCGCAAGCGGTGCGTTTGCGCAAGCGTCGGAAGAAAACATGGCGCGCTGCCAGCAGCTCTACGGCCTCTGGGCCAAGCACAACGGCACGTCGCCCTACGGCAAGGTGCTCGACGCCGACATGGGCCTCGAACATTGCCGTAAAGGCGATTACGCCGCGGGCGTAAAACAGCTCAAGAGCGCGCTCAACCGCTCGCAGATTCCGGTACCCCCGGCCGTCGAGACCGCGAACAGCCGTTAGCGGTCGCTCGACACACGGCGGCAGGGCAGGGCGCGTTCTTGCCTTTGCTCCTGCCGCCGTGACTTCGAGATTTCCTTACGTTTCAAACAGTGCGCCGATATCGTCGAGCGCAGGCGCCGGGATCGCGGCATGGCGGGGATCCATGATGATCGCTTGGCCGAGATAGGCCCAATAGAGGAAGGTCGCACGCGCGAGCGCGAGCTTGCGGGCTACGCCGGCCGCGACGAGCAGCTTCGCGATATAGGCGATCCGCTCGGCATCGACCGCGGCAACGATGGCCGCGACGCTCTTGTCCTCGGTGGCCCATGTCCTGATCGCACGATCGAGCCGCGACTTGGCAGCGAAGCCCCGCTGCAGGAGAAATTTCAGACGGTCCGGCCCGTCCTTGCTGGCAACGTCGCGAATGACCTGATCGGTCATCCGTTCCTGCCAGCTCTGCAGCAGCGCCGACTTGAACGCCGCGATGTCGGCGAAGTGCCAGTAGAAGCTGCCGCGCGACACGTTCAGCTTGTCCGCCATCGGGCCGACTTTGAGGGCGCCAACGCCGCCGCCCGCGAGCGTGCGCAGACCCTGGTCGATCCAGTCGGATCGGGTCAGGCGATCGTCGTTGGCGGAGGAGGGCGCGGCATTTGTCACGACCTCGACCATACACAGGTGTATTGACCGGCGCCATGCCGCCTGCCATCGTCGCGTCCATACAGAGGTGTATGGTCATGAACTGGCAAGACACGGCTCTCGTATCGGCCGGGATCATCGGCAGCGTCGTCGCGGTGATCCACGGCGTCCTCGTGCAGCGCTACATGGTGAGACCGGTCGGCGCGTTCCTCCAGGCGGAGAAGCTGGTGGCCGCATCGACGGGGCGGCTGATCCCGCTGCTCCTGCATTTCAGCACGGTGAGCTGGTTCGTGGGCGGGCTGGCGCTGATCGCGGCGGCGGGCTGGTTCGGGCCGCAGGCGCGGCTCGCCACCAGCCTGATCGTCGGTGGACTCTATCTCTATGGCGCGCTCGGCAATCTCTGGGGAACGCGCGGTCGCCATCCCGGCTGGATGCTCTATTCAGTGGCGCTGGTCCTGATCGCCTTCGGGGCTGTCAGGTAGGTTGACGTTTACGTAAAGGTAAACTACATCCCGAACGCTGGCGCGTGAACCACTGACGGCCCAAAGTCCCTATAAGAAGGACATCGAAAAGAGTTCAGGAGGAAGAGTCCGTGACTGCTTTGGCCGCCCATTACACGCCCGAACACCAGATGTTCCGCGACACCTGCCGGCGGTTCTTCGAGAAGGAAGTGATGCCCTTCCACATGAAGTGGGAAGAAGAGGGCGTCGTGCCGCGCGAGCTGTGGCGCAAGGCGGGCGAGCAGGGGCTGCTCGGCATGACCATGCCGGAGGAATATGGCGGCGCCGGCGCGGACTTCCTCTACAGCGCCATCCTGATCGAGGAGCAGGGCCGCGCGCTCGCGACCGGGCCATCCTTCTCGCTGCATAACGACATCGTGGTTCCCTATCTGCTCCACTACGGCAACGAGGAGCAGAAGAAGAAGTGGATCTCCAAGGCCTGTAGCGGCGAACTCGTCACCGCCATCGCCATGACCGAGCCCGGCACCGGCTCCGACCTGCAGTCGGTCAAGACCACCGCCGTGATGGACGGCAACCACTGGGTCATCAACGGCTCCAAGACTTTCATCTCCAATGGCCAACTCGCGGACTTGGTGATCGTGGTCGCCAAGACCGATCCCAAGCTCGGCGCCAAGGGCACGTCGCTGATCGTCGTCGAGCGTGGCGCCGAGGGATTCACCCGCGGGCGCAATCTCGAGAAGATCGGCATGAAGGCGCAGGACACGTCGGAGCTGTTTTTCGACAATGTGCGCGTGCCGGCCGATCACCTGCTGGGCGGTCCCGGCATGGGCTTCATCCAGCTCATGCAGCAGCTCCCGCAGGAGCGGCTGGTGATCGCCATCCAGGCGGTCGCCGCGATGGAAGCCGCGCTCGAACACACGCTGGCCTACGTCAAGGAGCGCAAGGCCTTCGGCAAGGCGATCATCGATTTCCAGAACACGCGTTTCAAGCTGGCCGAGCTCAAGACCAAGGCCAAGATCGCGCGCGTCTTCGTCGACGACTGCATCGCCAAGCACCTCAAGGGCGAACTCGACGTCGCCACCGCGGCGATGGCCAAGTACTGGACCACCGACCTGCAGTGCGAGCTGATCGACGAGTGCCTGCAGTTCCACGGCGGCTACGGCTACATGTGGGAATTCCCGATCGCGCGCCTCTACGCCGACGCGCGCGTGCAGAAGATCTACGGCGGCACCAACGAGATCATGAAGGAACTCATCGGCCGCACGCTCTGAACGGCTAAGAAAACGACCTCATCCTGAGGAGGCGCGCAGCGCCGTCTCGAAGGATGGGCAACAGCAAGACTGGTTCCAACCCTTCGAGACGCACCGCTTCGCGGCGCTCCTCAGGGTGAGGCGGTAGGGTAACGAGCGCATTCGACTAGGAGAGAAGCCATGACCGACGCATATATCTACGACGCCGTTCGCACGCCGCGTGGCAAGGGCCGCAAGGATGGTTCGCTGCATGAAGTGACGCCGGTGCGTCTGGCCGTCACCGCCCTGCAGGCGGTGCGCGACCGCAACAAGCTCGACACGCATCTGGTCGACGACATCGTGCTGGGTTGCGTCATGCCGATCGGCGAGCAGGGCGCGGACATCGCGCGCACCGCCTCGGTGATGGCGGGCTACGCCGAGAGCGTCTCGGGCGTGCAGATCAACCGCTTCTGCGCCTCGGGCCTCGAAGCCACCAACATGGCGGCGGCGCAGGTCATGTCCGGCCAGAGCCAGGCCACGATCGGCGGCGGCGTCGAGAGCATGAGCCGCGTGCCCATGGGCTCCGACGGCGGCGCCTGGGCGGTCGATCCCGGCGTGTCGATCCCGATGTACTTCGTGCCGCAGGGCGTCTCGGCCGACCTGATCGCCACCAAGTACGGCATCAGCCGCGACGACGTCGATGCCTATGCCGTCGAGTCGCAGAAGCGCGCCAAGGCCGCGTGGGATGCCGGCTACTTCAAGAAGTCGATCGTGCCGGTGAGGGACCAGAACGGCGTCGAACTGCTGAACCACGACGAGCTGATGCGTCCGACCACGACCATGCAGACGCTGGCCGCCCTCGAGCCCAGCTTCAAGATGCAGGGCGAGATGATGCCGGGCTTCAACGCGGTGGCGCAGCAGCGCTATCCCGAGGTCGAGAAGATCGTGCACGTCCATCACGCCGGCAATTCGTCGGGCATCGTCGACGGCGCCGCCGCGATCTTGCTCGGCACCAAGGAGTTCGGCGAGAAGGCCGGCCTCAAGCCGCGTGCGCGCATCCGCTCCTTCGCCTCAATCGGCTCGGAGCCCGCGATCATGCTGACCGGTCCGGCGCCGGCGTCGGAGAAGGCGCTGAAGCGGGCTGGCATGTCGGTCAAGGACATCGACCTGTTCGAGCTGAACGAGGCTTTCGCGTCGGTCGTGCTGCGCTACATGCAGATCCTCAAGATGCCGCACGACAAGATCAACGTGAACGGCGGCGCCATCGCCATGGGCCATCCGCTCGGCGCCACCGGCGCGATGATCCTGGGCACGCTCCTCGACGAGCTGGAGCGCCGCAACCTCTCGACCGGCCTCGCCACGCTCTGCGTCGGCGGCGGCATGGGCACCGCCACCATCATCGAGCGCGTGTAAGCGTCTTCAGGGAACAGCGACCATGATCAACTACAACGTCGACAGCGACGGCATTGCCACCATTACGTGGGACATGCCCGGCCGCGCCATGAACGTGCTGAACGAAGGCTCGATGACGGCCTATGCCGGCGCGCTCGAAACCGCCCTGAAGGACGACAAGGTCAAGGGCATCATCCTGACCTCGGGCAAGGAAAGCTTCATCGCCGGCGCCGATCTCGAAATGATCCTCGCCCTCGACACGTCCGACGCGTCGAAGCTGATGGAGCAGTTCAGCCAGCTCCAGAAGATGTTTCGCCACCAGGAGACCGGCGGCAAGCCGATCGTAGCGGCGATCAACGGCACGGCGCTGGGCGGCGGCTTCGAGATCTGCCTCGCCACGCACTATCGCATCGCGGCGGCCAACCCGAAGACCAAGCTCGGCCAGCCCGAGGTGAAGATCGGCCTGCTGCCGGGCGGCGGCGGCACGCAGCGCATTCCGCGCCTGATCGGCGTGATGAACGCGGCACCCATTCTGCTCGAAGGCAAGGAACTCACCGTCGACGCCGCCAAGGGCCTGGGCCTCGTCAACGAGGTCGTGCCACCGGGCGAGCTGCTGGCCCGCGCCAAGGCGTGGCTCACCGCACCGGCGACCGAACAGGTCGTGCCGGAATATGCCGGGAAGGGTGCCAAGCCGATCGACGGCCGCGCCGTGCAGCCGTGGGACCGCAAGGGCTTCAAGACGCCGGGCTTCCCCGGTGGCCAGGTGTGGAGCCCGCCGGGCGTCCAGACCTTCATCGGCGGCGCCGCGATGGTGCGCGGCAAGACCAACGGCGTCTATCCGGCGCCCAAGGCGATCCTGAGCTGCGTCTATGAAGGCCTGCAGCTCCCGATTGACGCGGCGCTCAAGGTCGAGACGCGCTACTTCGTCTCGCTGCTGCGCGACCCTGTCGCCAAGAGCATGATCCGCACGCTGTTCTTCGGCCTGCAGGAAGCCAACAAGCTGGTGCGCCGTCCCAAGGGCGTGCCGAAGCAGGAATACAAGAAGATCGGCGTGCTGGGCGCGGGCCTGATGGGTGCGGGCATCGCCACCGTCTCGGTGCCGGCGGGCCTCGACATCGTGCTGATCGACCGCGACCAGGCCGCGGCCGACAAGGGCAAGGCGCACATCGCGGGCGAACTCGACAAGCTGGTGAAGCGCGGCCGCCTCGATCAGGCCAAGCGCGACGCACTGCTCGCCAAGGTCACGGCGACGCCGGACTTCGGCGCGCTGAAGGATTGCCAGCTCGTCGTCGAAGCGGTGTTCGAGAACCGCGACGTGAAGGCCGAGGCGACCAAGAAGGCGGAGGCTTCGCTGCCGGCCACCGCGGTGTTCGCGTCGAACACCTCGACCTTGCCGATCACCGGTCTCGCCGAAGCCTCGTCGCGGCCGGATCACTTCATCGGCCTGCACTTCTTCTCGCCGGTCGAGAAGATGCCGCTGGTCGAGATCATCGTCGGCAAGAAGACCTCGCCCGAGACCTTGGCGCGGTCGATGGACTTCGTGCAGAAGATCCGCAAGACGCCGATCGTCGTGAACGACAGCCGCGGCTTCTTCACGTCCCGCGTCTGCGGCGCCTTCATCAGCGAAGGCCATCGCCTCCTGAAGGAAGGCGTGCCGGCGGCGATGATCGAGAACTGCGCGCGCTACGCCGGCATGCCGGTGGGCCCGCTGTCGCTGAACGACGAGGTCGCCATCGATCTGTCGTGGAAGATCATGGACCAGACGCGGCGCGATGCCGAGGCGGCCGGCCAGAAGTACGAGGGCAGCGGCACCGAGGACATCCTCGAGCTGATGGTGAAGAAGCTGGAGCGCTTCGGCCGCAAGAACGGCAAGGGCTTCTACGACTATCCGGCCGACGGCAAGAAGCGCCTGTGGCCGGAGCTGCAGACGCACTTCCCGGCCGATCCCAAGCTCCTCTTCGGCGAGGGCGAGGAGAAGCGCGCCAAGGAGGACGAGATCAAGAAGCGCCTGCTCTACGTGCAGGCGGTCGACACGGCGCGCTGCCTTGAGCAGAACGTGCTGACCAACCCGCAGGACGGCGATGTCGGCTCGATCATGGGCCTGGGCTTTGCACCGCAGACCGGCGGGGCGATCAGCCTGATCGACCAGGTGGGCATCAAGACCTTCGTGGCCGAGTGCGACGCGCTCGCCAAGAAGTACGGCTCGCAGTTCGAGGTGCCGAAGCTCCTGCGCGACATGGCCGCCAAGGGCCAGAGCTTCTACGCCAACTACCACGCTGCGAAAGCGGCGTAAGGACGAGTAAGGAAAGGGCGCGTGCGACGAGGGTCGCGCGCGCCCTTTTTGTTGTCCTGATGACGCAACCCGGTTCGCCCCGCGAACGGCAATCGCTTTGATCTTCCTCCCCGGCGAAGTACAACGGCGCAAACGCCGATAGAGGAGACGACGCCGTGGACGCCAAGGAAATCGCCGCACTCGCCGACCGTATTGCCGAAGGCCGTCGCTCCAAGTCGACGATGGATTGGCTCGCCGCCGCGACCGCCAATCTGTCCGAGCAGGACGCCTACGCGGTGCAGTTCGCCGTGCAGGACCGGCTGGAAGCGATCGGCTGGGGCAAGCGCGCCGGCTGGAAGGTCGCCTTCGCCGTGCCGGCGCAGTACGAGCCGCTGAAGCTTTCGGGCCCGGCCTTCGCCGGCATCTACGAAGCCGGCATCCGCCCGAGCGGCGAGGTCTTCGAGAAGGGCTGGCCGCTGAAGGCCGGCATCGAATGCGAGATGGTAGCGCGCATCGCCAAGGACGCGCCCGCGGGCAGCGCCCCGTACACCGCCGAGACGATCAAGGCGCACGTCGCCAATCTCTACTGCGGCATGGAAGTGGTCGAGAACCGCTACGGCGACGTCTCCAAGCTGGGCGGTCCGGGCCGCATCGTCGACGACGTGCTGCAGGCTGCCTGCATCGTCGGCACCGAGATCAAGGACTGGCAGACGCTCGACTTTGCCACCGTGCAGGGCCGCTCCGAGCACGAGGGCAAGGAGCTGGGCGCCGGTCCTGGTGCCAACGTGATGGGTGGTGCGCTGATCTCGCTCGCCTGGCTCGCCAACCGCCTGATCGCCAACGGCAAGATGCTGAAGGCCGGCGAGACTGTCCTCACCGGCTCGGTCCACCCGCCGCAGTTCCTGCCGGGCCCCGGCAAGGCCAAGTCCGAATTCAAGGGCATCGGCAGCGCCGAGATCACCGTCAAGTAATTCGCCGGGCGCGCACGACTGGAGTCGCGCGCCCCCGCAAACCTCCCTGAAGAAATACATCTCCGCTGCCGGATAGAGATCCGGCGGCTGCGCACGTCATCGTTCGCGCGGTTGACAGGGGCGGCGTGTCGCCTGATAGTTAACCGATTGGTTACATACGGGGGATCGCATGTCAGCCGAGTGCAGCATCGTGACGGTCGAGCGGCAGCTCACGGCCGTGGTGAAGGTCGAGGCGCCGATGAATGAGCTGATGCAGGCGCATCAGTCGGCGCGCGCCAAGATCAACGAGGCCTTGCCCAAGCTCGACGTCGGTCCGCTGGGGCTCACCTGCACGCGCTGGCGGCCGCCGGTCGATGGCGTGATGCCGATGGAGCCGGGCACGATCGTGGCCAAAGACTTCGCCGCCGAAGGCGATGTCGTGGCGTCGGAGCTGCCCGCCGGCCGCGCCGCGCACTTCGTGTTGAAGGGCGGCTTCGAAGGATTAGGCGGCGCCTGGCAGAAGCTGTTCGAGTGGTGCGCTGTGGAGAAGCTCACGCTCGCCGGCCTCAACTGGGAGGTCTATGGCGCTCCGGCCGCCGATCCCGCGCAGCAGGAGACCTACCTCTACGCAAAGTTGGCGTGACGACCGCTAGATATGGCGTCGTGCAAGAGTCGTTTTGATTCTTCTTGCCTTGATCATCGATGGGAACATAACAT
>CALROF020000210.1:0-11487 GCA_943369775.1 Reyranella massiliensis 521
TGCTCTCGCCCGTGATCGACGCTTCGTTGACCGAAGCCGCTCCACCGACGACGGTGCCGATGTCTTTGCGGGGACCATCGTCGAATCCGGCGCTTTGGACATCGAGACCGAGAAGGTCGGTGCCGACACCACCTTTGCCCGCATCATCAGTCTGGTCGAGAATGCCGAAGCGGAACAGGCACCCGTCCAGAAACTGGCGGACAAGGTCGCGTCATGGCTGATTCCGGTCGTGCTGATCTTCCTCGTTGCGGTTTATCTTTATACTCGCGACATCCGGATGATCGTCACTCTGCTGATTTTTACATCGCCTGCCGAACTCGGATTGGCGACCCCGCTGGTGATCATCGCAGCCATTGCGCGGGCCGCACGCAGCGGAATTCTGGTCAAAGGAGGCATCTATCTGGAGTCGTTGGCCAAGGTCGACGTCCTGGTGTTCGACAAGACGGGCACCCTGACGGCGAACAAGCCGGAGGTCGTCGGCGTGGAGATGCAAGATGGCACGATTTCGGAAGCTGATCTGATCAGCCTTGCCGCCGCTGCTGATCGGCGCTCGGCTCACCCCTTGGCAAAGGCAGTCGTCAACTACGCCGCCCGGATGAAAATCGACGTCCCGGAACCGGAACAGTATCAGCAGTTGCAGGCGCGCGGTGTGAAGGCGACGGTCTCCGGCCGCGCCGTGCTGGTCGGAAATGCATCCTTGTTGCGCGAGAGCGGCGTGCCGCTTTCCGATGCGATCGAGAATGGCGGACAGACGCCGGTTCACGTCGCGATCGATGGCAGGTTCGCGGGCGTGATCTTCATTGCAGACACATTGCGGCCCGGTGCGCGCGAAGCGCTGGCACGACTCCGCGCGACCGGGGTGAAGCGCATCGTCATGCTGACGGGTGATAATGAGGCCACGGCGCGGACCATCGCCAAGGAACTCGGCGTGGATGAAGTGCGTGCCGATTTGATGCCGCAGGACAAGGTTGCCGCCATCGCCGAACTGCAAAGGCAGGGTCATCGCGTGGCGATGGTCGGCGACGGCATCAACGACGCGCCGGCGCTGGCACGCGCCGATGTCGGCATTGCGATGGGCAGCGGCGGCACGCAGGCGGCGCTGGAGGCCGCCGACATTGCATTGATGAAGGATGATCTCACAAAAATTGTCAGCGCCCGCGCGATTGCTCGACGTGCTTACCGGACAATTCAAGAGAATCTCTTCGTTGGCGTCGGTGTTGTGCATGTCTTGGGCATTACCGCGGCGCTGATGGGCTGGATCGGCCCCATCGAGGCTGCCATGTTGCACTTGGGTCCTGATATCCTGGTGTTCCTGAATTCGGCAAAATTGCTGCGCATTCGCATCCGTGACGTTTGACAATGCGTTGTGGCCTTTCGCCGTTGCGCATGCTCGTCGCTACTCGACAGGACCAGAGTGATGGCCGATCTCGCCGTCTATGCCGGCCTGTTCCTGGCCGCGCTCACCGCCGCGACCATCCTGCCGATGCAGTCGGAAGCGGTTCTGGTCGGGCTGCTGGTCGCGGATTATTCGCCGGGGCTGCTGATCACGGTGGCGAGCGTCGGCAATGTGCTGGGATCGGTGATCAACTGGCTGCTCGGGCGCGGCATCGAGCGGTTCCGGGACCGGCCCTGGTTCCCGGCAAGCGGCGGGAAACTGGAGCGCGCGCAGCGCTGGTATCGCCGCTACGGGAAATGGTCGCTGCTGCTGAGCTGGGCGCCGATCATCGGCGATCCGCTCACCGTCGTCGCCGGCGTTCTGCGTGAGCCGTTCCCGATGTTCCTGCTGCTTGTCACAATCGCCAAGATTGGCCGCTACCTTGTTCTCGCGGCCGCAACACTGGGATTCGCATGACGCAGATGCTCCAGGAGCTGATCAGTTTCCAGCGCGAGATCTATCTGGCTTTTGCGAACCAGATCACCGCGTTCGCCAATGGCGGCGGCTGGGGCGCGTTTCTGGTCTATCTGCCCATGGGCATCCTGTTCGGCGCCGCCCACGCCATGACGCCGGGCCACAGCAAGGCGGTGCTGGCCACCTATCTTGCCGGATCGCCGTCCGGCCTCGTTCGCGGGCTCGGCGTGTCGCTCGCACTGTCGTTCACCCATGTCACCATGTCGGTGATCATCGCGCTGTTGGCGCTGCCGCTGGTCTCGATCAGCCTGGGCAGCGTCGGGCGCGCGCCAATGCTCGAAGACGTCAGCCGCGGGCTTCTCGGCCTGATCGGCCTGTGGATGCTGTATCGCGCCTTCCGGCATAGGCCGCACCAGCATGACCACGGCGAAGGCATGGCCTTCGGCTTCATGGCCGGCCTCATCCCTTGTCCGCTGACGCTGTTCGTCATGACCTTCGCGATTTCACGGGGCGTGCCGGAGGCCGGTGTCGCCTTCGCGGTCACGATGATGATCGGCGTTGCGCTGGTCCTGTCGCTGGTGGCGGTCGCGACGATCCTCTTTCGCCAGAGGGTCGTTCATCTGATCGAAGGCCGGCCACTGCTGCTGGACAGGATCACAAGAGCCATCGAGGGGATCGCCGGGCTGTTGCTCACAACCATTGCCGTGCGCGAGCTGATCTGGCGATGAAGCCGCAGTCCAGTTCATCCGCCGGGCGGTCTGCCCCATCGTCACGCGGCGATGTTAGAAGTGTATTGCCTATCAACAACCCGAGGCGGCAGGAGCCGCCCGAGAGGAGACCATGCCTAGTACCGATGGCAGTAGTATCACCGACCTGATCGGGATACTCGCCGTACTTATTCTCGTTGCCGCAAATGGATTTTTCGTCGCGGCTGAATTTTCCCTCGTTGCCGTCCGCCGCAGCCGCGTCACGGAACTTGTCGCAGTAGGTCGGCTAAACGCTTCCGCGCTCGAGCGCGCCGTCGACAATCTCGACGCCAACCTTGCGGCGACACAACTCGGCATCACCCTGTCGTCGCTGGCGCTCGGCTGGGTCGGCGAGCCGGCGTTGGCCCATCTGATCGAACCTTTGTTGAGCGGCTTGCCCGGATCGCTCGCCACCGCCGGCTCGCACACCATCGCCGTCGTCATTGCCTTCGCCATCATCACCACGCTGCACATCGTGCTCGGCGAACTGGCGCCGAAGAGCCTTGCGCTCCAGCGCAGCGAGACCACGGCGCTCTGGGTCGTGCGGCCGCTCGGCATGTTCCTGTTCCTGCTCCGACCGGCGATCATCTTGCTCAACGGCTTGGGCAACCTCGTGCTGCGGCTCTGCGGACTGCAGCCGGGTGCCGGTGAGGGATCACTGCATTCACCCGAGGAGCTGAAGCTGCTCGTCGCCGCAAGCCAGGAAGCGGGCCTTCTTTATCAGGCCCAACAGGAGGTCGTCGAGCGCGTATTCAACATCGGTGATCGGCGCATCGCCGACATCATGACCCCGCGGCGTGACATCGACTGGATCGATGCCGATGACGGCCCGGATGAGATGCTCCGCACCATTCGCGAATGTCGCCATGAGCAGCTCCTTGTCGGTCAGGGTGGCATCGACGAGCCGCTCGGCATGATCCTGAAGAAGGATCTCCTCGATCAGGTCCTCGACGGGAAGACCATCGATCCAATGGCGGCGATCCGTGAACCCGTGATCGTACACGAGGCGACACCGATCTTCCGTGTGCTCGATCAGTTCAAGAAGGCGCCGGTGCGTCTGGCGATCGTCATCGACGAATATGGCGCCCTGGAAGGGATCGTCACCCAGACCGACCTGCTGGAAGCGATTGCCGGCGATCTGCCGGATGCGGAAGGTGAAGACCCGGATATCGTCGAGCGGGAGGATGGCTCGCTGCTGATCGACGGTATGATGCCGGCACATGATGCCTTCGCCCGGCTCGGCTTCAAGCTGCGATCGGCGGATGGCGACTTCCACACCATCGCCGGGTTCGCGCTCGCCCGGCTCGGGCATCTTCCCGAGGTCAGCGAGCATTTCGACTATGAGGGCTGGCGATTCGAAGTCATCGACATGGACGGGAGACGAATCGACAAGCTGCTGGCCCGTCGGGAGCACGTGGAGGGGTCTTGAGGCCAGCCATAGGCTTGCGAATGGAGGACCTTGCGGGTAGATTGAGGTTAAGGGGTTATTCGCGATTGCCCCGTGAGGCGGCAGCCCAAACATCGCGTCCATCGTTCCCCAGAAGGGAGTGGACGCTCATGCCGTCTAGCACTGAAATAACCACGTCTCAGCTCGCCCGCCTCGTCGGTATTCCATCCGCGCCGGCTATCGTAGATGTGCGCCTGGCCGAGGATTTTGACGCCGATCCGCGTCTCCTCCCGGCGGCTGTCCGCCGGGACTTCCAGACCGTCACGAACTGGGCGGCCGAGTTCGCCGGCCGCGACGTCGTTGTCGTCTGCCAGAGGGGGCAGAAGCTCAGCCAGGGCGTGACCGCCTGGCTCCGGCATGAGGGGATCAATGCCGAGACCCTCGAAGGCGGCTTCGAGGCCTGGCGGTCGGCCGGTGGACTGCTGGTCAAGACCGAAAAGCTGCCGCCGCGCGATGAGCAAGGCCGCACCGTCTGGGCGACACGCGCGCGACCGAAGGTCGACCGCATCGCCTGTCCCTGGCTCATCCGCCGCTTCATCGATCCGACCGCCGTGTTCCTGTTCGTCGCGGCGACCGAAGTGGCCGCCGTCGCCGAACGCTTCAACGCGATAGCCTTCGATATCGACGACGTGTTCTGGAGCCACCGTGGTGAGCGCTGCACCTTCGACACCATGGTCGAGGAGTTCGGCCTGACCTCGGAGCCACTGGACCGCCTGGCAACCATCGTGCGAGCGGCGGACACGGCGCGGCTTGATCTCGTGCCGCAGGCGGCCGGCTTCCTCGCCGCCTCGCTGGGCCTATCGCGGATGTTCCGCAACGATCTCGAACAGCTCGAAGCGGGCCTGCTGCTCTACGACGCCTTTTATCGCTGGTCCCGCGACGCGACCGAGGAAACGCACAACTGGCCGTCTAGCCAGAAGCTGGCATGAGGGAGGCGACCATGTCGATCACCCTCACGACGGATGATTCCGTCTCCACGCCTGCAGCCCCGACCTTCGCTGAAGCCACCAGGGTATGGGCCAGGATCGGCCTTCTCAGCTTTGGCGGGCCGGCCGGACAGATCGCCCTGATGCACAAGGAACTGGTCGAGGAGCGCCGCTGGATCGGCGAGCAGCGTTTCCTGCACGCCCTCAACTATTGCATGCTGCTGCCAGGACCCGAGGCGCAGCAGCTCGCCACCTATATCGGCTGGCTGATGCATCGAACCGTCGGCGGCCTCGTCGCCGGCATCCTGTTCGTCCTGCCGGGCGCCTTCGTCATGCTGGGCCTCAGCATCCTCTATGTGCTGTACCGCGAGGTGCCGCTGATCGACGCCGTGTTCTTCGGCGTCAAGGCGGCGGTCCTCGCGGTCGTCGTCGAGGCGGTGCTGCGGATCGGCCGGAGGGCGCTCAAGAACCGCGCGATGATCGCGATTGCCGTTGCGGCGTTCATCGGCATCTTCGTCTTCAGGATTCCGTTTCCGCTGATCATCCTGATCGCAGGGCTTGTGGGCTGGATCGGCAGTCGGCAAGCGCCGCAGCTCTTCGCCGCCGGAGGGCATGGTTCCAAGGGAGCCGTTCTTGAGTTCAAGGGCGTCGTCGATCTCATGTTCGAGCGCGGCGAACTCACCCATGCCGAACCCTCCTGGGGGCGGGCCTTTCGGGTGACCGCCATCTGGCTGCCGATCTGGCTCGGGCCGGTCCTGCTGCTCTGGCTCCTGACCGGCACCTCCAGCGTCTGGACCCAGCTCGGCGCCTTCTTCAGCTCGATGGCGGTCGTCACCTTTGGCGGCGCCTATGCTGTCCTCGCCTATGTGGCGCAGGCCGCCGTCGACACCTTCGGCTGGCTCGCGCCGGGCGAGATGGTCGATGGGCTCGGCCTCGCCGAAACGACGCCGGGGCCGCTGATCATGGTGCTCCAGTTCGTCGGCTTCCTCGCCGCCTATCGGACGCCCGGCGTTCTCGATCCGCTACTGGCCGGCTGTCTCGGTGCTCTCCTGACCACCTGGGTCACGTTCGCACCGTGCTTTTTCTGGATCTTTCTTGGGGCGCCCTACATCGAGGCTCTGCGCGGCAACAAGGCGATCTCATCGGCGCTCTCAGCGATCACCGCCGCAGTCGTCGGCGTGGTCATGAACCTTGCTTTGTGGTTCGCGCTACACGTCGTGTTTCGGGAGGTGCGGACGTTCGAGATTCTCGGCGTCGGTCCGGACCTGCCGGTGCTCACATCGATCGACTGGCGGGCCGCAGTTCTCGCTGTCGCTGCGATGATTGCCATGTTGCGCTTCAAAGTCGGAATGATCCCGACGCTCGGCCTTTGCGCGGTGGCCGGTGTTTTTGTCAGCTATTTACCTGTGTGACACGAGGGAAGGCCCACTGGCGGACGAATTTGGGCACGTGATGTCCGCGCTAGGGCCGCCTCCATATGTTTACGCAGGAATTATCTGGATAATCGGGCGGTTCGCCTTCGTTCGAGCGCGGCAATCGGCGGTGATTGGGTAGCTATCTCGCAGAATAGCGCGCCATAACGTGGAATCGACGGGGTTCGCGGGCTACGAACGATGAAGATGGGCACTATGTCTGCGCAATAGCCACCTAAACCTCGCTATTACCCTCTCACCCGGAGAGTGCCCTTGCTTGGCGATAAGCAGAGTGCCGAGTGGTCACTGGCCTACAGAGAACCGCGCGGCTACAGATGAGGAAATACGCCGACTTCCAGCAGGTCACGCGCAGCCGGACGGTCGGCATGGCGTTTTCGGCGTCAGCGGATATCGAGGCTCTTGCGTTGTCCTTGCTTGCGCCGCTGTTCCCGGTCGCAAAGGGCATACGATTGATCGGCGTCACAGTCTCATCACTGGATGGGTTGCCTCGTCAGGCCGAGAGGTAGATTCAGCTCCCGCTCTTATAGGCCACGCCGGAAAAGCATGCCAAGATGTCCGAAGAATGCAGCATCGTTCGGACGCCCCTTGCTTATGTCCGAAATTTGCATCATATTTCGGACATGCTCGATCAACCAACCGCCGACCTCCGCCCTCGCCTTCTGGCCCGCGTCGACGCGAAGCCGAGCGAGGTCTGGACGCCAGGCGATTTCGCCGACCTCGGCAATCGCGCAGCTGTCGACAAGACGCTACAGCGCCTCGCTGCGGCCGGCGAACTGCGCCGGATCGACCGTGGGCTCTATGATCGGCCGCGAAAGAGCAACCTCACCGGCAAGCCGATGGTCCCCGACTATCGTGCCGTGATCCGAGCCGTGACGCGGCGGGACCAGGCCCGCGTCGTGGTCGACGGCATGACTGCGGCGAACGATCTCGGCCTCACCACAGCCGTCCCCGCACGCATCGAGGTCCTGATCGACGCGCGCCTGAAGCCGATCACGCTCGGCAAGCAAGTCATCCATTTCAAGTCGGCTGCGCCCAGCCGCCTGTATTGGGCGGGGCGGCCGGGTATGCGCGTCGTCCAGGCGCTTCATTGGATGCAGGACATGATGACGGAGGAGGAGGATCGACGGGTCGTCGAGAACCGCCTGCGCAAGCTGTTCGCCGACCCACAGCATGGCAAGGAGCTTCGCGACGATCTTCGCGCGGGTCTCTCAGCCATGCCGATCTGGATGCAGGATTTTCTACGGCCCTTGCTCGATACTGCCGACGCTGCGCCGGAGGATCGCTCGTGAGCAGCGCAGCCTTTCGCGAGGTCATCTCCGCTGCGCCCGGCGAGAAGCTCGACCTTTTCTTGACGACGGCGAACCGGCTCGGCGCACCGATCGGAAACATCGAGAAGGATTTTTGGGTCTGCTGGACCCTCAACGCCCTCTATCACGAACGGCCCGCCGGAGGTCCGCGCCTCCTGTTCAAGGGCGGGACGTCGTTGTCGAAGGCTTTCGGGCTGATCGAGCGATTTTCCGAAGACATCGATGTGACGGTCTTTCGCGACGATCTCGCCGAGCCCGCCTCCGTCGACGAGCTCGAAGCGCTATCGAACAAGAAGCGGCGGGCTCGACTGGACGCGATCCGAGACGCCTGTCGTGGCTATATTACCGGACCGCTGCACGGGTTCCTGACCAAGCACCTTGCCGAGGCAACGGACGGACGCGGCCGCGTCGAAATCGATGAGGCTGACCCCGAGGGGCAGACGCTTTTGGTCTGGTATCCCGAGGTCGAGCCGCGCGACGAGGCCTATGTGCGGCCGGCGGTGCGGATCGAGTCTGGAGCGAAGTCGGCCCTCGACCCGAACCATCCGAAGGAAATCCGCCCCTACATTGCCCAGGATGTGGCGGGCCTCGAGCTGGCGGTCCCGAACGTCACGACGATCAATGCCGAGCGCACGTTTTGGGACAAGGTCGTGATCGCGCACGGCCTGCGGCGCTGGTTTGAGCGCCGCGGCGAGCTGCGCCAGGCAGGCCAGCGCGTCTCGCGACACTTCTACGACCTCCATTGCCTTTTCGCCTCCGAGGTCGGCCGGTCGGCAATAGCCGATGCCGCCTTGGGAGCCGACTGCGTTCGGCACGCCCTCATGTTCTTCAACCGGCCCGACTACGATCTGGCGTCGGCCGCAACCGGGTCGTTCGCGATCGCGCCGTCCGCGGCCATGATTGACGCGCTCGCGCGAGACTATGCGAACATGACACCGATGATCTTCGGGGACGCCCCTCTCTTCGCGGACATTCTGACGTCGATGAAAGAGATCGAGCAGATGGCGAACGATCGAGGCCGATAAATGGTCGGTCGCAAATCGGAAGGCCCGCTCGGCGAGACACGGAAAAATCGGACGGAGCCAGAAGGCTAGGACCATCGCATGGCTGACATCCTGGAAAATGCACCGGTGAGACTGCCCGACCGTGCCTCGGTTGGAGCGGCCCTGGCGCGCCTTCCGGCCGGCGCCGACGAAGCCGCGCTCGCAGCAGCGCTGACCGAGGCGTTTCCTGGGTTCGCCTTCTTGGCGGCGATTGACGACGACCAGTACTGGCGGGTCGAGCGCTCGGTGCTTGCCGCCGACGGAACCCGGATCGCCGAGTACCGACCGTGGATGGAAGCAGAACTCGCCAAGGACAAGGGCAACGTCGGGGCTCTCTGGTCTCGGTTACAGCAGACCGAACTTCAGATCTCGGAATGGCACGGCAACAGCGTGTACGCCTTCGCGCCGACCGGATCGGGCGCGGCCGACTACGTGCAGATTTCGGTCGGCCGCGAGGTGGAGTGGCGTGCTGGGCCGATCGTCAATCCATCATCTCGCCCCTGGAGCGAGCTGGAGCTGCTTGATCCGTCATGGATCGACCATGACGCCAGGTCCGACGACAAGGTGATCGCGGGCCCGCTCTACCGTTTGAGCAAGCGTACCGGCAGCAGTGTCGTGCATGTCCGGACATTCCTCGCGCGGTGCGCGCGCCTCGAGCGCGAGAAGCGTGAGGCGCGCCGCCCTGAGATGGAACAGCGCGTCTGGATCGGCACCGACGGCACGCAGAGGCCCTTCCTGGAATTGCAGCCCAATTGGTTCGATGTGGTGCCGCGCGAGGTGCGCTTCTTTCAGGACTGGGAGGAATCGAGCGCGCGCAGCGCGCGCGTCTTCGAGCATTGGGCACTCGACATCACCGACTATGAGCACAACGGCCAGCGAGAGATCGGGTTCATCACCCGTCCGCTGCATCTGCCGAAGGAGAGCCTGGAGGCCGGCGATGCCTCAGTGCATATGCTGATGGATCGCACAGAGGCGATCGATCGCGAGGTCGGCCTTGCCTTCGGCTGGTACTTTCTCATGACGCACGGCAACCGAGTCGATCCCGATGTTGGCGACGCGATCGCGCAGGGCCTGCGTGACGCGCGTGTGCGCCTGCCAGACCATGATGCCAAGGTGCTGTTGCGGTGGGCTGACCAGCGCTACGGATTCTGACCGACGATGAATTGGCGGCTTCGCCCCGGCCATAAATACAGATCCATTTTGAAATCTTACTCGCTCGCGCCGTCGTCAAAATCGTCGGCCTCTCCGCCGGCGATCGGAATATCTCCAGCCAGCAGCTTCTCTTTGCTGAGCAGGCCGGCATCCTCGAGCGCCTCCATGTCCGGCAGGTCGCGGAGCGTGTCGAAGCCAAAATGCGACAGGAACCCCGGGGTCGTCACGTAGGTATAGGGCGCACCCGGCGTCGGGCTGCGCGGCCCGGCAGCGATGAAGCCGAGCGACCGCAGATGGCCGATGGTGTCGCGGCTGACCTCCTTGCTGAAGAACTGGCCAAGCTCGCCGCGGGTGATCGGCTGGAAATACGCGATGCACATCAGGATCAGCGCATCCGATTGCGACAGCGGCTTCGTCTCGGTTCCAAGCCCTGTCGCCGTGCGGATCGCATCGGCGAAGCTCTTGCGGGTGCGGTGCTGCCAGCCGCCGGCGACCGCGACCAGCTCGTAGGGCCGGCCGCGCAGCTCGCCGCGGATATCGTCGATGATGAGGTCGAGATTGCAGTCCCGCCCGACGACCCGCGCCAGCACCTCACGCCCGACCGGCTCGGGCGAGGCGAAGATCACCGCCTCGACCCGGCCCATCCATTCGCGCCAGCGAAGCTCCGGCGGCAGATCGGCGAGCTCGGTGTCAAGCTCCTGCTTGGCTCGCGCGCGCCGGGCCATGGTCAGAGCCCGTAGAGCCGGAAGGTCGGCCGGCCGGTGAGCTCACGCACGCCGCCGAGCGCGACCAGGCGCTCGAACAGCCGCCGGCTCGAGCGGTCGCTCGCGGCCTTGCCGGTCCTGGCCGCCTGCGCGTCCTCGCTGATGAGGATCGCCACCATCATGTCGGCGTCCTTGCCGCGCAGCTGCGGCGCGGCGGCGAGGAGCTTCTCGGCGCGGCGGGCGAGATCGGCGTGCAGGTCGGCCGCGGCCGCCGAGCCCCGGGCATAGGCCAGGTTGCAGGCGGCAAGCCAGCCGCTGTCGCCGGCGACATGCGCGGCGGCGTGACGGAAATCGGCGCGCTTCAGATGGGCGGCGAGCAAAGGCACCGGCGCCGGCCATTTGAGGCGATGCGCCAGGACCGCATCGGCGAGCCAGAGCGCCAGCGGCCGGCTGTCGGGCCGAAACCGCAGGCTGGTCGCCGCCACTCCCGCCGCGGCGCGCACCGCACTCCCCGGCCCTTTGAGCTGGTCGGTGGCGAAGGCAATGACGTCCTGCAGCGCGTCGTCGTAGCGGTGGGCCAGCAGCGCCGCGAGCTTGAGCTCCCAGTCGCCGGCGGCCATCGCCGACCGCTCGCTCAAGGCGCGCCAGGCCTTGAGGAGCTGCCCGGCGGGCCCTGGGTCGTCGCCCTCGCGGCGCAGATACCAGTGGTCGCGCAGCATCCCCTCGTCCTCGGTGCGGCCGTTCTGCTGCGCCAGCGCGGCGGCGCAGCCAAGCGCCAGGCGCTGGCGCCAGAGGGTGCCGAGCGGGTGCTCGTGGCGGGCGATCGGATGCAGCGCCGCCAGCGCCGCCCCGGCGAGAAACTCCGTATCTTCAACGGCTT
>CALROF020000211.1:0-11486 GCA_943369775.1 Reyranella massiliensis 521
GTGAACGGCTTCTGCCCGAGCTTCGTGTCGGTGCATGGCGGCGCCGTCCGCAAGGCGCGCCGGCCGGAACTCAAGGTCGTGCAGGACGATCCTTTCGCATCGCTGCCCATGCCGACATTGCGGCCGCTCTCCGAAGCCTACGGCATCCTGGTGACCGGCATCGGCGGCACCGGCGTGATCACCGTTGGTGCCCTGATCGGCATGGCGGCCCATCTCGAAGGCAAGGGCTGCACCGTACTCGACTTCACGGGCCTCGCGCAGAAGAACGGTGCGGTGATGAGCCATATCCGGCTCGCTCCCAAGCCCGAGGATCTGCATGCCGTGCGCATCGCTGCCGGCGGCGCCAACCTCGTGCTGGGTTGCGACATGGTCGTGGCAGCCTCGCCCGCAGCGCTCTCGCGCATCGAGCAGGGCGTCACCAAGGCCGTGATCAACGGCCATATGCAGCCGGTCGCGGCCTTCGTCATGAACGGTGACATGGACCTCGGCGCCGAAGCGATGATGAAGGCGATCCGCGACGCCGCGGGTGACGAGGCGACGTCGTTCATCGACGGCACCGGCCTCGCCACGGCGATCCTGGGCGATTCGATCGCGACCAACCTCTTCATGCTGGGCCACGCCTGGCAGAAGGGGCTGATCCCGCTATCGCTGGAAGCGATCGATCGCGCCATCGAGCTGAATGGCGTTGCCGTCGAGACCAGCAAGCGCACCTTCGCCTGGGGCCGTCTGGCCGCACACAATCTTGCCGCCGTGCAGGCCGCCGCCAAGCCGACGCTCCGCGTCGAGAAGCTGGTCGCCCGCACTCTGGCCGAGATCGTGTCCAAGCGGGTGGAACTCCTCACCGCCTATCAGGACAAGGCCTATGCCGAGCGCTACCGCGCGTTCGTCGACAAGGTCGCGAAGGCCGAGAAGGACAAGGCGCCAGGCCGTCGCGGGCTTGCGGAGGCCGTCGCCAAGTCGCTCTACAAGCTGATGGCCTACAAGGACGAGTACGAGGTCGCCCGCCTCTACAGCGACAACGAGTTCCTGAAGAAGCTCGGCACGCAGTTCGAAGGCGACTACAAGCTCACCTTCCATCTCGCGCCGCCGCTGTTCGCCGATCGCGATCCGACGACGGGCCAGCTCAAGAAGAGCGAATTCGGAGGCTGGATGATGCCGGCCTTCCGCTTCCTCGCTTCGATGAAGCGACTGCGCGGCAGCAGGCTCGACGTCTTCGGCTACACCGAGGAGCGGCGCATGGAGCGCCGGTTGATCGGCGAATACGAGGCCACCGTCGAGACGCTGCTCGCCACGCTCGGCCAGGACAATCACACGATGGCGGTGCAGATCGCCGCGTTGCCCGAGACGATGCGCGGCTTCGGCCACATCAAGCAGAAGAACGTGAAGGCCGCGAAGGAACGCGAAGCCACCCTGCTCGCCGCCTACAAGAGCCCGGCAACGCAATCCATCGCTGCCGAATAGCGCCGCCTCAAAACGAGGACGGGACGCCTGCGCTCCCAAAAAGGGGTTGGGGAAGGAGCGCAGACGTCCCGGGTACGCTCGCCGTCTGCGAAGGGAGGAATGCAGCCGGCGTACTTGCCGCTATAAGCCCGTTCGCCTGGGGAAGGTAACTACAATCTGTAGACGAGAATCGCACTCCATCTGCAATCGCGTGCGATTCTGAACGCGTCGACGCGTCAGGCGCGACCGCTTTGGTGCGAGAAGGATGCGGGATCGAACCGGCCGCCGGGGCCGCCCTTGCCGCCGAGGCGGTCGAGCGCGCGCTGCCACTTCGCGGCGAAGTCGATATCGAACACCAGCTCGGCATCGCCATCGACGACCAGCCAGGCATTGTCCTGCATCTCGCGATCGAGCTGACCGGGTGCCCAGCCGGAATGACCCAGCGCCAGCCACGCATGCTTGGGACCACTGCCGCCGGCCATATCTCTCAGAATCTCGAGCGAGGCGGTGAGCGCCATGCCGCCCTCGATCAGCAGAGTCTCCTCGCGCTTGTAATCGGCCGAATGCAAGACCAGGCCGCGCGCGGTTTCGACAGGACCGCCAAACAGCACCGGCTGTTCGGCCGCAGCCAGAGATACCTCGATGCCGAGCTGCTTGTAGACCTGGCCCAGTGGCAGATCGTCGACCTTGTTGTTCACGATGATGCCCAACGCACCATCGTTATCGTGTTTACAGAGAAACACGACGCTCTTCTGGAAACGCTCGTCCGGCATGGACGGTGCGGCGACCAGGAAGCGGCCGACCAACGTAGCGGCGGGGGAGCCTGACCCGGACATGATTCAATGATCCTCCAAATCCATGGGGATTGTCCGGCGAAAGATCAAGGGTCACGTCACCTCGCATGGACAAAGAGTGGGGCCCGGCCTAGGGTCCGCCGGTTCGAAAAAGGCCGCGGTTGGGCGGCATTGGAGGAGCAGAGAATGGCGAAAGTCGGCGACAAGGTGCCCAGCGCCACGTTGCGCACGATGGGCCCGGAAGGTCCCAAAGCGGTCACCACCGAAGAACTTTTCGCGCCCGGCAAGAAGGTTGTTGCCTTCGCGCTGCCGGGGGCGTTCACCCCCACTTGCTCGGCAAAGCACGTGCCGGGCTTCGTAACAGAGGCGGCGGCCCTGAAGGCGAAGGGTGTCGACACCATCGCCTGCATTTCCGTGAACGACGCGTTCGTCATGGGTGCCTGGGGCAAGGACCAGAAGGCCGGTGACACCGTCCTGATGCTGGGTGACGGCAATGGCGAGTTCACCCAGGCGATGGGCCTCACCATGGACGGTTCCAAGTTCGGCCTCGGCACGCGCAGCCAGCGCTATGCCATGGTCGTCGAGGACGGCGTCATCAAGAACCTCTTCGTGGAGAAGCCCGGCGCGTTCGAAGTGTCTTCAGCCGAGTACGTGCTGAAGAACCTCTAGCGTCTGGATCAATCCACGGCCAAGATCGACGGCGGGGCGCAAGCTCCGCCGTTTTCGTTTGGGGCAGCATGACTCCGACAGAACAACCGTCTCTCTTCACAGGCCTCTTCCAGGTGAACGGAGCCACGCGCCTCTACGGCACGATCGGCGATCCGATCCGCCAGCTCCGCATGACCGCGATCATGCCGCAGGTCTTCGCCGCCGTCGGCGCCAATGCCGCGTGGCTGCCGTTCGAGGGCGGGTCCGACCTCCTGCCGCTGATGCTCGAAGCACTGGCCAAGATGCGCAATCTCGGCGGCTTCACCGTCACCATTCCGCACAAGACGACCATGCTCGATTTGCTGGGCCGTGCGACGCCGCGCGCGCTGGCGGCGGGCAGCGTCAACCTGGTGCGGCGCGACAGCGACGGTATGCTTGTCGGCGACAATGTCGACGGCGTGGGCTTCGTGCGCGGATTGGAGGCGCAGGGGCACCGCGTACGCGACGCCAGCGTCTGGCTGGTCGGCCTCGGCGGTGCCGGCGGCGCGATTGCCGCGGCGCTCTGCGAAGCCGGCATCGGCCGCCTGCTGGTGACTGAAATCCAGGACGCACGGGCGAGCAAGGGGATCGACCGCCTGCTGCGTCACTACCCGGATGTGCCGGTGGCCGAGGTCCGTTCGCCCCCCAAAGGCATCAATATTGCGATCAATGCGACGCCGCTCGGTCTCAAGCCCGGCGATCCGCAGTCCTTCGATCCGATGACCCTCGATCCCGATACGGTCGTGGCCGACGTCATCATGAGCCCGGCCGAGACGCCATTGTTGCAGCGCGCCCGGACACATGGCCGGCGCATCCACCACGGCCGGCACATGCTCGATCACCAGGTGCCGCTCTATCTCGAATGGTTCGGCATCGACGCCAAGGGCATCGACATTGTCCGCCTCGTCCGCTCCATCGGCTGAAACGGAGCAGCAGACCAACTACAGCGTCACGCCGCCGTTCACGTGGATCGTCTGGCCGGTGATGTAGCTCGACGCCGGCGAACAGAGGAAGGCGATCAGGGCGGCCACTTCGGCCGGCTTGCCGTAACGGCGCATCGGGATCGACTCGCTGATCTTCTCCATGCCGGCGCGCGGCACGGCGACATGGGCGTCGGGGTCCTTCTCGATGAAGCCCGGCGCCACGCAGTTCACCGTTGCCCCCGAGGCGGCGAGATCGACGGCGAAGACCTTGGCGAAAGCTTCGAGACCGGCCTTGGCAGCGGCCGACGCCGGGAAGGTCACGAGTCCGCGGGCAAAGGCGTGCGCCACGAAGGAGGAAACGCCGATCAAGCGGCCCGCCGCGCCGGCCTTGAGCAGCCACGGCTTGGCGGCCGTCGCGAGCTCGAAGAAGGCCGCCGTCATCGACGCTTGGCTGGCATCCCAGCCGGCGCGGTCGATATCGCCGACCTGACGGCGATCCGCGAAGCCTGCATTGCTCACCACGATTTCGAGGTGCCCGAACTTGGCGACTGTCTCCTCGATCAGGCGCGCTGCCGTTCCGGACTCGGCGAGGTCGCCTTCCAGGATCAGCGCCTGGCCACCGGCGCCCGTCACGAAGTTCGCGACCCGTTCGAGTCCCGCGCGGTTCTTGCGGGCGTGAAGCGCCAGCGCAGTATCGGGGGCGGCAAGCATGCGCGCCGTCGCGGCACCGATGCCGGAAGAAGCGCCCGTGATGAGGATCACGCGGGGAGAAGCAGTCATGCCGACAGGAGTAGAGTCCCATCAGGCGACCGGCAAGCCTGTCGAAGGGGCTGCTTGCAAGCCACAACAAGGCGCGCGGAAGAGCTAGCGCCGCAGTGTCGGCTTGCTTTCTTTGATCGCTGGGCGAAATGTAACGCCGATCGTGATATAAGCGGCACCTAGACAGTTGGAAAACGCGAGCTATTTCTGTAGCTGATTGAAATTGGCTGCCCGGTTTACCAGCCCTCGCGAGATCGCGCTCTCCTCCCTGAATGCAGGCAGGAGAGGCCCTTATCCAGTCGCGTGCTCAATCGTTTGAGTACTCAGTAGCGTGCTTACGTAACCCGCCACCGCGCGGTTGCGCGATGTTGGCTGGTAAGGAGACGACCGTGCGTTTCATGCCCCGCACCGTTGGCAATGCCGCTGATCGACTGAGCCGGCGCGACTTTATCGCATTCGCGGGCGGCGCGGCTGCATGGACGATTCCGGCGCGCGCGCAAGCCATGCCGGTCATCGGGTATCTTGGTTCCGAAACCCCCGAGCGTTACGCAAGTCGCCTCACTGCCTTCCGCGAAGGGCTGGCGGAAATGGGATACGTCGAGGGACGCAGCGTCGCGATCGAGTACAGATGGGCGGAAGGCCACTACAGTCGGCTGCCGGAGCTCGCAGAGGATCTGGTCAACCGCCAGGTCACCGTGATCGTTGCGGCGGGCGGCGCCGAGGTAGCACTCGCGGCCAAATCCGCGACGACGACAATCCCGATTGTCTTCGAGATGGGCGGCAATCCCATTGCGCTCGGCGTCGTGAGCAGCCTGTCTCGACCGGGAGGCAACCTCACCGGCGTGTCGAGCCTGAGCGTTGAAGTCTCGCGCAAGCGTCTGGAATTCATGCAGGAGGTGCGCCCGGACACCAAGAAATTCGCCGTTGCCGTCAATCCGACGAGCCCCACCTCAGGCTCGCAGTTGAAGAATCTCCAGGCCGCTGCGGACGCCCTGGGGCTGGAGCTTGTCGTCCTGAAGAACAGCGACGAGCAGGAGTTCGGCGCCATGTTCTCCGCCGTGCGTGACGCACAAGCGGGTGGGCTCGTTTTCAGTTCCGATCCCTACTTTGCCTACCGCAGCCGGCATCTCGCCGAGCTTGCCGTCCGCCAAGCTGTGCCGGCGATGACCCAATCCCGCGACTTTCCGCTCGCAGGCGGCCTGATGAGCTACGGCGGCGACTTCGGTCAGTCGCACCGTCACACCGGGGTTTACGCCGGCCGCATCCTCAAGGGCGAGAAGCCTTCCGATCTGCCGGTGCAGCGAGTCACCAAGGTCGAGCTGTTCATCAATCTGAAGGCCGCCAGCAATCTCGGCATATCCTTCCCGCCCTCGCTTCTGGGCAGCGCCGACAGGGTCATCGAATGACCTGGCCGACCAGCCATCGTGCGGGCTGACCCGATGTCCGATCCAGGCGCCGCCCCGCGCTCGTCCCTTTTCAGGAAGTACTTCGTTGCGATCTTTGCGGCGGTCGTCGCGCCGCTCTTGATCGCGGGCGGCAGCGAAGCGTGGTTCGGCTACCACGACCAGCGCGCCAGGCTGAACGACCTGCTGGATGCAGAAGCCCGACTGGCGGCGGTGAAGATCCAGGACTTCATCGAAGGACTCCACGACCAGCTTAGCTGGACCGTGCAATTGCCATGGACGGAGAATACCGGCGACAGGCGCAGACTTGATGCCCTGCGTCTGCTCCGCCAGGCCCCGTCCATCGAAAGCCTCAGCCTCGTCGATGCTGCCGGGAAAGAACGCCTGTTCGTATCCCGTATCGGCCTGAACAGGATCGAAGGCGGCGACGACCACGCTGCGAACCCTGCCGTGGTGGGAGCCCGCTCGGATCGGATCTGGTTTGGTCCGGTCACGTTTCAAGACGGCTCGGAACCCTTCATGACCATCGCGGTCGCGGGCAACCGCACGGCGGTCGGCGTGGCGGTTGCCGAGGTAAATCTCAAGTTCATCTGGGAAGTGATCCTGGGGATCCGGGTGGGACGCACCGGCGAGGCATTCGTGCTCGACCGGCCAGGACGCCTCGTTGCCCATCCGGACATCAGCCTTGTGCTGCGCGCCGATGAAGCTGCGCAGAAGCCCCTCCAATCCTTACGGGAAGCCATTCGCGCCCGACCGGCCGGTCAAGCAGCCACCGGTCAGGACATTTCGGGGAAGGCGGTTCTGGCGGCGATGGCCCAGATCCCCGGCGTGGATTGGAGCGTCATCGTCAAGCAACCCGCCGCCGAAGCATTCGGTCCGATCTACGCTGCATTGCTGCGCACGTCCGCGCTGCTCATTGCCGGCGCAGTCCTCGCGGCGATGCTCGCCTACTGGCTGACCCAACGCATGATTGGACCGATACGCGTGCTGGAGGATGGCGTCGCCCGAATCGGTGCGGGGCAGCTCGATCACCGGATCAGTCTTGCGACGAGCGACGAGTTCGAGCGGCTCGCGACCCGTTTCAACGAGATGGCCACCGAGTTGTCGGTTTCACAGGAACGCTCGGAACGCATCAGCCGCCTCAAGCGCTTTCTCGCACCGCAAGTAGCCGAACTGATCGACCGCACCGGCGACGACCGCGTTCTCGACGGGCGGCGTGTAGAAGTGGTCGTGGTGTTCTGCGATCTGCGGGGCTTCACCGCCTTCTCGGCGCAGGCCGAGCCCGACGCCATCATTGGCGTGCTGCGTGAGTATTACGACGCGCTCGAAAGAGTCGTAACCGCCCATGGGGCCACGCTCATAAACTTCTTCGGCGATGGCGTGATGGTGCTGCTCAACGCGCCGGTCGCCTGTTCGGATCCGGCATTGCGCGCCGTCAACATGGCGAGCGACATGCAGACGAGCGTACAGAAACTCCTGGTCAACTGGCGGGCGCTGCACCCCCGGCTTGGCTTCGGCGTGGGGCTGGCCATGGGTCCTGCAACCGTCGGGCGGATCGGCTCCGAGGGCCGCCTCAACTACACGGCAATCGGCAATGTCGTGAACCTCGCATCGCGCCTGTGTTCGAGCGCGGAGGATTCCGAAATCCTCATCGACCGCGTCGCGGCCGAGGCGATCGGTTCGAGCGTGCCTCTCGTCGAACTGGAGGCGCGGACGTTGAAGGGCTTCGACAAGCCCGTTCCCGTGTTTGCCGTTGTCGCCGGTCCCACGCCGTAGCCGGCCTGTTCCGTGGCTGGCGGAAATCTGCGTTGCTACCGAGAGAGATTTGGCTGAGGAGAAATGGCGCGCCCGGAAGGAGTCGAACCTCCAGCCTTCTGATTCGTAGTCAGATGCTCTATCCAGTTGAGCTACGGGCGCACAGCCGGACACCCCGATAAGGGCCCCCGGCGAAGAGGGCGCACCCTAATGAAACTGCCCCTGCGTTGCAAGCCACTCCGTACAGACAAAATTCGCCCTCGAAAAGCGACGGCGGCGGCCTCCAAGTCATTCTGGCAACAGGAGAATTGCCGCCGAAGCGGGCCGCTCCCCAGCGTGCGGCGTTTCGCGTACAGTTGCCGCATGGCCTTCCGCCTCCTCGCTCTCCTCGGCTTGATCCTCGGCCTTGCGATGCCCGGCATGGCGCAGGTTTCGTCGTCCGACGAGGCCGCCATCCGCGAGACGATCCAAGGCCAGGTCGACGCTTTCCGCCGCGACGATGGCGAGGCGGCGTTCGGCTTCGCCTCGCCCAACATCCGCAGCCTGTTCGGCACGTCGGACATTTTCATGGACATGGTTCGGCAAGGCTATCGGCCGGTCTATCGACCGCAGGTCTTCGAGTTCCGCGAGATCGTCACCCTGCACGGTCTCGTCACGCAGAAGGTCCATGTCGTCGGACCGGACGGACGGCCCGTGACCGCCTACTATCCGATGTCGCGCCTGCCCGACGGGAGCTGGCGCATCGAAGGCTGCTACCTGCAGGCACCGGACGACCATCAGGCCTGATCTATCGTGACCCGCGTTTCTCCCAAGGTGCTGGGCCTGCTCGGCGCCCTTACCCTCGTATGGGGCACCAACTGGCCGCTGTTCCGGATCGCGCTCGACGAGCTGCCGGTCCTGACGTTCCGCACAATCGTGCTCGCCGCCGCCGTGATCATGCTGACGCTGATCCTTCTGGTGCGTGGCGAGAGTTTCGCCGTCCCAAAGGGCAAGTGGCTGCCGCTGATCGTGGCATCGGCGATGAACATCCTCGTCTGGAACATCGCTACGTCGTTCGCCGTGCTCTACATCCCCTCCGGGCATGCGTCGGTGCTGGCCTACACCATGCCGCTCTGGGTGGCGGTGATCGGCTTCGTCGTCTTCCGCCAGAAACTCACCGGCCGACTGCTGGCGGCCATCCTGATCGGTGCCGCTGCGGTCGTGGCGCTGATGGCTCCCAACTTCCAGAGCTACGCCAATGCGCCGCTCGGCCTCTTCTGGGGGCTGTTTGCAGGCTTCTGCTGGGCCATCGGCACCTTCGTGGTAAAGCGCACGACGTGGCCGGGCATGGGCCTGTCACTTACCTTCTGGCAGGTCCTGTTGACCTTCCCGCCAATCGCGCTGGGCGCTCTCCTCATCGACGGCCTGCCGACGCACTGGCCCTCCACCAAGGCTCTGGTTGCCACGCTCTACACCGGCTCGATTCCCATGGCGCTAGGCACGGCCACCTGGTTTGCTCTGGTGAAACTGCTACCGGCGCAGGTCGCCGCCCTCTCCTCCATCGCCATCCCCATCGTGGCGATCGTGAGCGGCATCCTGATCCTGAATGAACCGCTTTCCACTCTGCAGGCTGTGGCCATCGCCTCAACGGTGATCTCGCTGTGGCTCGCCCTGACGCCCGGCAAGGAGCGCTAGTTGTCTCGCGTCGGATAATTCCTACATTGGCAAAGGGCTTGGAGGCCCACGCAAATGAATAGAGGAAATTCGAGAGACTGGATGTGGTCGGAAGCGCTGCAGATGCTGGCGCAGGCCGAACGGCTGCATGGCCAGGTGTTCCGGCCGCAGCGCGCGGCGATGCGCGTGCCGACATGGGAGCCACCCATCGATGTGCTCGAGACCGAGCAACAGGTGTTGATCCTTGCCGCGCTGCCCGGCGTCGATGTCGATCAGGTGGAAGCCGTGATCCAGAATGGCGCGCTGGTCATCGCCGGTGAGCGCACGGTGCCGGAAGAATTGAAGACCGCCACCATCCATCGACTGGAGTTGCCGCAGGGCCGCTTCGAGCGCCGTATCGACCTGCCTGCCGGCGTCTACGGCGAGGTGAAGCGCTTTGCGATCAATGGTTGCCTGGTGGTCACCCTGGCCAAGGCTGGTGGACGGAGGGTGCGGCCATGACTCCGCAAGACGACGCAGCCCGCGCTGCAACTCCGGCCGCGGCGACCAAGCCTGCGCCCACGCCGCTGCCTGCCGACGCCATGATCGTCGTGCCGGTGCGTGACCTGGTGCTGTTCCCCGAACTCGTGTTTCCGGTGAGCGTGGCCCGGCCCTCGTCGGTCGCCGCCATCCAGCAGGCCGTACGCGAACAGCGCCAAATCGTGCTGGTGCTGCAGCGCGATCCCCAGAAGGAAGAGATCGTGCCCGCCGACCTGCACCAGGTCGGCACGGTGGCCAATGTCCTGCGCTACGTGACGACACCTGACGGCAACCATCACATCGTCTGCCAGGGCGTTCAGCGTTTCCGCATCACCGATTTCGTCGACGGCCATCCGTTCCTGATGGCGCGCGGCCTGCACCTTGCCGAACCGACCACGACCGGGCCGGAAGTGGAGGCACGTTTCCTCGTCCTGAAGCAGCAGCTCAACGAAGTGCTCGATCTGCTGCCGCAGGTGCCGCAGGAGCTGCGCCAGACGGTCGAAGCCACGACGTCGGCCGGAACCCTGGCCGATCTCGCCGCCTCCTATCTCGACTCCAAGCCTGCCGAGAAGCAGGATGTGCTGGAGGCGGTCGATCTCGTGCCGCGCCTCGACAAGGTCACGCAGCTTCTCGCCAAGCGGCTCGAAGTGATGCGCATCTCGAGCGAGATCGGACGCCAGACCAAGAGCTCGCTCGATGCCCGTCAGCGCGAGATCGTGCTGCGCGAGCAGATGGCCGCGATCCAGCGTGAGCTGGGCGAGGACGATTCGGGCAAGCAGGCCATCGCCGATCTCGACAAGGCGATCACCGACGCCAAGATGCCGCCCGAGGCGGAGACAGCCGCGCGCAAGGAGCTGCGCCGCCTGCAGCGCACGCCCGAAGCGTCGGCCGAACACGGCATGATCCGCACCTATCTCGACACGTTGATCGAGCTGCCCTGGGCTCTGCCCGAGGCGCAGCCGATCGACATTGCCGAGGCGCGGCGCGTGCTCGACCACGACCATTACGGTCTGGAGAAGATCAAAAAGCGGATTGTCGAATACCTCGCCGTGCGCAAGCTGGCGCCCGAAGGCAAGGCGCCGATCCTGTGCTTCGTCGGCCCACCCGGCGTCGGCAAGACCTCGCTGGGCCAGTCGATTGCCCGCGCCATGGGCCGCAAGTTCTCCCGTGTGAGCCTGGGCGGCGTGCACGACGAAGCGGAGATACGCGGCCATCGCCGCACCTACATCGGTGCCCTGCCAGGCACGATCATCCAGGCCGTGCGCAAGGCGGGCTCGCGTGACTGCGTGTTGATGCTCGACGAGATCGACAAGATGGGCAGCGGTGTCCACGGCGATCCCTCGGCCGCGATGCTGGAAGTGCTCGACCCCGAGCAGAACGGCACGTTCCGCGACAACTATCTCGACGTGCCGTTCGATCTCAGCCGCGTCGTCTTCATCGCGACCGCCAACATGCTGGAGACGATTCCCGGCCCATTGCGCGACCGCATGGAGATCATCTCGCTCACCGGCTACACCGCCGGCGAGAAGCTCGAGATCGCCAAGCGCTACCTC
>CALROF020000212.1:0-11477 GCA_943369775.1 Reyranella massiliensis 521
CGCTACGGCACGCCGATCCTGCATCAGCATGCCGACACGCCGGCGACGCGCGCCGCGATCGGCGGCGTCGAGGGTGTCGGGGAGATCATCGGCTATCGCGGTATCCCAACCCTGGCCTCCTGGGGACCGGTCAAGATCGGCGGCGTGAACTGGGCACTGGTCGTCAAGATCGACAGCATCGAGGCGTTCGCGCCGATCTACCGGCTGGAACGCGCGCTCATGGTGGTGGGCGGCGTCGCGTTCGTAGTGGTGCTGATCACGGCCGCCTGGCTGTCACGCTCGCTGCTGGGTCCACTGCGCGACCTGACGGCAGGTGTCCGGCGCTTCGCAGCCGGGGACTACGAGGCCCATGTGCCGGTCCGCTCGCGCGACGAGATCGGCCAGCTCTGTCTTGCCTTCAACGGCATGATCGACGAGCTGCACGAGAAGAACCAGCTCATCGAAGCCAAGAATCGCGAGAACGAGGAACTGCTGCTGAACGTGTTGCCGGCGCCCATCGCCAATCGCCTGCGCGGTGGCGAACAGGGCATCGCCGACGGTTTCGCCGAAGTCTCGGTCGCCTTCGCCGACCTGGTCGGATTCACTGCCCTGTCTTCGGAAATGCCGCCGGCCGAAGTGGTCACCTTGCTAAACGGCCTGTTCACTCGCTTCGATGTGGCCGCCAGCGAGATCGGCATCGAAAAGATCAAGACGGTGGGCGATGCCTATATGGCGGTCTGCGGCCTGCCGGTACCGGTTGCCAACCATGCCGAACGGATGCTGCGCATGGCCATCCGCATGGTCCACATCACGCGCGAACACGCCATGGAGCATGGCGTAAACATGCGACTGCGCGTCGGCATCAACAGTGGCCCGGTCGTTGCCGGTGTCATCGGCAAGAGCAAGTACATCTACGATCTCTGGGGCGACACGGTGAATCTGGCGAGCCGGATGGAGTCCGGTGGCATTCCCGACTCGATCCAGGTGACGCGTCCGGTCTACGAGGCGCTGAAGGACAAGTTTGCCTTCGAGTCGCGCGGCGCCATCGAGGTCAAGGGCAAGGGTAACGTCGAAGCCTGGGTGCTGCGGCTCTAGGCCCTGCGATGCAGGACCGGCTGCGGAGTCACGAGCAGCTTGTCGATACGCGTGCCGTCGATATCGACGACCTCGAAGCGCCACAAACCGTGAGTGAACGACTCGCCGATCCGAGGCAGGCGCTTCATACGGTCGAGAACGAAGCCTGCGGCTGTATGGTAGCTGTGATCCGACGGCAGGAGAACGCCGAGCCGCTCGCTGAGCTCGTCGACCGGACAGCTGCCGTCGATCAGCAGTGAACCATCGTCGCGCATGGTGAAATGCGGCTCTTCGCGTTCCTCGATATCCGCGACGACTGTTTTCAGAATGTCGCCCTCGGAGACGATGCCCTCGACGCTGCCGTGTTCGTCGACGACGACCACGAGGGTAAGCGGTGACTGGCGCAATTGCTCGACGACGTCGATTGCCCCCAGCCGGTCGCTGACCACGGGGACCGGCTGCACGAGCAAGCGCACCGCGTCTACGCCACCGTCCATCAGCGCGACAAGCGCGGCGCGTACCGGGATCGCGCCGACGACTTCGTCTATATCGCCATTTGCCGCCAGGATACGGGCGTGGTGGGCCGTGCGGATCGCCTGACGAATCGTTGCATCGTCGTCCTGCAGGTCGAGCCATTCGATGTCCGGTCGCGGGGTCATCACACCGCGCACCGAACGGTCGGCGAGACGCATCACACGCGAGATCATCGACCGCTCTTCCGGTTCGACGACGCCCGACCGCTCGGCCTCGTCGATCATCGTCCTGATTTCCTCGTCGGTGACGCCGGCCTCGCGCGGACGATTCTGGCCGAGCAGGCGCAATCCAAGTCGCGCCGATACATCGAGCAGGATCACGACCGGCGCGGCACCCTTCGCCAGGATTTGCATGGGTCTCGCGACGATTGCCGCGACTTGTTCGGCGTTGCGCATGCCGATCTGCTTCGGCACCAGCTCACCCAGCACGACGGATAGATAGGTTATGGCCATGACGACCGCGACATAGGCTACGGGTTCGGCGATACGAGTCGGTACGTCTTGGCTTTCGAGCCACGCGTCACCACGTTCGGCGATCGTGGCGCCGCTAAAGGCCCCGGCGACGATGCCGACGAGCGTGATGCCAATCTGAACCGCCGACAGCATTCGCCCCGGCTCGCGCATGAGGTCGAGTGCGACGCCTGCGCCACGCGATCCTGTACGCACCATTTGTTCCAGCAACGGCCTCTTGGCCGAAACCAGCGCCAATTCCGACATTGCCAGAAGGCCATTGACGAAGATCAGCCCAGCGACAATCGCCAGTTCGACGGCAAGCATGTTCACCCCGTGTGAATTTGCGTACTATAGACGAAGTCGAGCGTCGTACGTCGAATGTCATTCGACGGTCGCACCTCTTCGAGGCGCTGTCGGCAAGGTGTCGCAACGATGCTTGCGCCCGTGGGCGCAGATCTGTTCACGCGCCTGTCAGAATCTCGCCGCAATGGTTGTGGCAGTCATGCCGCCGCGACGTACTCGAAATCCAGCCAGCGATAGCTGTCGGAGCTGAAACCGAAGTCAAGGATCGTTCGGAGCTGGGCGGGGGCCAGGCGCGCACGGATCTTGTCCGCATCGTACCATTCGGCCCAGGGCGTACGATCACCGTCGGTCATCTTGCCCCATTTGTCGAAAGTCGGTGATCCAGCCTTCACCCAACGCTCCTTGGGATAGACGAGTTCGAGCCAGCGGCCGCCGAGCTTCAGCTTCTTCAGGACATTGAGGCATTCCTGGCGAGCGACGTCGAACGGCACGTGATGAACGGACCCGCAGGCGAGGACGGCGTCGAACTGCCCGTCGAGCTTGTCGAAGGAGAGATCGGCTCCGATGAGGTGGGTCGTGACCTTGAGCCCCTTCAACACCGCGATCCGTTCGATCATCGCGAGATTGTCGGCGGCGATATCGGCGAAGGTCCAATGCGCGCCCTGGCTGGCGAAGCGCAGACCGTCCAGGCCGAGGCCAGAACCCAGTTCAAGCACCCGTCGGCCGGTGGTGAAGTCGCGGTAGAGAGGTCCGATCCAGCCGATTACGCCGGAAGCCCTGGTGGCTGCCATACCGTCCCAGAACGACAGCAAATCGGCATCGGATAGCTTCAGGAGATCGCTGCTGAAACGCCGGCCGTCGGTGTCGTCACCGCCGGGCACTTCGCGCCACTTCTCGCGGTGGGCCGCTAGAACATCCACTTGTCACCTCAGTCTGTTTGTCGATTGCGCCTGAACGAAGCCTGTCCTCAGGAACGACGGAACGGCGTCAATAGTTCGGCCAGCCAATGCTTCGGCGGCGGTGGGGCAGGCTCCTCAGGCGGTGCCGGCGGCAGGTCGAACCTCACGGTTCTCATATAGGGACTGTCGCCATCCTTGGTGTCCGACCACATGACCCACCACTGGCATTTGGCGCAGACCTTGCCGAGTTCGCTGCTAGGGTCCTCGTACATGTCGCAGAGCCGGTCGTAGGCTTCCTGCAGCGACGTGTCGGCGATGTTGGGCAGCCATGACGTATCGGCTTCGTGCGACTGGACCATCATCGCGCAACAGGGCGTGATCTGTCCGGACGGCAGCACGTAGAGTTGGATGTGACAGTCGTTGCGCTTCTCCGGCACGAAGTAGAGGTTCCGGAACTTCAGCACGTCGTAGTATTCGGCGTGGAAGTGGACCGCATCGACGCGGCTCGACCAGAACTCGGCGAACTCTTCCAGCCGGGCGCGCGTGTCGCCGATCAGGATGCAGTTTACCTCGACGTTGATTTCGGGGATCTGCTCCTTGCGCGTTTTCAGGTAGGCAATGGTTTCCAGTACGCGCTCGAGATCGCCGCCGCGGCGGATCTTGGCGTAGGCGCGCGGCTCGATATGGTCGACGCTGAAACGGAACTCGCGAACGCCCATCGCCAGCATCTTCTCGAGCCGCTCCGGCGGCATCGACTGGCCATGGCTCAGCACATTGACAGGATGGCCCAGATCGACGGCCTTGTGGACATGATCGAGAGCGTGCGGGTCCTGGAAGAAGTCACCGGTGGCGGCGAAGTGGACCTTCTGACCAGCCGGAATTTCGCGCAGGCCCTTCTCGATCAGTTCCGGCGCCAGAGTCTTCGCCTTCTTGGTCGCGTTCGGTCCGTTGAAGTGACAGAAGACGCAGCTCAGCTCGCAGGTCTCCGTGGTCGCGAAGCCGGCGAAATCCAGTTCGGTACGGCGGTCGGCCTTGGGAACGAATGGCGCCGTCGTGACCTGGTCGAGCTTTTCAGCCTCAACAATCCGAGGAGACTTTGGCGCAGTCGTTGAAGAACCGTCGGGCATCGTCCTCCGGAAACGGCGATTTGTTTGCGAACTCGGAAGCAGGCTTACGCAGGATACGGGAACGCTCGTTCAGTCTTTTTGTCGGCTACCCGAGCGGGCTGTGTCAACAACCCGCCGGGCGTCGCGATTGCGGTCCGATTGGCTAAATTTGTGGCATTTCCATGAAATGGCCCCTTTGCGGGCTGACGTGACCTTTTCCGTTCGTCCGAGCTTCCTCACGCCGCTTCGGATTGTGCGGAGCCGTCGAAGAGCTTGCTGCCGATCGCGCGGGCGGTCTCCAAAAGGGCAGCCGGATCGCGTGTTTCCGAGTCGAACAGGAACTCCGATGTCACGACGGAGGCGCCGCAATAGTCGAAGATCCCATGATCGATCTGGGTTTTCATGGCGCCCGAATAGCCATGCCGCTCGAAGGTTCCTGCGTCGGTGCCGGCGACACCGAGGAGGTGAACGCGGAGGTGGCGAAGCTTTTTCACCACCTTGCCCTCTGGCGCGTATTCGTAGGCCCAGCCGTTGCTGAAGACGCGATCGATCCATCCCTTGAGGATCGCCGGCAGCGACCACCAGTAGACCGGATAGACCAGCACCAGGTCGGTGGCGCGGTCGATCCGTTCCTGCTCGGCGATGACATCGGCGGGAGGCGCCGTGTCCTTGTGATAGGCGGCGAAGTCGGCCGCGCTGAATATGGGGTCGAAAGCTTCAGCCGTTAGGTCGGCGATCTCGAACGAATGCCCGGCCCCAGCCTCAGAAATACCCTCGGCGACTTTGGCCGCGACGCTGTGGCTGAGCGATTTGGGGTCGGGGTGCGCGACGACGACAAGCGCACGCATGGCAGGGTTCCTTCCAACTCATTGCAGATGAAGGGTGATTTCTATATACTTTTAGTAAGTTACCTTTGGTATATTAAAGTGTCAAGCGCCGTGCCAAAAACTCCTTCTCCGCCGGCGCGCCGCCGCCTGTCCCGAGAGGAGAGACAGCGCCAATTGCTGGACGTCGCCTGGCGGCTGGTCCGGGAAGAGGGCACCGAAGCCCTGACGCTGGGACGTCTCGCCGAGCAGGCGGGCGTCACCAAGCCCGTCGTCTACGATCATTTCGTCACGCGCCCGGGACTGCTGGCGGCGCTCTACCGGGAGTACGACGCGCGTCAGACGGCGTTGATGGATGCCGCGATCCAGGCGAGCGAACCGACCCTGTCGGGCCGGGCGTCGGTCATCGCATCGTCCTGTGTCGATTGCGTGCTTCTGCAAGGCCGTGAAATCCCTGGCGTGATCGCCGCCCTCGCCAGTTCGCCGGAGCTCGAGAAGATCAAACGCGAGTGCGAAGTGGCCATCATGGAAAAGTGCCGGATCGCTCTGACGCCTTTCGCCAAAACCGGCGCTATCGCGCCCGCCGGTCTTTGGGCGATGTTCGGGGCGACTGAAGCCCTGTGCTATGCCGCCGCGACCGGAGAAATCACGGCTGACGAAGCGAAGAGCGAACTCTTCGAAACGATCGTCGCGATGGTCGACAGGGGTGCGCGCGGCGCATGACGGGTGGTCGAGGCCGCCTCAACTGTCGAAAAAATTCTGGAGCACGATGTCGATTTCCGTGACGCCTGTTCGTCGTTCCGATACGGGGCCAATGAGGCCGACTTGAACGAGGAGGCAGGCGATGCGTGTGATGGTGCTCGTGAAGGCGACCGACGACAGCGAAAAGGGTTTCTCGCCCACACCCGAGTCCCTCGCCATGCTCGAGGCGATGGGCAAATTTAACGAGGAGTTGATCAAGGCCGGCATCATGCAGGCCGGCGAAGGTCTCAAGGCGTCCTCGCAGGGCAAGCGCATTGCGTTCGATGGTCCCGGCCGTACCGTTATCGACGGTCCTTTCTCCGCGACCCGCGAACTGGTCGCTGGCTTCTGGCTCTGGGAAGTCAAGGACATGGACGAGGCGGTCGCCTGGGTGAAGCGGTGCCCCAATCCCATGCCGGGGCCGAGCGAAATCGAAATCCGGCCATTGTACGAGATGGCTGACTTTCAATGAGTGTCTGACGCGGGTGTTTTAGAGACTCAGCCGTGGAAACCGCGGCTGACCGCGCCTTCGGGTGATTCCAGTCGAACCCAATGTGCTTTAGCTTGCACGAAGTGCGCACTGTCCTGAAAAACTTGGCTCTGACTGCCTACGGACGTTTCCGCGCGCTGCGCAACGAGCCCGTACGCTTCCGCGGCGCGTTTGCCTCCTACGACGAGGCTCTTGCGCAGGTGCGCCCCAGCCGGCTCGCTGGCTACGACTACGACAGCGTGATGCCGGTCTCGCTGGAGTTCATGCAGCAGCGCGCGCCGTGGGACTATCCGATTCTCTATTGGCTACAGCGGCTCGCGCCAGAAGTCCGGTGCCTCGTTGATGCTGGCGGCCATGTCGGCGTGAAGTACCGCGCCTTTGCCCCCTATCTCGATCTCGGTCGCCTGCAATGGGTCGTCTACGACCTGCCGGCACTGGTGCGTGCCGGCCAGAAGCAGATTCGACCGCAGGACCGCACGCTCTCCTTCGTCGATCGCATCGAGGATGCGCCGGCCGCCGATCTGCTCCTGGCTTCGGGCCTGCTGCCCTATCTGCGGGAACCGTTCGACAACCTTGTCGGCTGCCTCCGCTGCAAGCCGCGCTACATCCTCCTGAACAAGGTCGTGACGCGGGATGGGCCAACCGTCGTCACGCTCGAGAATTTCGGCGTAGCCGAGGTGCCGTACCAGATGCGCAACGTACGCGAGATTCCGGACGCTCTGGCGGCACTCGGCTACGAGATCGTAGACGAATGGACGATCGATCAACTCGCCCACCGCATCCAGACGCATCCAGAGCTCGGCCGCTGCACTTATCGCGGCTATGCCGCGCGGTATCGCGGGTGACGAACCCGTATGACCGTTTGGCAGAGCTGCTCAAACGGTCGGGTCGTTAAGTTGCTGAAAAATATGGCGGACCCGGCGAGATTCGAACTCACGACCTCTGCCTTCGGAGGGCAGCGCTCTATCCAGCTGAGCTACGGGTCCAACGCGGCCGGAACATAGCGGAGGGGTCCGGTCCACGCAACGCGGGCGTTTTGGCGGATTGGACGCAATCCCGGCCTTGGCGAGGGCCGGTGATTGAGCGACAGTCCGGTCATAACAAACAACACTTCTGGGAAACGCATCATGTCGAGCTACAACCGCAGAGATTTTGTCCGTGCCTCGGGCGCGGCCGCCGCACTCGCCACTTTGGGCCTTGCCGGACGCGCTGGTGCGCAGGGTACCGCGCCGCTGGAAACCGTGCGCATCATCACCGGCTTCCCGCCAGGCGGGACCTCCGACACGCTGTGTCGGCGCGTCGCCGAAGGGCTGCGCGGCACGAGCTATACCAAGGTTGCGCTGGTCGAGAATAAACCCGGTGCTGGCGGGCAGATCGCCGTGCAGTCGATGAAGGGCGCGGCGACCGACGGCAGCGTGATCCTGCAGACGCCGGCCTCGATGCTGATGATCTATCCGCACATTTACAAGAACCTGGCCTACAACGCCTTCACCGATGTGACGCCAGTCTCGCTCGCCTGCACCTTCGACTTCGGCTTCTGCGTCGGGCCGGCCGTGCCGGAGAGCGTGAAGACCATTCCGGAGTTCCTGGCCTGGTGCAAGGCGAACCCGGACAAGGCGAACTACGGCTCGCCCGCGGCCGGGTCGGTCCCGCACTTCATCGGCGTGCTGCTGGGCCAGGCGGCTGGCGTCGAGCTGAAGCATGTCGCCTATCGCGGTACGCAGCCGGCCGTCCAGGACCTGGTCGGCGGCCAGATCCAGGCCGTGTCAGGGCCGGTCGGCGAGTTCACCCAGCAGGCCAATGCCGGCAAGATCCGCTTCCTCGGCGTGTCGGGCGGCGAACGCAATCGCTTCGCCCCGAACGTGCCGACCTTTGCCGAGCAGGGCTACAAGGACCTGGTCTTCTCCGAATGGTTCGGCTTCTTCGCGCCGGGCGGTACGGGGGCACCGGTCGTCCAGCGCGCCAATGCCGTCCTGCGCACGGCGCTGGCCCAGAAGGACGTGGTCGACGGGCTCGCCGTGATGGGGCTGGAAGCCAAGTCCTCGACGCCGGAGGAATTGGCTGTGCTCCTGAAGGAGAGCTACGACCGCTGGGGCCCGATCGTGAAGAAGATCGGCTTCACTGCCGACTCCTGATCTCGCTCAGCCGCGCTTGTGGAACTGTGAGCCGCCATAGGACTGATCGGTCGGCACGATCTCCATGTAGCTCACATCCATGCGCTGCGGGGCGCCCAGGACGAACATGATCGCCTCGGCGATGTCGGCGGGCAGCAGGGTTTCGAAGCCGTCGTAGAACTTGCGACGGCTTTCCTCCTGGCTCTGCCCCAGCACGAGATGGGCGCCGGTCTCGACCCGGCCGGGAGAGATTTCGCTCACCCGCACACCCGAGCCATGCAGATCGAGACGCAGCGTGCTGCTGAGATTGTGAATGGCGGCCTTCGTCATGGCGTAGACCGGCATGCCGGAGAGGGGCCAGGTGCCAGAAGTCGAGCCGAGATTGACGATGTGGCCGAGCCGACGCGCCTTCATGCCAGGCACTACGGCGGCCAGGCAATTCAGCGTGCCGCGCAGGTTCACGTCTAGCAGCGCGTCGATGTCGTCGGGCGCGGTCTCCCACGACGCCGTCGCGCGGACCAGGGCCGAGGCATTGTTGATCAGCACATCAGCATCCAGCGAGCCGAGCGCACTCATCACCGCGTCGCGATGGGTGATGTCGAGCGCCATCGGCCGGCAACCTGTCTCGTTGGCCAGCGCCACGAGATCGTCGGCCGAACGGGCCACAGCATAGACTTCGAGGCCGCCGACCCGCAGCTCTCTCACCGTCGCTGCGCCGATGCCGCGACTTGCGCCCGTGACGATGGCAGTGCGATAGCGATCCAGAGACAGAAGCTCCTCCTTTGTGCGGCGCGAACGGCCGCCTACACTTCCACCATAGCGTATCGGCAGCGGGGAACGATCATGGCCAAGAAACTCTTTCCGGACGGCACCGAGGTCGCGGGCTTCTATGTCCGCACCATTCGAAGCGGTCCTTTTGTCTTCGTGTCGGGGACGACCTCGCTCGACTCCAAGGGCCGCGTGCAGGGCAAGGATGCCGCGCAGCAGACGACGATCACCATGCGCAAGATCGAGGCTGGCCTGAAGTCTGCCGGTGCACGCCTGTCGGACCTGACGCGCACCACCATCTACGTCACCGACATCCGCGACATGACGGCCGTTACCAAGGCGTTGGGCAAAGCCCTCAAGGGCTCGGTCGTCGTCTCGACCCTGGTGGCAGTCAGCGCGCTTGCCGTACCGGGCCTGCTGGTCGAGATCGAAGCGACGGCCGTCGTCGACCGCTGACGTCGATCAGGCCGGCGGATAAGGGATCCTGTTGCGCTGGAGGAGATCCTCCAGCGTCTTGATGCCCTGCTGGTAACGGCCTCTCTGGCAATCGATGCCGGCGCCGAGCCGCAGCATGTCCGGCCCGCCGGAGCCTTCGCCGCGGCGTGCGTTGAACCTGTCGAAGAGGGCACCCAGCTCGGCACAGCGTGCGGCGAGCTGTTCGTTGGTCTGTTGCGCCTGCACTGCGGACGGCAGATGGGCTAAAGCGACAAGGATCGACAGAAGGCAGATTCGGTGGCATCGCGTCATCATCGAAGTATAGGCCACAACCCGCGCCGCCTTGAACCTGCAGATAGCGGCGATGTACTGTCGTTCGATCGTCCGACAAGCGGACGTACGGGGGTAGTAATGGTTTCTCGATCGACGGTTCGGTTGGTGCTGGCTGTTGGCTTTGCGGCATTAGCGGCGGGCTGCGCCGTGGCCAAGAGTACGCCCGGCGAAGATCCAAGGAACGGGACCAACGCCTCGATAGTCACCTGGGCCGACGGCAAGGAAGCCATTGCCATCAACTGCAACGAGCCGGGTGCCTGCCAGACGCGCGCGGTCGCGATGTGCAATCGCACCAATGGCGACTACACCGTGCTCAAGATGGAGAACATGCCGACCCGCGGCGATCTCGGCACCGTGCGCGGTCCGGCATCTGCCGTCGTTCGCTGCGGCAAGTAGCGGCGGTCGACGCGATCAGCGGCTGCGGCGGGAGCCCCAGGCCGTTGCCATCTCGGGCTGAGACGAGGTCGCCTCCGCCCCCGAGGGCAGGGCGGCCTGATGATCGGCGATCCAGGCCGCCACGTCGGCAGCCACGGTCGGCCCGGCCTTGTCGCGCATCAGCAGGTGATAGCCGTCCTTGTAGAAGGCGAGCTTGGAGTCATTGCGCGGCGGCATGACCTCGATGGCGGCCCGGACCGGCTCCTGCGGCACGATGCGATCGCCGAGCCCGTGCATCATCAAGTAGGGACGCTGCACATGGCTTGCGGCCACCGTCGCATCGTCCATCAGATTGATCAGCCCGTAGGCCATGTCGAGCCGCGTCTGGCGCAGCATCATCGGGTCGGAGCGCAGCTTGTCGAGGGTCTTGGGATTGTCGGTCGGCTTGTAGTCGATCGAGGTCGGGCCTGAAGGCATCCAGGGGATCGTGTGGCCGAAGAACCAGAGGCCCGCGCTCGCCATCGGTCCGAAGGTCTCGCGCGAACGAAGGGCGGTTGCCGACAGGATCAGCCCATCGGCGTCCACACCGCGGTCGGCCGCAACAAGGACGACAGCGCCTCCCATGCTTTCGCCAGCGAGATAGAGCGGTACGCCGGGATACTTCGCCCGCAGCAGTGCCGCGACGGCCTTGGCATCGTCGACCAGCGTGTCTGTGCCCGGCCAGCGACCGCGTGTCGGGCTGCCGCCGAAGCCGCGCTGGTCGTAGGCATAGGTCGTGATGCCATCCTTGGCCCAGGTCGTCGCGGGCTCTTCCCACGCGTTTCGATAGTCGCCGAAGCCATGCAGACCCAGGATGACCGCGGTAGGCGCGCCGTTTGCCGCAGGCCATGTCGACAGCGGTAGCGCGGTGCCGTCGGCCGCGACATAACGGTTTTCGGTCAGCCGCGGTGCCTGCACCGTGCCGCCCGCCGGAACGACGGTGGGCGCACAGGCGGAAAGCATGACCGAAGCGGTGACGGCGGCGATCATGCGCCGGCGCCGAAGGAGTGG
>CALROF020000213.1:0-11423 GCA_943369775.1 Reyranella massiliensis 521
GACCGCGGGCGGCAATCCGATCAAGGCGGGTGTCCCCGAAATGCGCAAGATGTACGAAGCCGCCGTAGCGGGTCGGCTCTGATGGCCGCCAGCTTCCCGACCCAGGCCAGGGTCGTCATCGTCGGCGGCGGTATCATGGGCTGCTCGACGGCCTACCACCTCGCCAAGCTCGGCTGGAAGGACGTGGTGCTGCTGGAGCAGGGCCGGCTGAGCGGCGGCACGACCTGGCATGCGGCGGGGCTCGTCGGCCAGTTGCGCAGCTACCAGAACCTGACGCGCCTCATCCGCTACAGCACCGAGCTTTACTCGAAGCTCGAAGCGGAAACCGGGCTTGCTACCGGCTGGAAGCAGTGCGGCTCGCTCTCCGTCGCGCGTACCGAGGAGCGCATGGTGCTGTTGCGACGCTCCGCGGCAATGGCCAATGCCCAGGGCGTCGCCTGCGAGGCACTGACGCCCAAGCAGGCGGGCGAAAAGTACCCGATCATGCGCACCGACGATCTGGTGGGCGCGGTGTGGCTGCCGGGCGACGGCAAGGCGAACCCTACAGATATCACTCAGGCGCTGGCCAAGGGCGCGCGCAATGGCGGCGTGCGAATCTTCGAGAAGGTGCGGGTCACGGACGTCGACACGAAGGACGGCCGCGTCACCGGCGTGCAGACGACCGAGGGGCCGATCACGGCGGAGATTGTCGTCAATTGCGCGGGCCAGTGGGCACGCCAGCTCGGCCGCAAGGTCGGTGTCACGGTGCCGCTCTATTCCTGCGAGCACATGTACATCGTCACCGAGAAGATGGAGGGGGTGCCGCGCGACCTGCCGGTGATGCGCGATCCCGACGGCTACATCTACTTCAAGGAAGAGGTCGGCGGCCTGTTGATGGGCGGCTTCGAGCCCGAAGCCAAGCCCTGGAACAAGGACATCATTCCCGACGATTTCGAGTTCGGCATGCTGCCGGACGACTGGGACCAGTTCCAGATCCTGATGGACAATGCGCTGATCCGCGTCCCGGCTCTGGAGAAGACCGGCATCAAGACCTTCATGAACGGGCCGGAGAGCTTTACGCCCGATCTGAACTACATTTTGGGCGAGGCGCCGCAGGTCCGCGGCTTCTTCGTCGGTGCGGGTTTCAACTCGATGGGCATCGCGAGTTCCGGCGGTGCCGGCATGGCGCTCGCCGAATGGATCGTGGCTGGCGAGCCAACGATGGACCTCTGGCCGGTCGATATCCGCCGCTTCGCGAACTTCCATGGCAACGATGCCTGGTTGCGCGAAAGGGTCGGCGAGACCCTGGGCCTGCACTACAAGATGTCCTGGCCGCAGCGCGAACAGGAGAGTGGCCGGCCGTTCCGCCGTTCGCCGCTCTACGATCGCCTGAAGGCGCGGGGTGCGTGGTTCGGCAACAAGATGGGCTGGGAGCGGCCTAACTGGTTCGCAGGCATCGGTAAGACGCCGGACATGCAATACGGCTGGGGCCGTGGCGCGTGGTTCGATGCGGTCGCGGCCGAGCATCGTGCGACGCGCGAAGGCGTGACGGTGGTCGACGAGACCTCGTTCGGCAAGATCCTGGTGCAGGGGCGCGATGCCGAGGCGGCCCTGCAACAGCTTTGCGCCAACGATGTTGCCTTGCCGGTCGGGCACACCGCTTATACGGCGGCACTGAATGCGCGAGGCACCTTCGAGAGCGACTTCACCGTGGCGCGGCTGGCGCGCGACAAGTTCCTGATCATCACCGGCTCGGCCCAGCCGACGCGCGACATGGATTGGCTGGGACGTAACCTGCTGCCCGACGCGCATGTCGTGCTGACGGATGTGACATCCGCCTGGACGGTGCTGTCGGTGATGGGACCTAGGAGCCGCGCGCTGCTGCAGAAGGTGAGCCGCACCGACTTCTCCAACGAGGGCTTTCCCTTCGCGGCGATCCGCGAGATTGGCGTTGGCTACGCTACGGTGCTGGCGGCGCGCCGCACCTATATGGGCGAACTGGGTTGGGAACTCTACGTGCCGGTCGAGTTTGCGGCGACGGTGTTCGAGACCCTGCACGAGGCCGGTGCCGAATTTGGCCTGCGCGATGCCGGCTATTACGCGGTCGAAGGCCTGCGCCTGGAGAAGGGCTATCGCGCCTGGGGCCGCGAGCTGACCCCCGACGAGACGCCCTTCCAGGCGGGCCTTGCCTGGGCGGTGAAGCTCGACAAGCCCGGTGGCTTCATCGGCCAGAAGGCGCTGCTTGAGGCCAAAGGCAAGCCGCTGACGCGGCGGCTGGTGTCGGTGGTGCTCGAGGACAGCGAACCGCTGCTCTGGGGCGGTGAAGCCCTGCTGCGCGACGGGAAGCCGGTGGGGGATCTCTCCTCGGCCGCCTACGGCCACACGATCGGCGCCGCGCTCGGGCTGGGCTATGTGAAGCGCACGGACGGTTCGGCCATCGACGCCGCGTGGCTGGAAGCCGGCCGGTTCGAGGTCGACCTCGCCGGCACGCGGCTCAAAGCCAAGGTTTCGCTGCGGCCGCCCTATGACCCTGCGGGAGCCCGCATCAAGGTCTGATCGGAGGACTTGAGGCGCGTTTCGGCGAGTTCGCCGGCTGCCTCCAGGATGGGATAGGCCACCGTCGTCAGGTGGCCGTTGATACGCTTCAGGTCGCGGATCACATCCATGTGGATCGAGCTGGTCTCGATGGATTCGGGCCGGCCTTCGCGCAGGCGCGCGAAATGGCTGTCGCCGGCGTGCATTTCCGCTTCACGCATGGACGTCTTCTCGGCCACCAGGCGGCGGGCCAGCGTGATGTCGCGCGTCGTGAAGACGTTCAGGGCCAGTCGCAGGTTTTCAAGAACCCGGGCGTGGAAGGCGCGCAGCTCCGCGGTGCCTTCCGCCGAGAAGGAGTAGCGGTTCTTGATCTTCTTGGTGGCGAGTTCCATCAGGTTCTTGTCGATGATGTCGCCGACATGTTCGAGGTTCGTGGTGAAAGTCAGGATCTCGACATAGCGGCGGCCGTCATCTTCACCGAGTTCGTTGCGCGAGGTCTGGACGAGATAAAGCTTGATCGCTTCGTAGAGGTGATCGACGGCGTCGTCGGCGGCCTCGATCGCCTTCACCGCCCGGGCGTCGTTGTTTTCCAGGGCGTCCATGGTCTGGCGCAGCATGTCGGCGACCTTGTCGCCCAGATTGAGCGTCTCGCGCATGGCACAGGCCAGTGCCTCGGCGGGCGTGTCGAGCACGTTGGGGTCGAGATGGCGCGGACGGCCGGGATCGTCGGCCTGAGGCCGGGAGGGCACCAGCCGCCGGCAGAGAGCGGCCAGCGGGTCGTTCAACGGCAGGAAGACAATGGCCGCCACCAGGCTGAAGGCGGTGTGGAAATTCACCAGCAGCCGCGCCGGGGCGGGATCGATGAATGCCAGCCAATGGTGAATGGGCCCGAGGAAGCACAGCAATCCGGCCCCAATCACGACACGCGTGATCAGATTGCCGAGGGGGACGCGGCGCGCGTCGACGTCGGTCGTCGACTGGTCGAAGTAGGGTGCAATCGCGCCGCCGATATTGGCGCCGATGATCAGCGCAAGGCCGAGCTTGGGCTCGATGATGCCGCTGCTGGCAAAAGACATGACCAGCAGCACCGACGACAGGCTGGAATGCACGAACCAGGTCGCTGCGGCAGCGAAGACGACCGCCAGCACATATTCGTCCTGCAGGCCCGAGAGCACGGCGACGAAGGCTGGTGAGGCGCGCAGCGGTGCGGCAGCAGCTGCCAGAAGATGCAGCGACAGCAGCATCAGGCCGAGACCGATGGCGACCCGGCCAAGATGGCGGGCCTTGTCCGAACTGTTGGACAGGAAGGCGATGACGCCGACCGCGATCATGAACGGCGACACCCAGCCCAGATTGAACGACAGGACCTGAGCGGTGAGGGTGGTGCCGACGTTGGCGCCCAGCATGACGGCGAGCGCGATCGACAGCGGGATGAGTCCGCGGCTGGCAAACGAGGCCAGCAGCAATGCCGTCGCCGTGCTCGACTGCAGGATGCCGGTGAGGCCAACGCCGCCGGCAAAGGCGGTGAACCGATTACGGGCGCAGGCGCTGATCGCGCGGCGCAAAGTGGCGCCGAACGCGCGCGTGAGCCCGGTTCGGACCATGCGCACGCCCCACAGCAGCAAGCAGACGCTGCCCAGCACGTTCAGAACTGTGTCGACACCTTGCATGATCGCCGAACCCTACGCCCCGCTCTCTCGATGTTAAAGTTTTTTGACTTATTTGTTACGAGGCGAGCTTGCTCGCTTCGTCCATGAAGGCCCGGACCAACGCCACGCGGCGGCGTTCCTGAAGGCACACTGCATATTCGGCCACGGCAAGATCACGATCTGCGATGACGATGCGGCGAAAGCGGCGATCCTCGCCAAGTTCGCTCGCGAAGACTGCACCGATGCCGAAGCCGGCGGCCACCGCCTCACGCACACCTTCGCGTGTCTGCACCTCGACGATGGAGGCTGGTCTGATATCGGCGGCGGCCATCGCCTGTTCAAGCACTTCGCGTGTGATCGAACCACGTTCGCGCAGGACCAGTTCCTCCCCGGCGAGAGCGGCAAGGGGCGTGCGGCCACGCCGGGAGAGGGGATGGCGGGCCGGTACGAACAGCACCACACGGTCCGTGCGCAGGCGCACTGTATGAAGCCGTGGATCGGAGATGCTCTTGGCCATGACCGCAACATCGGCCTCGTGACGCAGCAGGCGTTCCAGCACACCAGCGGAATTGTCGATGGAGAGCGCAAAGGTGAGGCCGCCGGCCCGTTTGCGCAGCGCGCCCATGATCGGCACGACGTGGTGGGCGGAATCTGCGGCGATGCGCAGATGTCCACGCACCAGCGCCTGCTCTCCGGCCAGCAGCGCCTGCGCTTCCTCCTGAACGGCGAAGAGGCGCGTGGTGATGCCATGTAACTGACGGCCAGTTTCCGTTGGCGTCACGGCACGGCTTTTCCGGTCGAACAAGCGCACGCCGTAGCTTTTTTCGAGGGCAGTCACCTGGCCAGACAGGTTGGGCTGGCTGAGGCCGGAGGCGCGGGCGGCGGCGGAGAAGGAGCCTGCCTCGGCGACGAGGTGGAAGGCGCGGAGCTGGGTGGGTGTCATATAGAAGAAACCGATAGGAAGCATATGGAATATATACTGGACGGATAGAAAGCGCGAGCCGATCATTGATCCCATGACGACCCCGAAAGCCTCTTCCGAAACCGGCGATCCGCTGCTGCTGACGCCCGGTCCGCTCACCACCTCGGCCAGCGTGAAGCAGGCCATGGTCCACGACTGGGGCTCGCGCGATCAGGGCTTCATCGCCATCAACAAGATGGTGCTGGAGAAGATCGTCGAACTGGCCGGAGCGCAGGACACCCATGTCACCGTGCCGGTGCAGGGATCGGGGACCTTCGCCGTCGAAGCGATGATCACGTCGTTCGTGCCGAAGACAGGCAAGCTCCTGGTCGTCATCAATGGCGCCTATGGCCAGCGCGCCAAGAAGATCGCCGAGATCGCGGGGCGTGGCGTCGCGACCTACGAAACGCCGGAGGATACGCCTCCCGATCTTGCCAAACTCGAAGCGATGCTGGTGGCCGACAAGGCGATCACCCATGTCTTCGCGGTCCATTGCGAGACGACCTCGGGCATTCTCAATCCCATCGTTGAGATCGCAGCGCTTGTCGCCAGGCAGGGCCGCCGCCTGCTGGTCGATTCCATGTCGGCCTTCGGTGCGCTCGAAATCGATGCGCGCCAGGTGCCTTACGATGCGCTGGCCGCTTCGTCGAACAAGTGCCTCGAAGGCGTGCCGGGCTTGGGCTTCGTCGTTTGCCGCAAGGCAGCGCTGGCCGAGTGCAAGGGCAACGCGACGACCTTGGTGCTCGATCTCTTCGATCAGGCCGAGGGTTTCGCCAAGACCGGCCAATATCGCTTCACGCCGCCGATCCACGTCATCGTGGCGCTGGGCAAGGCCATCGAGGAGCACGCGGCCGAAGGCGGCGTAGCGGGTCGCGGCAAGCGTTATCGCGACAATGCCAAGGTGTTGATCGACGGCATGCGCGGCATGGGCTTCCGCACGCTTCTCGGCGACCGGCTGCAGGCCCCGATCATCATCACCTTCCACATGCCGACCGATCCCAAGTTCGTCTTTCAGCGCTTCTATGACGGGCTGAAGGACCGCGGCTATGTGATCTATCCGGGCAAGCTCACGGTGGCGGATTCCTTCCGCATGGGCTGCATCGGCCGGCTGTATCCTGAGCATATGAAGGGCGCTCTCGTGGCTGTACGCGAAGTGCTCGACGAAATGCGTGTTACCAACGGCGGCCCGGCACTGGCGGCCGAGTAGGGAGTTAAGAAGATGGCGCCTGACAGTCTGAACACCACCGGCGGCGAGATTGCCGTCAACGGCCGCCGCTATCGTCTCCCGAAGGAGCCCGTGGTTATCGTCTGCGTCGACGGTTCGGAGCCCGGCTACATTGAGCGCGCCGTCGAGGCGGGGCAGGCGCCCTGGTTCGCCAAGGTGCTTAAGAACGGCACCAACCTCGTGGGCGACTGCGTGGTGCCGTCCTTCACCAACCCGAACAACCTGTCGATCGTCACCGGCCGTCCGCCGGAAGTGCATGGCATTTGCGGCAACTACTTCCTCGACCCTGAGACGGGCAAGGAAGTGATGATGAACGATCCCAAGTTCCTGCGCGTCGAGACGCTGTTCCCGGCCTTCCAGCGCGCCGGTTGCCGCATCGCCGTCGTCACCGCCAAGGACAAGCTGCGCGGTCTGCTGGGCAAGGGCCTGGAGCTGGGCGCGGGCAAGGCCTGCGCTTTTTCCTCGGAGAAGTCGGACAAGGCCACGCTGGCCGAGAACGGCATCGACAAGGTGAACGACCTGGTCGGCATGGGCGTGCCCGACGTCTACAGCGCCGGCCTCTCGGAATTCGTGTTCGCGGCGGGCGTGAAGATCATGGAGCGTGACCGGCCGGAGATCATGTATCTCTCGACCACCGATTACATCCAACACAAGCACGCACCCGGCACCCCGGTCGCCAATGCCTTCTACGCCATGATGGACGGCTACTTGGCTAAGCTCGATGCCATGGGCTGTACCATCGTGGTCACCGCCGATCACGGCATGAACGCCAAGTTCGGCAGCGACGGCCAGCCCGACGTGATCTACCTGCAGGATGTGTTCGACGGGTGGCTCGGCAAGGACAAGGCGCGAGTGATCCTGCCGATCACCGACCCCTATGTCGTGCATCACGGTGCGCTGGGGTCCTTTGCCGTCGTCTATCTACCGCAGGGCACGACGGCTGCCGAGGCTGCCGCGAAGCTCAAGGCCATGCCGGGCATCGAGGCCGCGTTCAGCAGGGAAGAGGCGGCGGCGCACTTCGAGCTGCCCGCGGACCGTCTCGGCGACCTGATCGTCGTCTCGACCAAGCACAAGGTGCTGGGGACGTCGGCCGCACGGCACGATCTCTCCGGGCTCACCGAGCCGTTGCGCAGTCATGGCGGCATTTCGGAACAGCGCGTGCCGGTGATCTGCAATCGCAAGCTGGCGGAGGGTGCGGCCGCGTCCAAGCGCTGGCGCAACTTTGACGCCTTCGATCTCGCCCTCAACCTCGTTGCCTGAGAGATCATCCATGGACACGATCACCCGCACCGGCGCCGACGTCCGGCACGAGCATCTGCGCATTGCAGGCCGCAAGGTCGAGACCGGCGCGAGGCTGGAAGTGCGCTTCCCCTGGGACAATCGCCTCGTCGGCACCGTGCCGCGCGCCACGCCGGAACTGGTGGCCGAGGCCTTCCAGATCGCGCATGACTACAAGCCGAAGCTGACGCGCTATCAGCGCCAGCAGATCCTGCTCAAGACCGCCGACCTGCTCGTCGCGCGCAAGGAAGAGCTGTCGCGGCTCATCACGCTGGAGTCGGGCCTCTGCCTGAAGGACTCGCTCTATGAGGTCGGCCGCGCCTACGACGTCTTCACTTTTGCGGGCCAGCTCTGCCTGCAGGATGACGGCCAGACCTTCTCCTGCGATCTCACCCCGCACGGCAAGTCGCGCAAGATCTTCACTCTGCGCCAGCCGCTGAACGCCATCTCGGCGATCACGCCTTTCAACCACCCGCTGAACATGGTCGCGCACAAGCTTGCGCCGGCCTTCGCGACTAACAATTGCGTCGTGCTGAAGCCGACGGAGCTGACGCCGCTCACCGCGCTGTTCCTCGCCGACACGCTTTACGAGGCGGGCCTGCCGCCTGAGATGCTGTCGGTCATCACCGGTAATCCGTCTGACATCGGCGATGCCATGATCGTCGATCCGCGCGCCGACCTCGTCACCTTCACGGGCTCTGTGCGGGTCGGCAAGTACATCGCCGAGAAGGCCGGCTACAAGCGCATCGTCCTGGAGCTGGGCGGCAACGATCCGCTGATCGTCATGGAGGATGCCGACCTCGACAAAGCGGCGGAACTCGCCGTCGCCGGCGCCACCAAGAACTCGGGCCAGCGCTGCACGGCCGTGAAGCGCATTCTGGTCGTCGAGAAGGTGGCCGACGCCTTCGTCGAGCGTGTGTTGGCCAAGGCGAAGAAGCTCAAGGCCGGCGATCCGCTCGATCCCGAAACCGATGTCGGCACGGTGATTCACGAACGAGCGGCCACGCTGTTTCAGAATCGCGTTAGCGAGGCGGTGGCCAAACACGGTGCCAAGCTGCTGCACGGCAATGATCGCCGCGGCGCGCTGTTCCCGCCCACCGTGGTCGATCATGTCGACCCTCAGGCCGAGCTGGTGCGCGAGGAGACGTTCGGACCTGCGATCCCGATCATCCGCGTCAAGGACATCGCCGACGCCATACGCGTCTCCAACGGCACGGCCTACGGACTCTCTTCGGGCGTCTGCACGGACCGGCTGGACTATATCACCCGCTTCGTCGACGAGCTGCAGGTCGGCACTGTCAACATCTGGGAAGTGCCGGGCTATCGCATCGAAATGTCACCGTTCGGTGGCATCAAGGACTCCGGCCTTGGCTACAAGGAAGGCGTCCTGGAGGCGATGAAGAGCTTCACCAACGTGAAGACTTGGTCCTTGCCCTGGCCGAGCTAGGGACAGACCAAGTAGGGGGGCCTCGCACCCCTGGCAGAAGCTTCTGGACCTTCTCCTCTGGAAAGAACATATAGAGAACAATGTTCTGGAGGAGGAAGCCATGGCCGAGACCAAATCCTATTCAGGAAGCTGCCATTGCGGGGCCGTGACCTATGACGTCGAACTCGACGTCTCCGGGGCGATCAAGTGCAACTGTTCGATCTGCAGCCGGCTCGGCGCGGTGCTGGCCTTTGCCCCCAGAAGCATGCTGACGCTGAAGTCCGGCGAGGATGCCCTCGTCGATTACCAATTCGGTAAGAAACGTCTGCATCACCGCCATTGCCGGACCTGCGGGATCGAGACCTTCGCCGAAGGTGCGATGCCCGACGGGACACCGACGGTCGCCATCAATCTCCGTTGCATCGACGGGATGGACGTGGACAAACTCTCGCCCCGCCCGTTCGACGGGCGAAGCCTTTAGTGTTGCGATTAGGGGAAGCATCATGAGTGTCAGTCAGGCAGACAAGGCCAGGAAGTTCCGCGCACTCCACGAGGCGCCCGGCGCTTTCGTGATTCCCAATCCGTGGGATGCAGGTTCCGCGCGCGTGCTGGCCGGTCTCGGCTTCGAGGCGCTGGCGACATCGAGCGGCGCCAAGGCCGGCGTGCTGGGCAAGCGCGACGGCAAGGTGACTCGCGACGAAGCGTTGGCCAATGCGCGTCTGATCGTGAACGCGACCGACCTGCCGGTCGCCGCCGACCTCGAGAAGGGCTTTGGCGATTCACCGTCGGATGCGGCCGAGACGATCCGTCAGGCCTCGGGTGTCGGCCTGGTGGGTGGCTCCATCGAGGACGCTACCGGCGACAAGGACAAGCCACTTTACGACATCGAGACGGCAGCGACCCGCATCAAGGCGGCCGTCGAGGCGGCGCGCTCGCTGCCCGTGCCGTTCGTGCTGACCGCGCGCGCCGAAGGGTTCCTGCGCGGGCAGGCCGATCTCGGCGATGTCATCAAGCGTCTGCAGGCCTACGAAGCGGCCGGCGCGGATGTGCTGTTCGCGCCCGGCCTGCCGGACCTCGCCGCGGTGAAGAAGGTCTGCGGCGCCCTCAAGAAGCCGTTCAACTTCATGGTCGGCATCAAGGGCAAGTCGTTCAGCAAGGCCGAGCTCGAGGCCGCTGGCGTGAAGCGCATCAGCCTCGCGACGTCGCTCTATCGCGCGGCCATGACGGGCCTCGTCGATGCCGCCAAGGAAGTGAAGGAAAAGGGCACCTTCACTTATCTCGACCGTTCGATCCCGACACCGGACCTCAACGCCTTCATGAAGGAGTAGGCGTCGGGCGCCGCGATTGATCTCTCTGATCAGTCGAGCGTGATTCCCAGATCGCGGATGAGCTTCTGCCAGCGCGCCGTCTCGCTTTTCAGCAAGTCGGCGAACTCCGCTGGCGTGCTGCCGACCGGCTCGACGCCGAAATCCTGGAGCTTCTTGTTCACACCGGGCTCGCGGATGGCGGTCACGATCTGCTTGTTGAGGGCGGCAATGGTGTCAGGTGGTGTGGCTGCAGGCACTACCAGGCCGACGAGAGCGGCCGCCTCGACGTTCTTGTAGCCGAGCTCCGCGAAGGTCGGCACGTCGGGCAGTTGCGGCAGGCGCACGGCGTTGGCTACGGCGAGCGGCTTCACCTTGCCACCCTTGATGAAGCTGGAACCGGCCGCGAGATCGACCATCATGGCGGGCACCTGTCCGCTCACCAAGTCGGCCAGGGCCGGTGCGGCGCCGCGATAGGGAACGTGCACCAGGCGCAGGCCGGTCTCGACCTTCAACAGCTCCATGGCGAGATGATGCGGGCTGCCCGCGCCGGCCGAGGCGTAGTTGATGCCTTCGGACGATGCCTTGGCCTTGTCGATGAAGGCCTTCGCGTCGGTGATGCCGCTCTCCGGATTGACCACCAGGATCATCGGGAAGCGCCCCATCAGCGTGACCGGCGCCAGGTCCTTGGTCGGGCTGTAGGCCAGCGTCTTGTAGAGCACGGGGTTGAACACCATCGTGCCGTTGTCGGCCGACAGTACGGTGTAGCCGTCGGCGGGTGCGCGCGCAGTCTCCGCCGCGGCAACGGCGGTGTTGGCGCCCGGCTTGTTGTCGACAATCACCGTCTGGCCGGTCTGCGTCGACAGCTGCTGGCCGATGGTGCGTGCCAGGAAGTCGGAGCCGCCGCCGGCCGGGTAGGGCACGAGCCAGCGGATCGGTTTGGATGGATAGGTCTGCGCCATGGCAGTCGACGCCGCCAGAACGGAGAGGGCCAGGATGCAACCGGCCAGGAGCTTCTTCATCGTGCCTCCGGAATCAGCCTGAACGCGGGACGGGACAGATCGAG
>CALROF020000214.1:0-11189 GCA_943369775.1 Reyranella massiliensis 521
GGATGATCCGAACCGTGCTCGACCGCGGCCGCGATGCGCAGCACCTCATCGGGCGACGCCTGGCCTGCCGCGATCACGTCGACCACGCGCGGCTGACCCATGGTCAGCGTGCCGGTCTTGTCGAAAACGATGACGTCGAGCTTGGTCGCATCCTCCAGCGCGGACGCGTTCTTGAACAGGATGCCGTTCATCGCGCCGAGCCCGGTTCCCACCATCACCGCCATCGGCGTGGCGAGCCCGAGCGCATCGGGACAGGCGATGACAAAGACGGTGATGGTCAGCGTCAGCGCGAAGAGGAGGGTCTGACCGATCCAGAAATACCAGACCGCGAAGGTGACGAGACCGATCAGGATCGCCGCGAGCACAAGCCATTGCGAGGCCCGATCGGCGAGAAGCTGCGCCGGCGCCTTGGAATTCTGCGCTTCCTGGACGAGCTTGACGATTTGGGCGAGGGCCGTGTCGGCACCCACCTTCGTCGCCTTGTAGCGCAAGCTGCCACTCTTGTTGATGGTGGCTCCGATGACCATGTCGCCCGGCTTCTTCGAGACCGGCATCGACTCGCCCGTCAACATCGATTCATCGACGTCGGAGCGACCTTCGAAAACCTCGCCGTCCACAGGGATTTTGTTGCCGGGACGCAGAATGACCGTATCGCCCAGTAGGACCTCGGCGGTCGGGATCTCGATCTCGGCACCGCTCCTGAGCACCGTGGCCTTGGGCGGCGCGAGGTCCATGAGCTGACGGATTGCCTCCGACGCGCCAGCTCGTGCCCGCATCTCAAGCCAGTGTCCGAGCAGAATGAACACCAACAGAACGGCAACAGCCTCGTAGAACTGCTGGCCTTTGAAGAAAAAGGTCGAGCCGACGCTGAACAGGTAGCCCGTGCCGACACTGAGCAGCACCAATACCGCCATGTTGAGCACGCCGTTGCGCAGCGCGCGGATCGCCGCGACGACGAAGGGCCAACTCGGATAGAGGATCGCGGCGCTCGCGAGAACGAAAAGGAGGATCTCGCGATCGAGGCCGAATGGCGGATCGATGCGCAGGAAATCCATGCCCATCGGCTGCAGCAGAAATATCGGCACGGAGAAAATCAACGCGACCCAGAACCGGTTGCGCATGTCCCGGACCATGCCCTGCATGTCCATTCCCGCGCCATGACCCATCTCATGGGCCATGGCATCGTGCGAGATCGGCATCGCCTTACCCGGCGTCCCAGAGGCAGGATGCGCCCCGTGGCCCGCGTGACCGGCGCCATGACGATGCGGCGCCGCCGGATGCGCCGGCGGCACGGTCGTCTCGTTTGGCACGCATTGGTGCCTCGGAACCACCTCGCCGCGGCAATGGAAGCCGCAGGCGATCACCTCGGCCTGGATGGTCTCCAGGCTGGTACGTGTCTCGTCGAAGCCGACCGTAGCCGTGCCGGACGCGAAGTTGACGGCGGCGGAGGTGACACCGGGCAATCGACGCAGGCGCTTCTCGACCACGAGCGGATCGAGCACATCGAAGAATTGCTCCACGTCAATTGTTGTGGTCGTCACAACCGGCGTCTCCTGTCGAAATCGGAGCGGATGCCCACCACGAACCACCCGCCTTTTTCACGGATCGCGCTGTCAACTGCCGCCGCAGCAGCCGGTCTTCTTCGGGTGATGACCAGCACTGGAGACTGACTTGTCCAGTTCGCCAGCGGGCGCGACCGTGTCGGGCGCCGCAGCATTTTCGTAATTGCCGCAGGAGCCAAGAGCATTCGCTTTCTCCGCGGCCTCTGCGCCGGCATGGCCATCGCAGCAGGAAGAGGCATTTGGGACCGAATGCTCGGAGGTCGTCTTGGTCTGGTCGGCAGACGTGGTGCTCATTCCGGTGACTCCTGCTTGCGGGCACGACGATAGATAGCGCCATTGCGGGCGCTGTCGCCCCATGCCGCACCCGCACTCTCATTTCCTGATTTTCAAACTTAGGCGATGGCCCGGTCAGCCATCTTTAATCTCGATTAAGGATCGGCATCCTTGGGTCGCGCATCGCTCCCGGAGCTGACGACCCCTTCAGACTCAGTGTTCCGCTTGTCTCATTTGGCGGCATTTCGAATTGCATCGCTGCGATACGCCGAAGGGGGTCAATCGCGCATCCAGAAATCGCTCTCCCCAGGGTTGGCTGAAGTCGTTTCCACGATGGCGCCGACTACTCGCCTAACATGGATGAGAATGTGCGTATTGCTCCGATCATTGCCGTCGTCATCCTCGCGGCCGCCGGGGCTGCCGGCTATGCCTATTGGTGGAGGCAACAGGCGACCCGCGTCCCCGCGGGACTGGCCCGGGCAAATGGCCGGATCGAAGTCGAACGCGTCGACATCGCTACCAAGTACGCGGGCCGCCTCGCCGAAGTGCGCGTCAACGAGGGCGCCGATGTTCAGAAGGATGGCATCCTCGCCCGCATCGACACGACCGAAATTCTTGCGCAACTCGCGGCAGCCAGAGCTGCCGTGCACCGCAGCCACCAGGGTGTGGCCATCGCCGAGTCCAATGTGGCTCTCCGCTCGGCAGAGTTGAAGCTTGCCGAAGTCGAGCTCCGGCGCATCGTCGAACTGATGCGCACGAATACGGCGACGCAAGCGGAACTTGATCGCCGCACGGCGCAAAGGGATATTTCAAAGGCCTCGCTGGATAGCGCGAAAGTCGCCATCGAGGACGCCAAGGCGGCCGTCGAGGCGGCTGAGGCCCAGGTCAGCCAGATCGAAGCCGCAATTGCGGACATGACGCTGAAAGCGCCGGTATCGGGTCGCGTCGAGTATCGTCTTGCACAGGCCGGGGAGGTCGTAGCTGTCGGCGGGCGGGTACTCACCCTTCTCGACCTTTCCGACGTCCACATGACGATCTTCCTGCCGACGAGCCAGGTCGGCAGCGTCGAACTCGGGTCGGATGCCCGTATCATGCTGGATGGTACGCCCGGCTACGTCGTTCCCGCAACAGTCGCCTTCGTTGCCTCGGAAGCGCAGTTCACGCCGAAATATGTCGAGACCGCGAACGAGCGCGAGAAGCTGATGTACCGCGTCAAGCTGCACATCGATCCGAAGCTCATCGAGACCTATCGCGCTTACGTCAAAGCCGGCATGACCGGCAACGCCTACGTCAAGGTCCAGCCCGGAGCGGCGTGGCCGACGAATCTGACGCCGAGGCTTCCGGATGTCCGCTGATGCCGAGCCGGCCGTTCGAGTCGATTCGGTCCATCACCGCTACGGTGACACCGTTGCGATTGACGGCGTCAGCCTATCGATCGCCTCCGGATCGACGGCGGCCTTCATCGGCCCCGATGGCGTCGGAAAGTCGACTCTCCTTGGCCTGATCGCCGGCGTCAAGCGCATCCAGTCCGGAACCGTGACGGCCCTCTCCGGCAACATGGCATCGAGCTCTCACCGTGACATCGTCGCGCCGCGCATCGCCTATATGCCGCAAGGCCTCGGCCGCAACCTCTATCCGACGCTCTCGGTGGTCGAGAACATCGATTTCTTCGGGCGCCTCTATGGCCAGAGCGAGAACGAACGTCGCTCACGCATCGCGGGCCTGCTGACCGCCACGGGGCTCGACCCATTCCCGGACCGCCTCGCCGGCAAGCTCTCGGGCGGGATGAAGCAGAAGCTCGGCCTGTGCTGCGCGCTGATCCACGATCCGGACCTCTTGATCCTCGACGAGCCGACGACCGGCGTCGATCCCCTGTCACGGCGTCAGTTCTGGGAGTTGATCGAACGGATCCGTGCTGAGCGCCCCGGCATGACACTTCTGGTGGCGACCGCCTATATGGAGGAGGCCGCGCGTTTCGACCACATCATAGCGATCGACGAGGGCAAGGTCATCGCCGCCGGCGACATGGCGGGGCTACTTGATCGGACCGCGACGCGTACGCTGGAGGAGGCCTATGTCGCGCTACAGCGCCCCGAACGGCGCGGCGATCAGGCGGCATTGGCAATCCCGCCGCTGCTGGAGAGCGGCGGGCCTCCGGCGATCGTCGCAGAGGCCCTGACCATGCGCTTCGGCGATTTCACCGCCGTCGATCATGTCAGTTTCCGCATCCGGCGCGGCGAGATTTTTGGGTTTCTCGGGTCGAACGGCTGCGGCAAGACGACGACGATGAAGATGCTCACTGGACTGCTGCCGGCGAGCGAAGGGCGAGCTGAGCTGCTGGGGAAACCGATCGACGCCCGTGATATCGCAACAAGAATGCGCATCGGCTACATGTCGCAAGCGTTCTCGCTCTATGAAGAGATCTCCGTCCGCGCGAATCTGGAGCTGCACGGACGTCTCTTCCGCATTCCCTCGGGCGAACTCAGGCTGCGCGTCGCCGCGGCGCTTACCCGTTTCGACCTCGACGCCGTTGCCGACGCCTCGCCGGCGTCGCTCCCGCTCGGGATGCGTCAGCGGCTCCAGCTTGCCGCCGCCTGTTTGCATCGGCCTGAAATATTGATCCTTGACGAGCCCACATCCGGCGTCGATCCGGCAGCGCGCGACAGGTTCTGGCGCCTCCTCGTCGAGATGTCGCGCCGCGACGGTGTAACGATCTTCATATCGACCCACTTCATGAACGAGGCCGAGCGGTGCGACCGCGTATCCTTGATGCATGCGGGCCGTGTCTTATCCGTCGGCAGCCCGGAGGAGCTTCGCGTCGCTCGTGGCACCACGACTCTCGAGGGCGCTTTCGTTGCCTATCTGGAGGAGGCGTCAGCGCCGCCTGCGTCCAAAGTGATGAAGGAAGCGCCTTCATTGGCGGCTGCCCCAAAGCCGATCGGTGCCCCGGATAATGTCCAAAAGGGAACATCGTCGGTATCCCAATCATCGCATAGGTCGTCGTCGGCTTCTTTGCGCCGAGTCTGGGCCTTTGCCCGGCGAGAGGCTGTGGAAGTCCTCCGGGATCGCATTCGGCTCGCCTTTGCGCTCCTCGGCCCGCTCGTACTTATGGTCGGGTTCGGCTACGGCATTTCGTTCGACATCGAGAATCTCCGTTATGCGGTTCTTGATCGCGATCAGTCCTACGAGAGCCGGCTATTCCTGGAGCAGTTTTCGCAATCCCGTTATTTTGTCGAACAAACGCGGCTGGACGACGAATTTGAGATTGATCGGCGTCTCCGATCCGGCGAGCTGCGGTTTGCCGTCGATATTCCGCCCGGCTTCGGTCGCGACCTTCTGCAGGATCGCCAGCCGCAAGTGAGCTTCTGGCTCGACGGTGGCGCGACGTTCCCTGCAGAGACGGCACGGGCCTATATCCAGGGCGCTGTTCTAACCTATGCCGCGGATCGCTACCGCCAGCTGCACGGCCGCGCTCCACAGGTCCTCCCGATCAATGTGGAACCCCGGTTTCGCTACAATCAGGATTTCCGCAGCGTTTTCGCGATCACGCCCGGCGCGATCATGCTTCTCCTGATCCTCATCCCCGCGATGCTGACAGCCGTTGGTGTCGTGCGTGAAAAGGAGATGGGGTCCATCACCAATGTGTATGCCTCGCCCGCGACCGTGGGCGAATATCTTATCGGCAAGCAATTGCCCTATATTGCGATTGGGTTTGTCAGCTTCGCCAGTCTCGTGCTCTTGGCCGGCGCGCTCTTTGGAGTTGTGGCCAAAGGGTCTCTCATCGGCCTTTCTCTCGCAGCGCTCATGTACGTGTTCGCGGCAACGGCCTTTGGACTACTGATATCCGCGTTCGTCTCGACGCAAGTCGCGGCGATCTTCGCGACGGCCGTTCTAACCGTAATCCCCACGGCGCACTATTCGGGGTTCCTCTATCCGGCCTCGACGTTGGAAGGCTTGGCGCGCGCGATGGGGGTCGGCTTTCCGGCATTCTGGTTTCAGACCGTGAGCCTGGGCGTCTTCGCGAAAGGGCTCGATGCCGATGCGTTCGTGCGCGAAATCGCCGTGCTGTTCGGCTTCGGGGTCGTCTTTCTCCTGCTGGCGCGCCTCGCCGTCCGCAAGCAAGGTTCGTAGCGATGCGCCAATGGATCCTCAACGTACTTTATCTGGGTTTCAAAGAGATCGCGAGCGTCCTGCGTGACGTGGCGATGGTCGGGCTGATCATCTACGTTTTTACAGTTGCCGTTTATTCTATGGCCACTGGTCTCAAGACCGAAGTGAACAATGCCAGCGTCGCTGTCGTCGACGCCGACCGTTCGACACTGTCGTCTCGCATCAAGGATGCGCTGCAGCCGCCTTACTTCAGCCCAGCGCGCGACATCGACCGTTCCGAAGTCGACGAGCTGTTGGACAAAGGGTCATATACGTTTGTCCTGGAGATACCCCCCCGCCTCGAAGCGGACCTCCTCGCAAATCGTGGCCCCTCGATTCAAATCAACGTCGACGCGACGGCCGTGAGCCAAGCCGCTGTGGGAACGGCCTATATCCAGGAAATCATCGCCCGCGAGGCGGCAAACTTTCTGCATCAGCACGGCACGAGCGAAGTCGTTCCCATCGAGCCGGTCATCCGCGCCTTGTTCAACCAGAACCTTGAGGCGATCCGCTTCAATGCGAGCATGGACATCATCATGAACGTAACGATGCTCGGGATCATTCTCGTCGGGGCAGCCGTCATGCGCGAACGAGAACACGGCACCATTGAACATTTGCTGGTGATGCCGGTCCGGCCGAGTGAGATTGCCGCAGCGAAGATCTGGGCGAACGGTCTGATCATTCTCCTGGCAGCCGGCTTTTCTTTGCACGTTGTCATAGAGTTCGTGCTGCAGATACCGATCATCGGCTCTGTCGAGCTTTTCCTGGCTGGAACCGCCATCTATCTCTTCGCGGTGACGTCGCTCGGTATTTTGCTCGCGACGATCGCGAACTCGATGCCGCAGTTCGCGCTGCTGGCGATCCCGGTGTTCGTCGTCATGTTCCTGCTGTCAGGCACGTTCACGCCGTTTGAGAGCATGCCTCCGATCCTGCAGGACATCATGTATGCGGTGCCCTCGACGCACTTTGTGAGATTTGCGCAGTCGATCTTGTATCGAGGTGCGGGACTCGATGTCGTCTGGAAGGATTTGATGGTCATGACCGCATTGGGGGCGGTGTTCCTTGCCGCCGCTCTCTCACGATTCAGGTCGATGCTCGTACGACAGTCGTAAGGTGCTGTTCGTGAGTGGTCGAGACCTGCCTCTTCCACCGAATAGCCGGCAACTGTTCGCGCAATCCGCGGAGCGTGGCGCTCGCGGTCGTCCATTGATACTTCCTCGCCCGCCCATCGCCAGTGCCATGGCGCCGTTTCAGTTACGATAAACTCAGAAACATCGTCGAGAGGCGACATTCAGCCAAGGCTTGCATTGATTTCCTCCAATCGTGCCATGCCTGGGCACAGTTCCTTTTGCGACAGCGCATTGAGGGGCGTATCTGTCGTGTTGAGATCGGCGTGCAATTCATCCTTGTCGCTTGCAACATAGAGCAGGCCCGTCACGATCTCGGACTTGGCCTCGTGTTCGAGCAGAAAGTCTATTGCGGCGCGGCGATCGTGCACGCTGTATTCGGCGTTCAGCTTTCTCAGCCGGAGCCAGGACCCGTCGTGCTGTTGAACCAATTCGAGCTTGCCGGGCTCGTAGTCGACCGTGATCGGCGTGCGCCCGACGATCACGTCTATCCGATTGACCGCAATGTTGTGCTCGCGGACATAGTCATAACTCTTGGTGGAGCCCTCGTGGTTGTTGAAGGCGACGCAGGGCGAGATGACGTCGACAAAGGCCGCGCCTTCGTGCTCGATCGCGCCCTTGATGAGCGAGACGAGCTGCGCCTTGTCGCCGGAGAACGAGCGGGCGACGTAGCTTGCGCCGAGCTGGAGTGCCAGGGCGGTAAGATCGATGGGCTTGTCGATGTTGACGACACCCTGCTTGGACGTCGATCCATCATCGGCGGTTGCGGAGAACTGGCCCTTGGTCAGGCCATAGACGCCGTTGTTCTCGACGATATAGACCATGTTGACGCCGCGGCGCAGCGCATGCGCGAACTGGCCAAGGCCGATCGAGGCGCTGTCTCCATCGCCTGACACGCCGAGATAGATCAGGTCGCGATTGGCAAGGCTGGCCCCGGTCAGGACCGACGGCATGCGCCCGTGCACGGAGTTGAAGCCGTGGGAATTTCCCAGAAAATAGGTCGGCGTCTTCGAGGAGCAGCCGATGCCCGAGATCTTGGCCACTCGGTGCGGTGCGATCGATAGCTCGAAGCATGCCTCGACGATCGCAGCAGTGATGGAATCGTGGCCGCATCCCGCGCACAGCGTGGAAATCGCCCCCTCATAGTCGCGTCGCGTATAGCCGAGCGTGTTTTCCGGCAGTGCGGGGTGATGGAATTTTGGCTTGGCGAGATAACTCATGCGACTGCCCTTTCGCTCTGCTTCGCGGCTTCGCCGAGACGGGCGGCGATGGCGGCCGCGATGAATCGGGCGGTGATCGGCGTTCCGTCGAAATGCAGCACCGGCGTCAGCTTCGCAGGATTGACGCCGCATTCCGTGATGATCAGCGTGCGAAGCTGGGCGTCGCGGTTCTGCTCGACCACGAACACCGCCTCATGTGTGCGCAGGAAAGCGTCGACATCGCGGTTGAAGGGAAACGCCCTGACCCGCATCCGGTCGAGAGCATGGCCATCAGCCACCAACAGATCGACTGCCTCGTCCATGGCAGGAGATGTCGAGCCGAAATAGATCACCCCGTAGCGCGAAGGGGTGCTGGCCAGGGTGATGACGGGGCCGGGAACGAGATCCTTTGCTGTCTCGAACTTCTTTAGCAGCCGTTCCATGTTGTCGACATAGGGGCCGCCCTCTTCAGTATAGCGTGCATAGCGGTCCCGGGTCGTGCCGCGGGTAAAGAAGGAGCCCTTGCGCGGATGGGTGCCAGGGTAGGTACGATAGGGAATGCCGTCGCCGTCGACGTCGAGATAACGGCCGAAGTCCTTGCCGGCGTCGAGATCGGCTGCGGTCATCACCTTGCCGCGGTCGTAGACCCGGTCGTCGTCCCAGCGCAGCGGCGCACAGAGCCGATGGTTCATGCCGATGTCGAGATCGAGCATGAGCAGGACCGGCGTCTGCAGCCGGTCGGCGAGATCGAAGGAGAGGGCGCTGAACTCGAAAGCCTCTGCCGGCCCCTCCGGGAAGAGCAGGACATGCTTGGTGTCGCCGTGCGAGGCATAAGCCGCGAGCAGGATGTCGGACTGCTGCGTGCGCGTCGGCATGCCCGTCGAGGGGCCGCCGCGCTGCACATCCATGATCACGGCCGGGATCTCGGCGAAATAGGCTAGCCCGAGAAACTCCTGCATCAGCGAGATGCCGGGTCCGGAGGTCGGCGCGAAGGCCCGCGCGCCGTTCCAGGCGGCGCCGATCACCATGCCACTGGAAGCGAGCTCGTCCTCTGTCTGGATGATGGCGTAGCGCTTCTTTCCGGTCTCGGGATCGATCCGGAAGCGCGCGCAATAGGCGGAGAAGGCGTCGGCGATCGAGGTCGAGGGCGTGATCGGATACCACGCGCAGACCGTAGCGCCGCCGAACACCGCGCCGAGCGCCGTCGCGGAATTGCCGTCGATGAAGATGCGCCCGCCGACGGCGTCCGCGCGCCGAACGCGCAGGCCGATCGGACAGGGGAGATTTTCGATCGCCCAGTCACGGCCGAGATGGAAGGCCCGGACGTTGGCCTCGATGAGGCGCTCCTTGCCCGCGAATTGTCGGCCGATAAGCGTGTCGATCTCACCGGTGTCCATCTCGAGCACCGCGGCGAGAACACCAATATACATGATGTTCTTGAAGAGCTGCCGTTCCCGCGGGTCGTTGTATTCCTTGTTGCAGATTGCGCCCAGCGGAGCGCCGAGGACGGTGATATCCTCGCGGAACTGGGATTTCTGAACGGGACGCGTCGAATCGTAGATCAGGTATCCACCCGGTTCGAGCCCGGCCTGGTCCTTGGCGAAGGTCTGGGGGTTCATCGCCACCACGAGATCGGTTCCGCCGCGTGCGCCCAGATAGCCGGCCTCGCAGACGCGGACCTCGTACCAGGTCGGAAGGCCCTGGATGTTCGATGGGAATATGTTGCGCGCCGCGACCGGCACGCCCATTCGCAGCACCGCCCGCGCGAACAGCTCGTTGGCGCTTGCGGACCCCGATCCATTGGTGTTGGCAAAGCGGACGACGAAGTCGTTGACGCGGCTTATCGCGAGCGTGTCGGGCATGTGTCACCTGCATGGGTCATGTCGATGAAGTATTTCTGCATGCTCCAGGCGCCGGTCGGGCAGCGCTCGGCGCACAATCCGCAATGCAGGCAAAGGTCCTCGTCCTTCACCATGACGCGTCCGGTCTTCAACCCGTCCGCGACATAGAGATCCTGGAGCGGGTTCAGCGCGGGCACCCGTAGCCGCAGGCGCAGCTCCTGCTCCTCGCCGTTCTCGGTGAAGGTGATGCAGTCCATCGGGCAGATGTCGACGCAGGAATCGCATTCGATGCAGGACGGCCCGCTGAACACCGTTTCGACATCGCAGTTGAGGCAGCGATCTGCCTCGGCGAGCGCCAGGGCCGGGTCATAGCCGAGTTCCACCTCCGTGCGGATGTCCTTCAGCGCGGTCTTGTTATCGCGCGAGGGCACCGGGAAGCGGTGGTCGAGCGTGACCTCGCTGTCATAGGCCCACTCGTGGATGCCCAGCTTTTCGCTCTCGATCTGCACATGGGGTAACAGGCGTTCGCCGATGTCCTCGCCTGACAGCAGGCGGTGGATCGACAGCGCTGCGTCGTGGCCGTGGGCGACGGCGCTGATGATGTTTTTCGGGCCCCGCGCCGCGTCGCCCCCGAAGAACACCTTGGGGTGGGTCGAGGCGAAGGTCGTTTCCGCCACGACCGGCATGTCCCATTTGTCGAAGTCGATTCCGATATCGCGTTCGATCCATGGAAAGGCGTTCTGCTGACCGATTGCGATTACGACCTCGTCGCAGTCGATCTGCCGCGGCGGCTCGCCCGTCGGTACGAACGTGGAGCGGCCGTTTTCGGTGACGGTCGTGACTGGTTCGACCAGCAGGCCCGTCAGGCGACCGCCCTCGACGATGAAGGCTTTGGGCGCGAGATCGGCCGAGATGGTGATCCCCTCGTGGAGGAGCGCTTCCTTCTCCCAGCTTGCCGCCGGCATGTCGTCGAAGCCCTCGCGGACGATGACGCTGACCTCCTCGCCGCCGAGGCGCCGGGCAGAGCGGCCGCAATCC
>CALROF020000215.1:0-11055 GCA_943369775.1 Reyranella massiliensis 521
CGGCTATCCGGGCAAAAACATTACGATCGTCGCCGACCCGGAAGCCTTCGGGAACATGAGCCTGGGCAATGAAAACGCCTCGGAGATCGACCGCAAAGTGACGATCTTCTACGCGCGCTGAGGATCAGACGCCCATCTCGATCGCGACCTTGCCGACCACCTTGCGGTCGATCAGGGCACGGAAAGCGTCGGCCGCGCGCTCCATCGGGAAACGATGCGAGACGTGCGGCCGCATTACACCGAGGCCCGCGAGCCGCGGCAGCTCCTCGACATAGTCGCGGCCGAGTTCGGGCGAGTGACGCAGGATCGTCTCGCCAGCCCGCACGCCCAAAACCGTCAAACCCTTGATCAGGATGTGGTTCGACATGAGCTTGCTCGGCCCGCCCGAGGTGAAGCCCACCACCAGCAGCCGCGCGCCATAGGCGGCGGCCCGCACGGATTTCTCCAGCACTTCGCCGCCGACCGGATCGTAGACGACGTCGACACCACGGCCATCGGTCAGGCGCTTGGCCGCCGCGACGAAATCGTCGGTACGATAGTTCACGACATGGTCGGCACCGTTCTGGCGCACGATCGCCAGCCGGGCATCGTCGCTGCCTGTGGCGATCACCGTGGCGCCGAGATGCTTGCCGAGCTGGACTGCCGCCAGGCCGACGCCGCCCGAGGCGCCGTGAACCAGCAGCACCTCGCCCTTCTTGAGCTGGGCGCGATGAACCAGGGAATGGAAGGCGGTCTGGGCGGCGACCCTGAAGCCCGCACCTTCCGCGTAGGACCAGTCAGCCGGCAGACGCAGAAGCTGGCCTTTGGCCGGTACGCGGACATATTCGGCAAAAGCGCCCGGACGGACGCCGAAGATCACGCGGTCATCCGGCTTCCAGGCGGTCACGTCCGAACCAACGGCGTGGACTACGCCCGCGCCTTCCATGCCCGGCACGAACGGCAGCTCCGGCTTATGCTGGTAGCCGCCGGACACCATCAGGACGTCGGGGAAATTGACCGAGGCCGCGCCGACCCGGATCACGATATCGCCCGGCCCCGCTTCGGGGATCGGGCGCTCTTCGACATGAAGAACTGAAGGATCGCCGAGGCGATCGCAAACGACCGCCCGCATCAGGCTAGTCGAGCTCGAAGGCGTTCTTGTAGTCGAGCTTCAGCGCCGGATCCTGATCTTCCTTCTTGAGGAAGCAGTTGCCGACGACCAGCACTTCGATCTCGCTGCCCATGAAGCAACGGAAAGCATCTTCGGGCGTGCAGACGATCGGCTCGCCACGGACATTGAACGAGGTGTTCACCAGGACCGAGCTGCCGGTCTTGGCCTTGAACGCCTCGATGAGTTTGTGGAAGTCCGGATTGGTCTCTTCGTGCACGGTCTGGACACGCGCCGAATAGTCGACGTGCGTGACCGCGGGAATGTCGGAGCGCGGCACGTTCAGCTTGTCGATACCGAACAGCGCTTCTTCCTCGGCCGTCATGGCACGGCGACGATCCTCGACCACCGGCGCGACCATCAGCATGTAGGGGCTCTCGGTCTTGATATCGAAATACTTCGATACGTCCTCGCTCAGGACCGCTGGTGCGAAGGGGCGGAACGATTCGCGATACTTGACCTTGAGATTGAGCGTCTTCTGCATTGAGGGCGAACGCGCGTCGCCCAGGATCGACCGTGCGCCGAGCGAACGCGGACCGAACTCCATACGGCCCTGCATCCAGCCCACCGCCTTGGAGTCGGCCAGCGCCTGCGCCGTCTGCTCGATCATCTCGTCGTGCTTGAGAAGGGTGAACTTGGCCCCGGCGGCTGTGAGGCGCTCGGCGATCTCGTCGTCCTTGAACTCGGGGCCGAGATAGGAACCGGCCATGCTGTCCATATGGCCATTGAGCTTGCGCGCCTGACCGAGGAAGCCGTGATAGGCAGCGTAAGCTGCGCCAACCGCACCACCAGCATCGCCGGCCGCGGGCTGCACCCAGATACCGTCGAACACGTTCTCGCGCAGCAGCTTGCCGTTGGCCACGCAGTTCAGCGCCACACCGCCGGCGAGGCAGATGTTCTTGGCGCCGGTTTCCTTCTTCACCGACTTGCCGAGCCGGATCACGATTTCCTCGGTGACGGCCTGCACCGACGCCGCGAGGTCCATGTGATGCTGCGTGAGCTGCTGCTCGGGCGTACGCGCCTTGCCACCGAACAGCGCGCCGAACTTGTCGTTCGTCATGCGCAGGCCAGTGCAATAGTCGAAATACTGCTGGTCCAGGCGGAACGAGCCGTCTTCCTTGAGGTCGACGATCTTGTCGAGGATCAGGTTCTTGAACTTGGGTTCGCCATAGGGCGCGAGGCCCATGACCTTGTACTCGCCCGAGTTGACCTTGAAGCCCGTGTAGTAGGTGAAGGCCGAGTAGAGCAGGCCGAGCGAGTGCGGGAAGTGGATCTCGCGCAGCATCTCGAGCTTGTTGCCCTGGCCCCAGGCAAGCGACGTCGTGGCCCATTCGCCGACGCCGTCCATGCACAGCACGGCGGCTTCTTCGTAGGGCGACGGGAAGAAGGCCGACGCGGCGTGGCTCTGGTGATGCTCACCGAACAGCAGGCGCTTCTGCCAATCGAAGTCCGGCTCCCAGTGCTTCATCTCATCGCGCAGCAGCGTCTTCTGGAAGAGCTTCTCCTTCAGCCACAGCGGCATGGCCATGCGGAAGGACGTGAAACCACGCGGCGCGTAGGCGAGATAGGTCTCGAGCAGCCGCTCGAACTTCAGGAATGGCTTGTCGTAGAAGGCGACATAGTCGACGTCCGGCATCTTGATGCCGGCGCGGTCCAGACAGAACTGGACCGCATTCTGCGGGAAACCCGCATCGTGTTTCTTACGGGTGAAGCGCTCCTCCTGCGCGGCGCTCACCAAATGGCCGTCCTCTATGAGCGCCGCAGCGCTGTCGTGATAGAAGGCCGAGATGCCGAGCACCCGCATGGAACTGGTCCTACCCGATTAGAAGAGCGTGTAGATGAATGGCGCGATCGCCGACCCCTTGGTCAGCACGATCAAGCCGCCGAAAATTACCATCATGATGAGGATCGGCAGCAGCCAGAATTTCTTGCGTTCCTTCATGAACGCCCAGAGTTCGACAATGATTGAGCCCATGGCTCGGTCCTTTCGCGATCAGAACTGGTTGCGCATGGATTGCGGCGGCGGGCCCGGCGGGCTGCGCTCGATCCAGTAAGTCTTGGCGTTCCGGTCCAGCTTGAGCCGAAGGAAATCCTTGCCGAAGGCCCGCATCACCAGACCGATCGGCATGATCGTCACGAAGAACAGCATGCCAAGGACGAGCGGATTCATCACCTTATAAAGGAGAAGTCCGAACTTCAGCCAAAGCCGGTTCAGTGGGTTAAGGATCTTGGGGACGGTGAGCGCGACAACAAGGAACGCCACCGCAACCGGTAGCGTCCAGTGCCACGCCCAGCTGTGGTGCCACAGCGAGAAGGCCGTGAGAATGCCGAAAAATCCGGCAAAAACGAGACCGAAACCGCGATCGGAGCCCGCCTGGACGTGCTCCTCTCGCGAAAAGTCTTCATGAAGCTGGCTGGTCGCCATTTTCTTAACGTTCGTGGTTCCTTTTGGGGGCTCTTAACTCCCTGATCCCAAACGCCAAGTCAATTGGCGACCTCGTGAGCGGTTATTCCGCCGCGGCGGCAACGGCCTGGTTGTAGCCCAGGAGAGCCGACAGGGTACGGCGCCAGACGGCCGTGGCGCGCTCGAAGCTGAGCCCGTCCCGGCGGCGGAGCACGATCCAGGCATCGAGCGAGAGGGCCGCACCGATCGCGTCGGCCAGCTCCTCGCGGGCCTGCTCGTCCAAAGCCTCGAATTCCGGCGCAAAAGCCTCAAAAGTGGCCGTCCGAAGCTCGCGCTTGGAGGCAAGGCCGCGCTCGATCAGGGCCGGATGGCCAACGAACTGGCCAGCAGCGACCCGCAGCGGGACGATCTTGTCGAACAGCTCGGCGAAATTCTGCACCATCGAATCGATGCGAAGCGGCAGCGGCTCGTTGGCGGCTGTCGCCGTCGGGGTCGCCACATCCTTGCGGATGGCGTCCATGACAGTTACGAAAAGTGACTCAACGTCGCCGAAATGCTGGAACACCGAACGCACCGAGACGTCCGCGCGCTTGGCAACCGCGACCACGGTGGGGGCGGTGCTGGTTTCGGCAATCATCGCCTTCGCCGCTTCAATGACCTTGCGACGGGTTTCGGCCGCACGCCGATTGCGCCCATCGGTACGGCCAGCCGTCCCGCTCACGTCCGTCGCTGTAGTTGCCACTGCGTTGCCGCGCGGCATCACCGCTGCTTCGCTCATGTGCTCTTTCCTATCCGAAGTTGGAGGCCAACGATGGTCAACGACCAGCCCGTCGCCTATGGAGGGCGTGAGATAAGGGCCTAGTAAGGCAGGAACAAGGTAAACTCCGTCGCACCACCATGAATACGAGCCATGCAAAAACCCCGCTCGCCGTCCTTTGGGACTTCGGCGGCGTGATTCTCTCCAGCCCGTTCGAAGCGTTTAATCGTTACGAATCAGAGGCTGGTCTTCCCAAAGATTTCATTCGCGGCCTCAATGCGCGCAATCCGGATACGAATGCGTGGGCAAAGATGGAACGAAGTGAAGTTTCCCTCGACGGTTTTGTCGCACTCTTCGAGGAGGAAGCGCGGCAGCAGGGACAGAAAGTCGACGGCTGGAAAATATTGCAGGCACTAAGCGGCGACATTCGGCCGCAGATGGTCGAAGCGCTGCGGCGCTGCAAGGCAGCCTTTCGCGTCGCCTGCATCACCAACAACATGAAGTCCGGCGAAGGCCCGGGCATGGCGCGCAGCCCGGAGAAAGCGAAAGCCGTCTCCGAGATCATGACGCTTTTTGAGCATGTCATTGAATCGAGCAAACTCGGCCTGCGCAAACCGGACCCCAAGATCTACCAGCATGCCTGCGAGCTGTTGGGCGTACCGCCGGACCGCTGCATCTATCTCGACGATCTCGGCGTCAATCTGAAGCCTGCGCGCGCGATGGGCATGCGCACCATCAAGGTGGGAGACCCCGACGTCGCGATCGACGAACTGCAGGCGATGGTGGGCATTCCCCTGCGAGGCTGATGCACGTGAAGCGCGTCGCGCGTCCGATCACGGCGAAGTATCTGCAGAACGCGGCGACGTTCTATCTCGAGCGGTATGCGAGTTCGGCCGAAGGGTTGCGGCGTGTGCTGCGCCGCCGCGTGCGCAAGGCGGAGGTGCTCGAGGCACCCGTGATGGACAATGTCGAACAGGCGATCGAGGCGGTCGTACAAAAGTTCGTCACGGCCGGCCTGCTCGACGACAAGGCTTTCGCCCAGACCAAGGCGCTCTCTCTTCATCGCCGTGGTGCTTCGAACCGTCTGACGCGACAGCGCCTGCAGGCCGCCGGAATCGATCAGGATACGGTCGACAGCGCCATGGTCTCGCTCGACGACGAACTCGGCGCCGATCCTCAAAGTCGCGAAATGAAGGCAGCGGCAGCGTTCGCACGACGCCGTCGGCTCGGCCCCTATCGAACAAAGGATCGCGAGACCAATCGCCTGCGCGACCTCGCGGCACTGGCACGGGCGGGCTTCGCTTACGACCTCGCACGCAAGGTGATCGACGCGGCCGATCCCGACACATTGTCCGCCACGCTGGACGAAGCCTGAGCAGCCCGCCATGGTTTCCGAGAAGAGGCTCCTATGACCGTCACGATCTGGCACAATCCCCGTTGCAGCAAATCCCGGCAGACGCTCGACCTTCTCCGCAGCAAGGGCATCGAGCCGACGGTGCGCGAATATCTCAAGGAGCCGCCGAGCAAAGCCGAGGTCGAGAAGCTGATCGGTCTCGTGGGCGGTGATCCGGCCGAGCTGATCCGCGATGGCGAGGCGGAGTTCAAGTCGCTCAAGCTCGACAAGACCAAGCTGGGCAAAGCCGAGGTCGCCAAGGCGATCGCCGCCCATCCGATCCTGCTGCAGCGCCCCATCGTGGTGTCCGGATCGCGCGCGGCCATAGGTCGGCCGCCTGAGGCCGTTCTCGCACTCCTGAAATGACGTCATGACCGGACGGCTGCGCCTCTGGTCGGGCTACGTCCTCTTCTTCTATGTCGTCACGCATCTTCTCAATCACGCCCTCGGGCTGATCTCGCTGCGCGTCCTTGAAACGGGCCGGCACTGGTTCGTCTTCATCTGGCACAATCCCATAGGCCAGACGGTTCTCTACGGCGCGCTGTTCACTCACTTCTTTCTTGCGCTGTGGTCGCTCTACCGACGTCGCGCGCTCAAGCTGTCGCATTGGGAATGGCTGCAGTGGAGTCTCGGTGTCCTGATCGTGCCGCTGGGCATGATCCACGTCGTCGGCACGCGACTGGCCCACGAATTCTACGGTGTCGAACCCGGCTATCCCTGGGTGCTGGCGTCCATGCTCGTCGGCGGATGGGAAAGCATCACCCGCCAGTTCTCGCTGCCGCTGGTGGTATGGATACATGCCTGCATCGGCCTGCACTTCGCGTGGCGCCTGAAGCCCTGGTACCGCGACGCGCTGCCCTATCTCTATGCCGGCGCCCTGCTCGTGCCGGTGGCGGGTATCGCCGGCGCCGCCATTGCGCTGCGCGATGTCGCCGATCTCGCCCAACGACCGGGCTTCCTTGAAGGTCTGTTCGACCGCGTTCGCGCGCCGACGGCCGCACAGGTCGCGAACCTCTACATGATCTCCTACACGCTACAGAGCATTGCGGGAGCGCTACTGGTGGCGATGTTCGCCGCGCGGCCGTTGCGCGACCTCTGGGAACGGCGCGCCGGCGTGGTTCGCCTCGACTACGGCGAGCGGCGCAGCGTGACGCAGCCAACCGGCTTCACGATTCTGGAGATCAGTCGTCTCGCCGGCATTCCCCATGCGGCAGTGTGTGGTGGCCGTGGGCGCTGCTCGACCTGCCGCGTCCGTGTCGGCGGCGTCGATCGTGACAAGCTGCCGCCTGCAGAGCCCGAAGAAGCGAAGGTACTAGCACGAGTCGGCGCGCCCCCCAATGTGCGCCTCGCCTGCCAGGTCAGGCCGCCGCCGGGCCATTACAGCATCACACCGCTCCTTCCGGCCTCCGCGGGACCGGTCGAAGCCTACCGCCGCCAGCCTCAAGCCCATGGCGGCGAGCAGTACATCGCCATCCTCTTCGCCGACATCAGGGGCTTCACCTCGATCTCCGAGGGCAAGCTGCCCTACGACGTGGTCTTCCTGCTCAATCGTTATTTCCGCGCCACCGGCCAGGCAATCGAGGCTGCAGGTGGACGACTCGACAAGTTCATCGGCGACGGCGTGATGGCGCTCTTCGGCTTGAATCGCACACCCGAAGTCGCCTGCCGGCAGGCGCTCGATGCGGCCCGACGCATGTCGGAAGCGCTGACCGATCTCAACGAAGCTCTGTCAGGCGACCTCGACCAGCCATTGCGCATCGGCATCGGCCTGCATGCGGGCCCTGCCATCGTAGGCGAGATGGGTTACGAACGCGCCGCCCAGATCACCGCCATCGGCGACACCGTCAATACGGCGAGCCGGCTGGAAACGCTCACCAAGGAATTCACCGTCGAACTGGTCGTCTCACAGGAACTGCTGGATCGCGCCGGCATCGACCTTGGTGACGCCCCTCGCCACAATGTCGAGATTCGTGGCCGCCACGGACGCTTGGCAGTGCGCGCCGTCAAACGCGCGAGCGATCTCACGCCAATGTCATAAGAATTTCGTTGCCCGGCGAGCAGCGCTGGCAAGAATCTCGACTGTCCCCAGGAGGAAAAAATGCGTTCCATTTTCGTTGCGGCCATGACGTCGGTAGCGATTGCTGTGTCGATGCCTGCCCTTGCCGCCGGTGGTGGTGGCAGCATGGAGCAACCGCAGACCAAGCCCGTCGACACCAACTACACGCGCGCCAAGGCGATGATCGAGGCCAAGGATTACAAGGGCGCGGTTCCCTTGCTGCAGCAGGTCGTGGCCAAGGATCCCAAGAACGCCGACGCCTACAATCTCATGGGCTTCGCCACGCGCAAGTCGGGCGATGCCGCGGGTTCACTGCAATACTATCAGCAGGCGCTCGCCATCGACCCTCGCCATATCGGCGCCTACGAATATCTCGGCGAAGCCTATTTGATGATGGGCCGGCTGCCCGATGCCGAGCAGCAACTGGCTCGCCTCGATTCGCTCTGCACCTTCGGCTGCACCGAGTATCGCATGCTCAAGGCCGCGATCACCGACTTCAAGGCAGGCAAGCGGCCGACGAACTAGGCTTTGGCTCAATGCGCGACGAGCAGCGGCACCGTCATGCTCGCAAGCAAGGTGCGGCTGGCGCCGCCCAGGACCATCTCGCGCACGCGCGAGTGACCGTAGATCCCCATTACGATCAGGTCGACGTCGCGATCGGCGGCGCGTGACAGGATCACGCCACCGACGTCGGAGCCGTCGGCGCTGTCGTGCTGGAGAGCAGCCTCTACGCCGTGGCGGGACAGCCACTGGGCGATCTCCACCCCCGGCTCGCTGGTCGACGACGTTTTCTGCGGATCGATCATCAGCAGGGTCACCTTGATGGCGGCCTTCAGGATCGGCAGGGCCGCCGTGACCGCCCGCACCGACTCTCGGCTGCCGTTCCAGCAGACCATGATATTGCCGCCTGGCGGCTTCGCCGCGCCGATATGGGGCACGATCAGCGTGGGTCGTTCGGTGGCCATCGCAACACGCTCGACCAGGTCCGACGACGTGGTCACCGGCAGGGCATCGGGATCGTACTGGCCCAGGACGATCAGATCGGCGTATCGCCCGGCCTCGATCAGACACTCATCGGCCATGCCGGCCACCGATCGCCATTCGCTGGAACCGCCGGCCCCCCCCGTCACCTTCTGGAAAATCGCGGCAGACGCCGCCTCGTCGGTCCGGGCCGTCTCTTCGTAGCTGGCGTAGAGCGCATCCATGGCCGCGCTGGCGTCGGTAAACATCGGTGTCTGGAAAGGCTGCCGGACATGCAATCCGATGAGATGCGCGCCATGTTGCCGTGCAACATCGACGGCGATCCTGAGCCGCCCGGCGGCGCCACGTGCTGCATCGCAGTGCACGAGGATGGTCTTGTAGCTCATGGTGGCCCTCCCGAGGTTGCCGTACTGCCCCCGGCTACAACGCATTTGCTCGTCCGAGGATGCGAAACTCTCTCTCGCATCGACACTTGCAGCCTTTCCCGATCGTCCTTTCGCCCGCTATGCTGGCGCGGAATAAACGCCCGTTCACGCCGCCGCATTCGGAGGGCTTCCCGCGATGAGTACCGCCACACCCGTTCCTCTTGTTTTTGGCGACTATGCGCTGGAGGACCGCTACCGGCTCGGCAAGGGTCGCGTCTACATGACCGGCATCCAGGCGCTGGTGCGCCTGCCGATGATGCAACGCCAGCGCGACCTTGCCGCCGGGCTCAACACCGGAGGCTTCATCTCCGGCTATCGTGGCTCGCCGCTCGGCATGTACGACAACGCGCTGTGGGGCGCGAAGCGCTACCTCAAGGAAAACAACATCCACTTCCAGCCCGGCCTCAACGAGGACCTGGCGGCGACGGCGGTGTGGGGCAGCCAGCAGACCAACCTGTTCCCCGGTGCCACGGTCGATGGTGTGTTCTCGATCTGGTACGGCAAGGGTCCGGGCGTCGATCGCTCGATGGACGTGCTGAAGCACGGCAACGCCGCCGGCACGTCACCGCATGGCGGCGTCATCGCGCTGGCCGGCGACGACCATGGTTGCCAGTCGTCGACGCTACCGCATCAGAGCGAGCAGGTCTTCTCGGCCGCCATGATCCCCGTCGTGAATCCGGCGACTGTGCAGGAATATCTCGACTTCGGCATCCTGGGCTTCGCGCTGTCGCGCTACTCGGGCTGCTGGGTGGGCTTCAAGGCGATTTCCGAGACGGTCGAGAGCGGCGCTTCGGTCTGGGTCGATCCCGAGCGCATCCAGATCGTGATGCCGACCGACTTCCAGCTTCCGCCGGGCGGCCTCGGCATCCGCAACCCCGATCCGCCGCTCGAAGCGGAGAAGCGCCTGCACGGGCCGAAGATGGACGCCGTGCGCGCCTTCGTGCGCGTCAATGGTTTCGACAAGACGGTGATCGATCCGCCGCGCCCGCGCATCGGCATAATGACGACCGGCAAGGCCTATCTCGATACGCGCCAGGCGCTGGAAGATCTCGGCATCAACGACGAGCGCGCCAAGGCACTCGGCATCCGCCTCTACAAAGTCGGCGTTACCTGGCCGCTGGAACCCGAAGGTGCCCGGCGCTTCGCCGAAGGCCTGCAGGAAGTAATCGTCGTCGAGGAGAAGCGCTCCAACCTCGAGGACCAGCTCATCCGCCTTCTCTACAACCTGCCGGCCGACCGTCGGCCCCTGGTCATCGGCAAGGCCGACGAGACCGGCCGCGTCATCCTGCCGAGCGAGGGCGAGCTGACGCCGACCGGCGTCGCCATGGTGATCGCCAACCGGCTGATGAAGCATCAAGGCGAGTCGCCCGAACTGCGCCAGCGCTTGGCCCGCCTCGAAGCGAAGGAGAAGCTTCTCGCCGCGCCACCGCCCAAGGTGGCCCGCACGCCGTTCTTCTGCTCGGGCTGCCCGCACAACACGTCGACGCGCGTGCCCGAAGGCAGCCGCGCCATGGCCGGCATCGGCTGTCACGGCATGGCGATCTGGATGCCGGAGCGGCGCACGTCGCTCATCTCCCACATGGGTGGCGAAGGCGTGGGCTGGGTTGGCCAGGCGCCGTTCCATTCCGACAAGCATATCTTCCAGAACCTGGGCGACGGTACCTACTATCACTCGGGCCTGATGGCGATCCGTCAGTCCGCCGCCGCCGGCGTCAACATCACCTACAAGATCCTGTTTAACGACGCCGTCGCCATGACCGGCGGCCAGCCGCATGACGGGCCGCTGACGGTGCCGGAGATCACGCGCCAGGTCGAAGCCGAGGGTGCGAAGAAGGTCGTCGTCGTCACCGACGAACCGGACAAGTATCCGATGAACGCCGGCTTCGCGCATG
>CALROF020000216.1:0-11046 GCA_943369775.1 Reyranella massiliensis 521
AAACGCCCGGCAGATCGGGCGCGTTGAATTCCAGCCGCGCCACCTCTTCCCAGCCCAGGTTCTCTCTCACGACCGCGGGCTGGGAATTGCGGCTGCGGCGCAGCTCGCGCAACAGGCGGTTCTTGTCGGCGTCGCCCAGGCTCAGGATCTGATCGAGCCGCTCGATCAGGACGTCGGCGCCGCGTCCGCGGTCGGACGCCACCATGGCGCGGAAATTGTTGCGGTTCACGGCCAGTGGCTGGCCGCTGCGGTCGAAGATCAGCCCGCGCGGCGGCGGCAGCAGCCGAAGATTGATACGATTTTCGTCGGCAAGCGATGCGAAGCGCTCCGTCTCGACGACCTGGAGCTGATAGAGCCGGCCGGCCAGCGCCGCCAGCAGCACGGCCTGAGCACCGCCCAGCAGCAGGGCGCGGCGCGTGAAGAGGCCGCTGCGCTCGCCATCGCCTTTGCGAAAATGCTTCATGACGTGGTCTCGCCTGGCCGTGCCGTGCCGCGGGACAGTTCCGGCACGTTCAGCGGATCTCGCGCACGCACTCGGGCAAGCAACGGCGCCAGCAGGGGATAGATCACGACCACCACGAGATACTGCATGATCGCCGGCACGGGATCGATGGCCGTCCAGGTCCACAGAGCCGTGAAGGCCCAGATCAGCACGACGAAGCCGAACATGAGAATGCAGAAGCCAAACCACTGGAAGAGAAACGGCACGCCGACCAGATAGCGACGGTTGGCGATGACGGCGGCCCGGATCAGCACAAATCCCATGGCACTGACCCCGACCGGCGCTCCGGGGCCGCCCAGCAGCAGATCGAGCAGCACGCCCATGGCCAGCAACAGCGGTCCGGGCAGACGCTCGGGGGTCGCCAGGCTGAACTGAAAGACGACCAGCGCCGGCAGGAGCGGCAAAATGTCGGAGAGATAGGGCGCGCGCAGCGGCGCCAGGGTCAGCAGCACGAAGAAAAGCAGCACAGAGCCCGGTAAGGCGGCCCTTCCCCAGCGATCGAGACCGGCAAGCACTCCATCGGCGCGCATGTCAGCGAACCCTCTGCCCGGGCGGCGGCGTGCCGGCTGGCGCGGTCTGGGGCGCAGGCGCTCCCGAAGCGCCGCTTACCAAGCCGGTAACGCCGTAGTCGACGACACGCACAAACTCCAGCCGGGAGAAATCGGTGAAAGGCCGCACGCGCACGCTGCCTTCGTTCGTCTCGACCACTTCGCCGACGGGGATGCCAACCGGGAAACTGCCGCCATGCCCCGAGGTCACGATACGATCGCCGCGCTGCACGCCTGCGACGCTTTGCAGGAGGGTGAGCCGCAGGCGGGTCGAATTGTCGCCCGCCAGAATGGCGCGCTCGCGCGTGCGCTCGATCAACACGGGCAGACGTGAATTCACGTCGGTGACGAACAAGACGCGAGCGCTGTTCTCGCCGACTTCGGCGATACGGCCGGCAAGGCCTTCTCCGGTCACGACAGCCTGGCCGGGCGCCACGCCCACCCTGCGGCCGACATTGAGGAGCGCCCCGCGCATGTAGGCGTTGACGCTGTCGCCCACGATGCGGGCCGTGATGAACGACGCTTCAGGTCCTTCCCGGAAGTTGGCGAGTCCGCGCAACCCCTCGTTCTCGTTCTCGAGACGTCGGGCGGCGGTCTGCCAGGCAAGCAACCGGGCGTTCTCCTCGCGCAGCCGGGCATTCTCCTCGCGCAACGAGGCAAACTCTTTCAGGTCGGCAATGGCTCGGTTGGCATAAGCGACAGGCCGGGCAATGGCTTCGAGGACGGGACTGGCGAAATCGAGGGCAACCACACGGGCATGCTCGACGAGGACGGTATCAGCCTTGCCGATCAACATGATAACGAAGGCAACAACCACGAGCAGGCCAAGGGCAAAGCGCTGCACCACTGTGCGCACCTGGCCCGCGACCACCTCGAAGTCGTCCCGAATCGCCATGTTCGGCTATTCTACTCCAACTCGCTCGACTTCTCCTCCCCAGCATAATCGGGGAGCGCGCGAAGGGGAGGCGTTTCTCTTAGTACATCGAAGACAGAACGCCGCGCAGGCGCGTGATGTTCTCCACAGCGTGGCCAGTACCCAGAGCCACGCAGAGCAGCGGATCCTCGGCCACCGATACCGGCAGGCCGGTCGCCTGGCGCAGCACGGTGTCCATGTTGGCGAGCAGTGCGCCGCCACCCGTGAGCACGATGCCCTTGTCGACGATATCGGCCGCCAGTTCGGGCGCAGTGTTCTCCAGCGCCACCTTCACGGCTTCGACGATCGCGCTCACCGGCTCCTGCAGGCTTTCCGAGATCTGCCGCTCGGTGATGATCAGTTCCTTCGGCACGCCGTTCATCAGGTCGCGGCCCTTGATCTCCATGGTCCGGCCTTCGCCGTCGTCCGGCGGGCAGGCCGACGCAATGGTCTTCTTGATGCGCTCGGCCGAGCTTTCGCCGACCAGGAGGTTATGGTTGCGGCGGATATAGGCGATGATCGCCTCGTCCATCTTGTCGCCGCCGACGCGCACGGAGCGCGGATAGACGATGCCGCCGAGCGACAGCACGGCCACTTCGGTGGTGCCGCCGCCGATATCGACGACCATCGAGCCGGTCGGCTCGGTCACCGGCAGGCCGGCGCCAATCGCCGCCGCCATCGGCTCTTCGATCAGCCACACCTTGCGGGCGCCGGCGCTCTCGGCCGATTCCTGAATGGCGCGGCGCTCGACGGCGGTGGAGCCGGAGGGCACACAGACCACGATCTGCGGGTGGGCAAAGCTGCGCCGGTTATGCACCTTCGAGATGAAGTGCTTGATCATCGCTTCGGCGACTTCGAAGTCGGCGATGACGCCGTCGCGCAGCGGGCGGATCGCCTGAATGTTGCCGGGGGTACGACCCAGCATCATCTTGGCTTCCTCACCGACGGCGAGGACCTGCCGCTTGCCGCTCTGCGTGGTCAACGCCACGACGGACGGTTCGTTAAGAACGATGCCCCGACCCTTCACATAGACCAGCGTATTGGCCGTGCCGAGGTCGATGCCCATGTCCGCCGAAAATAGCCCGATGACGCGCGACAGCATTGAGTTAAGTCTCTGTAATTGCGGCGAAATCTTGATTTTAAAGCGCCATTCCTGGGTCCGGCGCCAAGGTGCGACCGGGTTTAGACCGACGGGCCAACGCTCGCAAGACGATTCAAGCCATGCGGGCTGCAACCTCGCTTCGGACGTGTTCCTCTTTCGTGCGACGCGAAGAACAGACGCGCCGCCTGCAGCTACAGCCCCATCATTTTGGCGATGGTGTTGCGCTGGATGTCGTTGGTGCCGCCGCCGATCGAGCCGACGCGCACGTCACGGAAGAGGCGCTGGATGTCGTGCGCCATCGTGTAGCCAGCACCGCCCATGATCTCCATGGCGAGATGGGCGCATTTGAATTCGCCGTCGGTGCCCTGGATCTTGGCGATAGCCGTCTCCTCCACCGGATCGAGCCCGGCATCGAGCATGTCGGCCAGACGATAGGTCAGCGCCTGCGTCGTGCGCAGCATGATGCGCATGTCGGCGAACTTGTGCTGGATCGCCTGGAACTTGGAGATCGGCTGGCCGAACTGCACCCGCTCCTGCGCGAAGCGTTTGGCGTACTCGATGGCGAAGTGCATGTTGCCGCAGGCCTGCGCAGCGAGGCACAGGCGTTCGAGGTTCAGGCCCTTCATCAGGCCGGACCAGCCGCGGTTTTCCTCGCCGATCACATGATCGGCCGGCACGAACACGCCGTCGAAGAAGATCTCGTTCGCATGCGTAGTCCGCCGGCCGAGCGTCTCCAGCGGCTTCATGGTGAGCCCGGCCGCCTTGGCATCGACCCAGAACAGCGTCACGCCTTTGTGCCGAGCATCGCCATCGGTCTTGGCGACGACCATCAGGTAGTCCGCGACGTGGGCCGCGCTGATGTAGAGCTTCTGGCCGGTGATCCGGTAGCCGTTGCCGTCGCGTACGGCGCGCGTCTTGATGCCGGAGGCGTCGGAGCCGGTGTCGGGTTCGGAAAGCGCGAAGGCCGACTTCAGTTTGCCGGCGCAGATCTCCGGCAGATAGCGCCGGCGCAGATGCTCGCCAGCCGTAAGCTGCAGATGCATGCCGCCATAGACGACGGTCGGCAGGTAGAGCGATGACGCGCCGCTGTAGTGGCGCGCCAGCGCTTCGACCAGGATGACGAGATCCTTGCGGCTGCCGCCCATGCCGCCATAGGCGGGATCGTAGGGCAGCGCCATGTAACCCGCTTCGGCCAAGGCCTTGAAGGCCGCGTGCGGGAACTCGCTCGCGGCATCGAGCCGGCGCACCTCCTCTGCTGGCAACACACGCGCCAACAGTTCGGAGACGTTGCGCCGGATCAGCTTCTGTTCATCGGTCAGGCCGAAATCATCCAAGTCAGTCATCAAACTCTCGAAATAAAAATCTAGCTTCAGTCGAACACAACGACGCCGCGGGCGACTTCGCCGGCCATCATCTTCTTGAAGCCGTCGTTGATCTCCGAGAGCTTGTAGGTACGGCTGATCAGGCCGTCGATGTTCAGTCGCTTGTTCATGTAGTGGTCGACCAGCACCGGGAAGTCGAGGTCCGGCCGCACAGAGCCATAGAACGTGCCGCTCACCTTCTTCTCGCTGAACACCATCATGAAGGGCGAGTACTGCGCCTTTATCGATGGCGCGGAGATACCGACGGCAACAGCGTGGCCACCTGGCGCCAACGCGTCGAAACCGAGAGCCTGGGTCTTGTCGATCGACACCGCATCGAAGGAATAGTCGACACCTAACCCGCCGGTGATCTCTTTCACCTTCTTCACCGGATCATTATCGGTCGCAGTGTTGACGGTGTGCGTGGCGCCAAAGGTCTTCGCCATCTCGAGCTTGTTGTCGAGGATGTCGGCCGCAATGATCTTCGATGCGCCCGAGAGCATGGCACCCTGAACGGCGTTGAGGCCAACGCCGCCGCAGCCGATCACCAGCACGGTCGAGCCTGCTTCGATCTTGGCGTGACGGGTCACCGCACCGACGCCGGTTGCCACGCAACAGCCAACCAGAGCTGCCTGCGCCCAGGGCATGTCCTTGCGGATCGGGATCACCATTTCCTCCGGCACGACGACCTCTTCGGCGAAGGTGCCGATGCGTGCCATCTGGTTGATGCCCTGGCCTTTGTGCTTCAGCCGCAGGGTGCCGTCGTACAGCGAGCCCGGCGGCACCGAGGCGCGGCCGACGCACAGCACGGTGCGGCCCTGCGTGCAGTAGCGGCAGCGCCCACAATGCGGACGGAAAGAGAAGATCACGTGGTCGCCCGGCTTCACCGTCGTGACGCCGGCGCCGCATTCGAGAATCTCGCCAGCCGCTTCATGCCCCGGCACGATCGGCATGGGCGATGGCCAGTCCCCGTTCATGACGTGCCAATCGCTCTGGCAAACACCCGACGCCCGCATCTTCACGCGCACTTCCTGCGCCTTCGGCGGATCGAGCTCGCACTCCACGACCTGCAAAGGCTCATTGGGCTTGAACAGAACAGCGGCCTTCATGTTTTTCCTCCTGAATCGTTGGCGGGACTATATCATCGCCCGCATGACCAACACCCTTCTCATCACAGGTGGCGCTTCGGGTATCGGCGCCGAGACAGCCCGTCGCGCCGCGACACGCGGCTACAGGATCGCCATCAACTATCGCTCGCGCGATGCTCAGGCCAAGGCTGTCGTGGCCGACATCACGGCCAAGGGCGGGCAGGCAATCGCATTGCCAGGCGATATGGCGAACGAAGCCGATATCGTGCGCCTGTTTGCAGAGACCGAGCGGGCGCTGGGGCCGATCACGCATCTGGTCAACAGCGCCGGCATCGATCCCAGCAGGGCGCGCGTCGAGGACTATGACGCCGCCACGCTCCATCGCCTGTTCACGATCAATGTCACCGGCCTGATGCTGTGCTGCCGCGAAGCCACGCGGCGCATGTCGACCAAGAACGGCGGCAAGGGCGGCGCAATCGTCAACGTCTCGTCCATGGCCAGCACCCTCGGCGGGCGCAAAGGCGCGTCGGCCTATGCCGCCACCAAGGGCGCGGTCGATGCCTTCACCAAAGGCTTTGCCCGCGAAGTGGCGGCCGAGGGCATCAGGGTCAATTCGATTCGCCCCGGCGCGGTCATGACCGAAATGACCGAGGGCCGGCTGAATGACGAAGCCGTCCGCACCGCCATCGCCGCGTCGATTCCCATTCAGCGCATTGGCGAGGCGCACGAAATCGCCGAGGCGATCCTGTGGCTCCTGTCGAAGGAAGCCTCCTTCATTACCGGCGCCATGCTTGACGCATCCGGAGGCGGCTATGTCATCTGAAGCCAAAACACTTCTCATCACCGGCGGTGCCTCGGGCATCGGCGCCGAAACGGCCCGCCGCGCGGCAGCGCATGGCTACAAGATCGCCATCAACTACCGCTCGCGCGATGCCCAGGCCAAGGCGGTCGTGGCCGACATCGCGACCAAAGGTGGCCAGGCCATTGCCCTGCCGGGCGACATGGCGAACGAGGCCGACATCGTGCGGCTGTTCGAGGAGACCGAGCGGGCGCTGGGTCCCGTCACGCATCTCGTCAACAGTGCCGGCATCAACGGCAAGCGCGGCCGGGTCGATGAGTACGACGCAGCCATCCTCGCCAATCTGTTCGCCGTGAATGTCGTCGGGCTGATGCTCTGCTGCCGTGAAGCAGCGCGGCGCATGTCGACCCAGCACGGCGGCAAGGGCGGCGCGATCGTCAACGTCTCGTCGATGGCCGGGACACTGGGCGGACGCCCCGGCTCGTCGGCCTATGCCGCCAGCAAGGGCGCCGTCGATGCCTTCACCAAGGGCTTTGCCCGCGAGGTCGCGGCAGAGGGCATCCGTGTGAACTCACTGCGACCGGGCATGGTAATGACCGAGATGACCGAAGGCCGGCTGAACGACGCCGCTTTCCGCGCCAGCATCGAAGCGTCGATCCCTATGGGACGAATCGGTCAAAGCCACGAGATGGCCGACACGATCCTGTGGCTGCTCTCGGAACAGTCGTCCTTCATCACCGGCTCGATGCTCGATGCCTCGGGCGGCGGATACAAAATTTGAAACAAAAAACGGGCCCCGAAGGGCCCGTTTTCGTTAACGTCCGGAAGGACTAGTTCTTGGCCTTGTCGACCAGGGCCTTTTCCTTGATCCACGGCATCATGCCGCGCAGCTTCTCGCCGACCTCTTCGATCGGATGCTCGGCCATCTTCTTGCGCATGGACTTGAACGAGGCCTGGTTGACCTTGTTCTCCAGCATCCAGTCGCGCGCGAAGCGGCCGGACTGAATGTCTTCGAGGACGCGCTTCATCTCGGCCTTGGTCTCGGCCGTCACGATGCGCGGGCCCGAACGATACTCGCCGTACTCCGCGGTGTTGGAGATCGAGTAGTTCATGTTGGCGATGCCGCCCTCGAAGATGAGGTCGACGATCAGCTTCACTTCGTGCAGGCACTCGAAGTACGCCATTTCCGGCGCGTAGCCCGCCTCGACCAACGTCTCGTAGCCGGCCTTGATCAGCTCGACCAGGCCGCCGCACAGCACGACCTGCTCACCGAAAAGATCGGTCTCGCACTCTTCCTTGAACGAGGTCTCGATGGTGCCGGCGCGACCGCCACCGACGGCCGACGAGTAGCTGAGCGCGATTTCGAGCGCGTTGCCCGACGGGTTCTGCGCCACTGCGACCAGGCAGGGCACGCCACCGCCACGCACGTACTCGGAGCGCACCGTGTGGCCAGGACCCTTCGGCGCGATCATGAACACGTCGAGGTCGGCACGCGGCGACAGCAGGTTGAAGTGGACGTTGAGGCCATGGGCGAAGGCGAGCGCGGCGCCCTGCTTCATGTTGGAGGCCAGGTCGGCGTTGTAGATGTCCGACTGCAGTTCGTCCGGGGTCAGCATCATCACAATGTCGGCCCACTTGGCGCCATCGGCCGGGCTCATGACGGTGAAGCCGGCGCCTTCGGCCTTCTTCGTCGTCGCGGAGCCGGGCTTCAGTGCAATGCGCACGTCCTTGACGCCGGAATCGCGTAGGTTCATGGCGTGGGCGTGGCCCTGGCTGCCGTAGCCGACGACAAGGACCTTCTTGCCCTTGATCAGGTTCACATCGGCGTCACGATCGTAGTAGACACGCATAGGGCCCATTCCTCCTGGCAGTGCGCTCTTGGCATTAAACGGGGCTTACTAGACAACCCAGCCCACAAACACCAGTCTGGAATCCTGCCTCTTCGCATGTCCGCCCTGCATTCCGCTCTGCCTCTGCTCGCCGCCTCCTTCTTCCTCGGTGGCTGCTGGTACAGCTCCTCCGTTTCCGGCAGCAAGGACGGGACGTCGCAGATGCGGCGGATCGACCAGGCGAACGCCAGCACCACGCCGCAGCAGGCCCAGGCGCTCATCGGCGGCAAGACCTGGCGCGCAACCGGCAGCCTCTACGGTCCGGCCGTCCACTATTCTACACCTGACGGGCGGGATTTTGTCTGGTTCTTTGAGAGACGCCAGGTCGTCGCGGGCGAATGGAAAGTCGAAACCGGCCCCGCAGGCTCCAGCGGAGCCTTGGTTACGAAGGTCTGCCTGCGCTACCCCGGCGAAGCGACCCATCCGATCAGCAAGGCCGCCGGCGCCGACTGGTACTGTCAGGCCGCCGGTTCGGTCTTCGAATGGGTGGGCGAACGCGTAGACGGCGATCCCCTCGGTCTCGCCAGCCGGAGCGAGCTGCCATTCGTCTCCCGCCACAAGAACCAGACCATCAGCCAGTTGCAGGCGCTGCTGCCGCGCTAGACCTCAAAGGACCTCAACGCTCATGTCGATCCTCCGCTTTTCGTCGCTCCTCACCATGGCCGCCCTGACCCTCGGCGCCTGCTCCAATCCCGATCCGGAAGCGCCGACGGGCCCGGCCGTGGCCATGCCGGGCATCGACTATGCCGTCGCCAATTCAACGCCCGGCGAAGCCGAGCGCGCCATGAGCCACAAGACCTGGATGTGGACGCGCGGCGGCGGGCCGGCGCAGATCCATTATTCGACCGCCGATGGGCGCGACTTCGCCTGGCTGGTCGGCCAGCGCCGGATCTTCCAGGGTGAATGGAAGACGCAGACGACGACCGAAACCGGCGGCCAGCCGCTGATCCAGGTCTGCCTGCGCTACCCTGGCGTCAATCTGGGCGGCCTCAGCAGCAACTGGACCTGCCGGCCGGCCGGAACCTTCTTCGTCGAGATGCAGCAGCGTGAGAGCGGCGATCCCTTGCGCATCGCGGGCCGTACGCAGGCGCTGTTTGTCCTGACGCAGACTCCGGCCAACCTCGCCGAAGTCGAAGGCCGGGTCGCAGCCATCCAGGGCATTCGCAACTAAAGTCAGATCAGCACGTGCACGATGGTGAGGCCGGCCAGCAGGCCGATCGACGTCACCATCAACGTCAGGAAGCCGACGGCACCGACCAGGATCGCGAACAACGGCACGAGCAACAGGCCGAGGGCGCCGACCACTGCGGCGCGGCCTGGGTGTGCGGCCAAGGTCTTGCGATCGAAGGCTCGGCCGCTCTCCCGTGAGGCAGCCCCCATGGCACTGAGCCGCGCCAGACGATCGCTCGTCGATGGCGTCAGCGCCAACGCCAAGGTGCGGCGATCCGTTGTCCTGCGGCGCGCCGTTGTCGGCGCGGCAATGAAGAGATAGGCGAAGGCCTCGCCGCCCGGCGGCGGATCGGCCGCGCCGATCTTTTCCAGCGCTTGCGCAAAGGCCTCCGGGTTACGCGCGAGCTGCACGACCCTCGCATCTGTCCAGTAGCAGCGATTGCGCCAGAGCCCGGCCAAAGGTGGCCCCAGGAACAGCGACGTCCAGAGAAACAGGATGAGCTTGTAGAAGACGGCTACCAGGTAGAAGGGCAACACCAGGAAGCGTGCGACCTTGGCTACGAGCGACGGTGCACCACTCGCGATCTTGTCGAGGTCGGGGATCGCGTCACCCTGCATCCCCTCCTCCAGGCCGTCGCCGGCCTGTCCCAGACGATCGGCATCGGCCCGCCGAACGACCGACACCAACAACAGATCCCTAAGCGTGCGCCAGGCCGACCCGCGCAGCGGCAGGTCAAGCACCGTCAAAAAGAAGCCGAAGGTGCGCAGCACGGCCATGATCCCTGCGGCAACACGCAGATCGCCCGCGCCGATGGCGGAGATCAGGCGGGCCACAATGGCTTCGGTCTCGCTGCGATTGAGCTTTTCGAGCAGGCCGCGCGTGATGAGCACGACGCCGTCTTCGTGCGATGTCCCAAGTGCCGCCGCATTGACGATCGGCGAATCGATCAGGAGAAGCCGCGGGACCGGTGCACCAGCACCGATCGCGACTTCCTCGACGATGTTGCTGAGCTGGCGTTCCTCGAAGTCATCGAGCTTTACAGGTCGCGCCTGCAGCCGGGACAGGAGATCTTCGTTCCCGGCGCGGCTGAAGACGGCCCGCAACCAGAGCCAGACCAGCATGGCCGCCAGCAACGCCGGCACGGCAACGGGCGCCATCCCCACCAGCGACGGCCCCAGCAATCCGAGATCGCCTAGGCCATTCATCCGGTCGAGCGCCAGCGATAGCTGGTCGAAATTGGCGAGCTGCCCGGCGACGAACGCCTGGATCGAGGACACCCCGACTCCACCAATCAGCTTCAGGAAAGCTCCCACGATCAGCAGCAACATCGGCGTGACGATGGTGCTCAACACCAGCCCGATGCCGGCAGCGACCAAGGCGCAGACAAGAGAGACAAGCCAGGCGGCACGCCGTCGTTGGATCAGCTCATCGTAGAAAGTGGTTCTTCGCGTCGGTGCCGGTGCGTCGCTCATGACCAGTCGACCCGCCGCCCGCGCCCTGCGACTGGGCGACTACTGGTTGGACAGCACGAGGCGCACCCCGAGGGCCGCCAATACGCCCCCCATGATGCGGTCGAGCCAAACCTTGGTGCGACGGTAGAAGGCGCGCGCCGTACTGCCGGAGAAGAGCAACGCCAGCAGGGCGAACCAGGTGAATTCGTTGATCGCCACGAT
>CALROF020000217.1:0-11036 GCA_943369775.1 Reyranella massiliensis 521
TACCGCGCGCGGGCCGCCGCGCTCGGCGCGGCGGCCGGTTCGGGCGAGGCAGACCTGCGCCACAGTCTCACCGGCGACCCCCTTCGTTTCGCGAGAGGATCTCATCGATCGAGACTGCAGCGTTCTGGCCGTCGCCAACCGGACCCGAGGTTGCCGGCTCTTGAATCTGGGCCGGTCGAGGGGGCGTCGTGGGTCCGGATGAACGCCCTGGAGGGGGTGCGGAGGCCGGCGAGGGGCTGCCGGCCTCCGCTGCGACGCGGGCACCACCGGGCAAATTCGACGAGGGGACGTCGTTGCCCGTACGTGGGGGGGAAGGGAGTGGTGCTTCGCGCCGCGGGGGGACAGATTCGGGTTTGAGTTGATCCAATCGGGCAATCTGCTTGACCGAGGCCGACTCGAGTTTGAGATGCTTCAGGGCGAGCATTTCGATGCGCTCGGCCTCGTTGAGATGAGCCCATTCGACCCGCAGGATATGCGTGGCCTGCTGGCTCTCGATGATCTTCTGGTTGGTGCGGTCGATCTGCTCTTCGAGGTCCTGCACCTTGTACTTCACGGTGAACAGGCCCACCGCCGTGGCGATGGCGGCGACCGACCAGAACATGAGTCCACGATGGATCATGCGCGGCCTCCAGAAGCCGCGAGCTTCTCGGCAACGCGCAGCCGCGCCGAGCGCGCGCGCGGATTGGCAGCGACTTCGGCGTCCGACGGCACCATCGGCTTGCGCGTGAGATCGCGCAACGTGGCGTCCTGTTCGCCGGACCGCGGCGGCGCATGGCGTGACGGACCGGGCGTGCGGCCGGCACGGGCGCGCACGAATTCCTTTACTGCGCGATCCTCCAGCGAATGGAAGGACACGATGGCCAGCCGGCCGCCCGGTGCCAGCACTTGCTCGGCAGCTGCGAGACCGCGCTCGAGTTCGCCCAGCTCGTCGTTCACGGCAATACGCAGCGCCTGGAAAGTGCGCGTCGCGGGATCGCTCTCGTCCCGGCCCTGCGGGCCGACCGCACGGCGCACGATCTCGGCCAGCTCACCGGTGGTGTCGATGCGCTTGGTGCGGCGGGCCTCAACGATGGCGCGCGCGACGCGGCGGCTGCGACGTTCTTCGCCATAGCGCCAGATGATGTCGGCGAGTTCCGTTTCATCGCCCTCGTTCACCAGATCGGCTGCCGATGCCCCGCTCTTCTCCATGCGCATGTCGAGCGGGCCGGAGGCGCGGAAGGAGAAACCGCGATCGGCCTGGTCGAACTGCATCGAAGAGACGCCGAGATCGAGCGCGACGCCATCGACATCCTCGACGCCCTCGGCCGACAGGAGATCGGCCATGTCGCCGAAGCGGCCTTCGATCAAACGCAGGCGCGGCGCATAGCGTTCGGCCAGCACCTGGCCTGCGGCGATCGCATCGGGATCGCGGTCGATGGCGATCACCTGGCAGTCGGCGCGATCGAGCATCGCCGCGGTGTAACCGCCGGCGCCGAAGGTGCCGTCGAGATAGCGGCCACCGTCGCGCGGCTGCAGCGCATCGACGACTTCGCGAGCCATCACCGGAACGTGGCGGACGGCACTCATGCCTCGCCTCCACTCAGGTTGCGCACGAAGGCCGCCATCTTCTCGCGCTCGGCCGCGCGGCGGGCTTGCCAGCGCGCCGGATTCCAGAGCTGGAACTTCTCGACCTTGCCGACCAGCATTACGCCATCGGCGACATCGAGCGCCTCGACGAATTCGGCAGGCATGGAGAAGCGGCCGTCCGGCTCCATGGCGATGGTGCGGGCGCCGGCCGAGAGATAGCCCGCCGGATCGAATGCCTCGTCGTCCAGAGCGACCTTCAGCGAACCCTTGGGGCCCAGCGCCTCGGCACGCAGCCGCTCCAACATGGCGTCAAAGCCCAGGCGCGAATTGCCGTTCACGACACCCGGAACATTGGGGGAGTGATAGAGCACGAAGGCGCCGCGATCGTCCGCAGGCAGCTCATCGCGAAAGGCGGCGGGCAACAGGACCCGACCCTTCTTATCCAGCTTGATCAGGATTTCGGACCGGAATGCCACGGCCCTTCTCCCCCTACATCCCGCCGCAGGTGCCCCACGCCCCTGCGTTTCCTGTTACACGGGATACAATGGGATACCATGGGAAGGCCTGGGGCGCAATTCACAAACACAGGAATCCACAAGGAATCTGAAGACCTTAGACACAACATCTATTGTGCGCTCACCGCATTCGGACGCAAGCAGTTGTAGCGTCGACTCGCGACGCGGAAGCGTGAAGGAGATAAAGGGTCAGACGGCCTGTAAGCCGGGTTCTGTCCTCGCCCGAAGGCGATGGATGGCCATTCCTCTGGGATGCCCGTTGCCGAGCACCTCGCGCGACCGACCCGGGCGACGACGCGAAAACACCGCTGCCGGTTGCCCGGCGTGCCGCCCCTATTTGGTCTTGCTCCCGGTGGGGTTTGCCGTGCCGCTTCCGTTGCCGGTCGCGCGGTGGGCTCTTACCCCACCGTTTCACCCTTACCTGGCCAGCAAGCTGGCCCGGCGGTCTGTTCTCTGTGGCACTTTCCCTGGGGTCGCCCCCGCCGGCCGTTAACCGGCACCGTGTCTCCGTGGAGCCCGGACTTTCCTCACCCGATCGGTTGCCCGTTCGAGTGCAGCCATCCAGCCGTCTGATCCGGCGCCTGACTAGGCCGCTCCCCCCAACGGGTCAAGCAGCCCGGCCAGAAGCGTGCGTGTCTCGGGGTCGGCCATACCGTCGACTCGCGCCGGTCGGAAATGACGCTGGAAGGCCTTGATGACTTCCTTCGGCGGAACAGCGATCGGAGGCGCATAGCCGAAACGCTGCAAGGCTTTCTGAAAATCGCCGTCCAGCGGTCGCCCACCGGCTCTTGGCCAGACGCCGACGCCGGCATCGGCCAAGACCTTCCAGGGAAACCGGCGACCCGGGTCGACCTTGCGCTGCGGCGCGATGTCGGAGTGGCCGACGACATTGCGCGGCTCGATGGCAGGATGGCGCGCGAGGATGCCTTTGCAGAGGGCGATCAGCGCCGCGATCTGATCCGGCGGATAGTCGTGGCGATCGCCATGCAGGTTGACGATCTCGATGCCGATCGATGTTGCATTCAACGCTTCGCGGCCACGCCACCACGAACGGCCGGCGTGCCAGGCGGTGCGATCCTCGGCAACGAGACGGTAGACCGTGCCGCCTTCAGCGAGGACATAGTGCGAACTCACGCGATGCTCTCGCGCGCTGTCGCACAGGATGTCGAGCGACTCCTGCAACGGCAGCTCGGTGTAGTGCAGCACGAGGATATCGACGACCGCCCCTTCGGGCCGCGGCGCGTGATTGGGCGATGGCTGCTCGACGAGCTTCACGTTCAGGCAGCGACCAGTCCGCGCTGGCGGCGCAGGCGATCGTAGGCATCGTTGATCAGTGCAAGCTTGCGATTGGCCATGGCGATGGCCTCTTCCGGCAAGCCCTGCGCCATCAACTTGTCGGGATGATTGGCGCGAACCTGGCGCAGCCATGCTTCGCGGATCTGTTCGTCGGTCGCCAGCGGATCGATGCCCAGCACAACGCAGGGCTCGCACTCCATGACGCCGAGTGCTGCGGCCTTGGCGCGCTCGAAGCGCGCGCTTTCCAAACCGAAGAGGCGCGCAACCTTGGCCAGATAGTCGGCCTCCGCCACGTCGATCTGACCATCGGCCTGCGCGATGCTGAACAGACCCTCGATCACGTTCTCCAGAATCTCCGGCGCATCGGGAAAGAGAGCCGCCACCTGTCGCGCATATGTCTCGAAACCGCCGGCATCGCGCTTGGCGAGATCGAAGAAACGCTGGACGTTGGCTTCCTCGCCCGGCGGCACCTGGAAGAAGGCACGGAATGCGTCGATCTCGGCCTCCGAGACTTCGCCATCGACCCGCGCCATCTTGGCGCCGAGCGCAATGACGCCGATCGTGAAACCGATCTGGCGCAGGCCGGGATGCCCGCCATCGTCGGCCGGCGGCGAAGACAGGCCCAGCAACTCGGCAATGCCGAGGCCGTTCATGCCTTCCACGATTTTGTCCCAGATCCTCATGTCGAGCCCTATAGCAGCAAGGAACCCAAAGCGACGCAGACCAATAGCAGCAGCGCCAGCCGCCGATAAAAGCGCTCGCTGGCCAACGGAAACAAACGCTCGCCGAGTAAGCCCCCCGCTATGACTGCTGGCGCCAGGAACAACCCGTGGACGCCAGTGCTCCACCCGATCAGATCGCGCGACGCGAAAGCCGCGATGGCAAACAAATCAACGAAGACGAAGTAGGTCGTGAGGTTGGCCCGCACGCGCACAGCAGGGTCCTCACCTGCAAGATAATAGAATGCGATCGGCGGACCGGCCATGCCCGAGAGGCCATTCAGGAAACCACTGGTCGCACCCGCCGTGAGAGTAGTCCCCACCCCCGGCCGACCGGAAAAGCGCCAGCCGCTCGCCAGCATTATGACAGCACCGAGAACGATGGCGGAAATCGCCCAGCGCATCGGTTCGGGATCGGCCCACGTCAAAGTGAAGTTACCGAACGGTACGCCAATTGCCGCCGCTACCAGCAGCACGCCGATGCGGCGCCAGTCGACGAGGCGCACGACACCGGGCAACAGCGGCAGCGCCACGGCAATTTCCAGCAGCAGGCAGAGAGCGATACCTACAGCGGGGCCGTAGAGCGCCGAAAACACCGGCGTCATCAGCATGGCGGCGCCGAAGCCCGCGAAGCCGCGTACCATGCCTGCAATGCAGGCAACTACGGCCGAAATCAGGAAAGGAGTGCTCAACAGGTCCGGCATGGCGGGGGCGGAAGCTAGCATTGCCGGACCGCCATTCGAGCATCATATAATGCAGGCCATGCCCTCAAAGAATCTCGCAGTGCCGGCGACGCCACTCCTGATGCCGTACATTCAACGGCGGCCCGAGCTCGAAGGTGTAACGCCGAAGCCCTTCAAGCTGGTGTCCGATTACACACCAGCCGGCGACCAGCCCCAGGCGATCCGACAACTCATCGAAGGCGTGTCGGGCGGCGAGCGCGACCAGGTGCTGCTGGGTGTCACTGGCTCGGGCAAGACTTTCACCATGGCCAACGTCATCGCCTCGCAGGGACGGCCGGCGTTGGTGATGGCGCCCAACAAGACGCTGGCGGCGCAGCTCTACAGCGAGATGAAGGGCTTCTTTCCGGAGAACGCGGTCGAGTACTTCGTATCGTACTACGACTACTACCAGCCCGAAGCCTACGTGCCGCGAACCGACACCTACATCGAGAAGGATTCGTCGATCAACGAACAGATCGACCGCATGCGCCACTCCGCGACGCGCGCCCTGATGGAGCGCGACGACGTGATCATCGTGGCCTCGGTCTCGTGCATCTACGGCATCGGCCCGCTGGAAAACTACCAGGCGATGACCTTCCGCCTGCACAAGGGCCAGAAGATCGATCGCACCACCCTGCTCCGCCGCTTCGTCGAACAACAGTACAAGCGCAACGACAATGCCTTCCAGCGCGGCACGTTCCGCGTGCGCGGCGATACGGTCGACCTCTTCCCGGCCCATTACGAGGACAAGGCCTGGCGCTTCGAGATGTTCGGCGACGAAATCGAATCGATCACCGAGTTCGATCCGCTGACGGGCGACAAAACCGTGTCGCTGTCGGACATCATCGTCTACGCCAACAGCCACTATGTGACGCCAAAGCCCACGATGCAGAAGGCGATCGACCAGATAAAGACCGACCTCAAGCAGCGACTCGAGGAATTCAATCGCGCCGGCCGGCTCCTGGAAGCGCAGCGCCTGGAGCAGCGCACGCTGTTCGACATCGAGATGCTGGAAACCACCGGCGCCTGCGCCGGCATCGAAAACTATTCGCGCTATCTCACCGGCCGCAAGCCCGGCGAACCGCCGCCCACCCTGTTCGAATACTTCCCCGAACACTCCCTGCTGATCTGCGACGAGAGCCACGTCACGGTGCCGCAGATCGGCGGCATGTTCCGCGGTGACTTCAACCGCAAGAGCGTGCTGGCCGAGTTCGGTTTCCGCCTGCCGTCGGCGATCGACAATCGGCCGCTGAAGTTCGAGGAGTGGGATACGCTGCGCCCGCAGACCACCTATGTCAGCGCCACGCCCGGCGACTGGGAGATGGAACGCACGCAGGGCACCTTCATCGAGCAGGTGATCCGGCCCACCGGCCTGATCGACCCGACGGTGCTGATACGTCCGGTCGAGAAGCAGGTCGACGATCTGATCGCCGAATGTCGCGACTGCGCCAAGAAAGGCCAGCGCGTGCTGGTCACGGTGCTGACCAAGCGCATGGCCGAGGATCTCGTGGAGTACATGCACGAAGCCGGCATCCGCTGCCGCTACCTGCACTCCGACATCGACACCCTGGAGCGCATCGAGATCATCCGCGATCTTCGGCTCGGCGCCTTCGATGTGCTGGTCGGCATCAACCTGCTGCGCGAAGGCCTCGATATTCCGGAATGCGCTTTGGTCGCCATCCTCGATGCCGACAAGGAAGGCTTCCTGCGCTCGCCGACCTCGCTGGTGCAGACGATCGGCCGCGCCGCCCGTAACGTCGACGGCCGGGTCATCCTCTATGCCGACAAGATGACAGACTCGATCAAGTACGCGATGGCCGAGACCGACCGGCGGCGCGCCAAGCAGACGGCCTACAACAAGGAGCACGGCATCACGCCGGCTTCGGTAAAGAAGAACATCGCAGAAATCCTTCAGTCGACCGCCGAACGCGACCACTACACCGTGGACACCGGCGTGTCGGGCGACGTTCATCTCGTCGGCCACAATCTGCGCACCCACATCGCCGAACTCGAGAAGCGCATGCGCGCTGCCGCTGCCGACCTAGAGTTCGAGGAAGCCGGTCGCCTGCGCGACGAGATCCGCCGCCTCGAGGCCCATGAGCTCGAGCTGCCGGGTCAGGCCGCGAGCGCCAATGTCGGCGTGCATCTCGGCAAGATGCAGCACTCCCGCGTCTTCCGCGGCGTACGCACCGGCTCCGGTTCGCGCGGCAAGCCAGCCCGGCGCAGCGGCCGATAATCGGGAGATACGCGATGCGTTTGCGCGCACTAGCTGCCTTGCTGGTCTTTGTGCTGGCATGGCCGGCAGTGGCGCAGGAGCGCGAGCAGATCGTGCGCGTGCCCGGCCCTGGCGGAGCCAATCTGATCGCCACGGTGCTGCGGCCGCCGGGTGAGGCACGCCAGCCCCTGGTCGTCATCAATCACGGCTCACCCGCCGACGGGTCGCGGCGCGCCACCATGGAACGGCCGCGCTACACGACCCTCTCCTCCTGGTTCCTGGCGCGCGGCTACGTCGTCGTCCTGCCGATACGCCGCGGCTACGGCGACAGCGGTGGCGCCTGGGCCGAGGGCTACGGCTTCTGCGATTCGCCGGACTACTTCAATGCCGGCCTGCAGAGCGCCACCGATATCCAGGCCACCATCGACTACATGCGCAGCCAGCCTTATGTCGCGCCCGACGGCACGATCGTCGTCGGTCAGTCGGCCGGCGGCTGGGCTGCCATCGCCTTGTCGAGTCGCAATCCGCCCGGTGTTTCCGGCATGGTCAACTTTGCTGGCGGGCGCGGCGGGCAGCAGAAACTCAGCGGAGGCGGCATCGGAAATTGCACGCCGAACGCGCTGGTCGATGCCGCCGCACGATATGGCGCGACAGCACGGGTACCGATGCTCTGGATCTATGCCGAGAACGACAGCTTCTTCGAACCCGCACTCGCCAAGCGCATGGCCGAGGCTTACGACAAGGCCGGTGGCAAGGCGACCTACAAACCACTCGAACCTTTTGGCCGCGATGGCCACAGCCTTGCCGGCGCAAGCAACGGCGCTTCCGTCTGGTCACCGCTGGTCGAAACTTTCCTCAGTGGCTTGAGGTAGAAAACAGCCCGCACGTTATAGTCCCGGCGCAATGTCTTCTGCCGCGCCGACCGACCTTCGCCGTTATCTGATCGCCCTCGTCTCCCTCACTCTGGTGCAGGTCGTCGCGACCATGGGCTTCAACCAAGCCTCGGTGCTGGCGCCTGCCGCTGCACCGGTGCTGGGCGTCGCCGCCGCCGACGTCGCCTACTATGTCTCGCTGGTCTATCTCGCAGCAATGATCTCGACCCTGGGCGGTGGCGCGATCAATCGGCGCCTGGGGCCGATCCGCTTCATCCAGACCGGCCTCACCGTGGCGGCCATCGGCTCCTTCGTCTTCGCCGTGGGCGGTGTGGCGATGGCGGCCCTCTCGGCGCTGATCGTTGGCCTGGGCTCGGGGCCACTCACCATTGCCAGCTCCCACATCCTGGCGCGCGTTTCGCCACCGCGCCTCGCCAACGTTACCTTCTCGCTGAAGCAAAGTGGCGTGCCGGTGGGATTCGCGATCTGCGGCGCGGTGCTGCCGACCTTGGCACTCGATTTCGGCTGGCGCTGGGCCGCGGCCAGCATTGGCTTCCTGTCGCTTGCGACCGTCATCGCCGTCCAACCGCTGCGCCGGCTCTACGACGAGGAACAGGCGAGCAACCAGGTCGGCCGGCAGTTTCTGCCCACGGCCGCCGAGATCTTCGAGCCGCTGCGGCTCGCCTGGCGCGACCCGATCCTGCGGCCGATGTGCTTCATCGGTATGCTCTTCTCGGCAACGCAGGCGATCGTCGTGAACTTCACGGTCGTCTACGCCGTCGACGGCTTGAAAATGTCCTACGTACTGGCCGGCGCCCTGCTTTCGGCGGCGACCGTCACTGGCGCCTTCGGCCGCGTCTTCTGGGGCGCCCTGGCCGATCTGCTGCGGCGACCCTCGACCGTGCTGGCAGGCATCGGCGGCATCGTGGCGATCGCGGCAGCAACAATGGCCTTTTCGACCCCCGACTGGCCGATCACCGCCGTCTATATCGTCTGCATCCTGCTGGGCGGCACTGCCGTCGGTTGGAACGGCGTCTTCATCGCCGAGAGTGCCTCGCGCGCACCACCGGGCCGGGCTGCGGAGTTCACCGGCGCCACGCAGCTCTTCGTCTTTTTTGGCGCACTTCTCTCGCCGCTGCTGTTCCGCACCGTCCTGGCAATCACCCACTCCTACGAGGCGGGCTATCTCCTGCTGGCGGCCGGTGTCGCCATCTGCTCGTTCTTCCTGGCGCGCGCGGCGATGCGATGAGGGTCAGCCCTCGGCGCTGAGCGCGCTTTCGTGCCAGCGGCGCAGCAGAAGGTGCGAGAGCAACGACAGCAGCAGATAGATCGCGATGCCAGCCAGCGAGATCAGCACGAGTGCCGCAAACATGCGCGGGATCTTGAGCTGGTAGCCCGATTCGAGAATGCGATAGGCAAGGCCCGACTCCCGCCCGCCCGAACCTGCAACGAACTCCGCCACGACGGCGCCGATCAGCGCCAAACCGCCCGAGATGCGGAGGCCGCCCAGGAAGTACGGCAGAGCCGCCGGCAGGCGCAGGTCGATCAGCGTGCGCCAGCGTCCCGCGCCATAAAGCTCGAAGAGGTCGAGCAGGTTGCGGTCGACCGAACGCAGGCCCAGCACGGTATTCGACAGGATGGGAAAGAAGGCGACCAGCCAGGCGCAGATCAACAGCGAGAGATCGACGTCGTCGACCCACGCGATGATCAGCGGCGCAATGGCTACGATCGGCGTCACCTGCAGGATGATGGCGTAAGGGAAGAACGACAGTTCGATCCAGCGCGACAGCGAAAACAGTATGGCCAACGCCACGCCGACGATTACCGCCGCGGCCAGCGCCTGCATAGTAACCTTGAGCGTGATGACGAGCGCCGGCCAAAGCGTCGACCAGTCGCTTACCAGAGTCTTGGCGATGAGAAGCGGCCCTGGCAGCACATAGGGCGGGATCTCAGCGGTTCGCACCACCGCTTCCCAGAGACCGAGCATGACGAGGCCGACCAGGATCGGCGCGAGGAAGCGCGCACTCATGCTGCCCTCGTCATGCTGCCAGCGCCTCGGAGAGCCGGGCCGAAGCCAGCCGGCAGAGGGCCGCATATTCCGCCGACGTGCCGAAGGACTCGGTCCGTGGATAGGCGGCAGGAATGGCGAGTTCGGACAGCACGCGGCCAGGCCGCGCGCTCATCACGGCGATGCGCTGCGAGAGGAAGACCGACTCGAACACCGAATGGGTCACGAACACCGCGGTGAAGCGCGTACGCTGCCACAGTTCGAGAAGGTCGGTGTTGAGCCGGCGACGGGTGATCTCGTCGAGGGCAGCGAAGGGCTCGTCCATCAGCAGCAGCTTGGACTGGGTGACCAGCGCCCGCGCGATCGACACGCGCATCTTCATGCCGCCCGACAGTTCGCGCGGATAGCTGCGCTCGAAGCCGGCTAGGCCGACATGGCCCAGCGCTTCGGCCGCCCGCGCCTCGCGCTCGGAACGAGCGACGCCGGCGAGCTTGAGCGGCAACGCACCGTTGGCGATGGCCGTGGTCCACGGCATCAGGGTCGGTTCCTGGAACACGAAACCGAGATCGGGCTTGCCCGACGGCCAGTCGATCGTGCCGGTGGTAGGTTGCGCGAGCCCCGCAATCAGGCGCAGCAAGGTCGACTTACCGCAACCCGACGGCCCCAGCACGCTCAGGAATTCGCCGGCCTCGATGTCGAGCGATGTCCTTTCGAGGGCCCGCACGCCGTTGGCGAAATCCTTGGAGACGTCACGAACGCCGACGAGTCGCATCAAGTCTTCGGCTAAAGCGAGGTCAGGCGGGCGGGAGCGTCAGGTCGAGCTTGGCCGACCAGACCGGCAGGGGCAGCGTGTCGCGTGCGGCCAGATTGGCGGGCAGCGACGCGCGGTCCGTCACCCTGGCAAAGGGCAACACGAGCCCGCTGCGCACCCCGAACACGGCATCACCGTCGAGATGCTCGTCGTCCTCGGGGAAAAACTCGGTGATCAACGGCTGATGGCCCGGAGCCTGGATGATCATGTGCAGATGCGCTGGCCGCCAGGCATCGCGGCCCAGGATCCGCAGCATGTCGCCGGCCGGGCCGTCGTCCGGCACCTTGTAGGAGACCGGCCGCACCGTGGAGA
>CALROF020000218.1:0-11023 GCA_943369775.1 Reyranella massiliensis 521
AGGCTACCCAGGAGACGGGCCGGTGGCGCCTTGCGCCAGTGCGGCGGCCGCAGCCGCGCGACGCGGCCGCCTTCCTGGTCGATCAGGATGGGCGTGTCGGCCCGTGCCACCGAGGAACGCAGGTCGTCGGCCAGTCGACGCGCCCGGTCCGGCGTATCGAAATTGCGCGCGAACAGGATGAAGCCCAGCGGATCTGCCTCGCGAAAGAAGGCGCGCTCGTCAGGCGTCAAATCGGGACCGGCGCAGCCCAGGATCGCCGCGCGCGGCACTCTCATAGGCAAGATGTCACCGTGCCGGGGGTACCGAGACGCAGTCGGTCCGGCGCGACTTCAGGTTGGCGCAGACGCTGTGGGCCTGCTTCTCGTCGAGCGGGCCCGCCTGGACGCGATACCAGACTCCCCTGTCGCCGAGATCGACCTTCACCGCCTGCATACGCAGATTGGACAGCACGTCGCCGTGCGCGCTTTGCAGGCGCGCCCATGTCGACTTGGCGACGTCTTCGCTCTTTACCGAGGCGATCTGCACACGCCAGCCACCGGTCGGGCCGGACATGTTCTCGATCAGGCTCGCGATGCTGGGCCCGTTCTCGCTGGTCGGCGTCGTAGAAGCCGGCTGCACGTTCGGCGGATTGGCCGGCACCTTGTCAGCCGGCTGAGTCGGGGCGGCTGTCGCGGGAGGGTTGGGCTGCAGAGGTGTCGGCGCCTTGGCAACCTCCGCTTCCGGCGGCTTGGGAGCGGCCGGAGTAGGGAGGCCATTGGCCGGCAGCCGGGGCGTTACCGCCACAGGCAGCAGCTTTTCGGGTTGTGATGGTACCGCCCCGGGGGCGATGCGATTGAAGACTTCCTTGTCCTGATTGGGCGGCACAAGGCCGCCGGCATTCTCGGGCTTCATCCGGGCGGGCGTGGTCGGCGCCTGCACGACCAGCGGCTCCAGTCCCCGGCCGCCCGCCTTGACGTCCTGGTTGTGTGCCCACCACACGACCGAGCCGAAGCTCGCGATGGCGGCCACAGAGACCATGATCGTCAGGATCTGACCGCGTCGTCTGTTGACGCGCATAAGCAGGGAGTCCCGCGGCGGAGGCGGGATCGAATCTGGTTCGTGCGCGACGGGCCGGGGCGGAGGATCGAGCCGCACGGCAACCGACTCACTCGGTCGGTAGATCGTAGGTCCGTCGCCGGAGGGGGACCGGCGGATGTGCATTTTGTTATCTCATTTCCTCGACGGGTGTTACGCCGAAGACCTTTAGTCCTGATCCTATCACAAATCCGATTCCCTGTACCAACGCCAGACGCGCCCGGGTGAGATCGGGATCACCCTCGACCACGAAGCGCAGGCCCGGCTCCTCGCGCCCGCGATTCCAATGGGCATGGAAAGCGGCAGCGAGGTCGTAGAGATAGAAGCCGACACGATGCGGTTCGTGAGCGATCGCGGCCGCCTCGACCTGTCGGGGCCACTGGGCGATCAGGCGGATCAAGGCCAGCTCGCCGACATCGGACAGACGATCAAGCGGCGCAGTGTCCAACCCATCGATCGAAACGCCTGCAGCACTCGCCTGACGCATGACGGAGCGCGTGCGCGCATGGCCATACTGAACATACCAAACCGGGTTGTCGCGTGACTGTTCCGTGGCCTTGACCAGATCGAAGTCGAAGGGCGCGTCGTTCTTGCGCGTGAGCATCGTGAAGCGCACGACATCGGGACCGACCTCGTCCAGCAGATCGCGCAAGGTAACGAACGTGCCGGCACGCTTGGACATGCGCACCAGTTCGCCGTTCCTCATGACGCGCACGAGCTGGCAGAGCTTCACGTCGAGCTCGCCCTTCTTCTCGGTGATGGCGCTGACCGCCGCCTTCATGCGCTTGACGTAGCCACCATGGTCGGCGCCCCACACGTCGATCATGTCGCCGAAACCGCGACGGAACTTGTCGTGATGATAGGCGATGTCGTTGGCGAAGTAGGTCCAGCTACCGTCCGACTTCTTGAGCGGACGGTCGACCTCGTCGCCGAACCGCGTCGCACGAAAGAGCGTCTGCTCGCGATCTTCCCAATCGTCGGGCTTCTGCCCCTTGGGTGGCTCCAATCGGCCCTGATAGATCAGGTCCTGGCGACTCAGCTCCTGGAAAGCGCGATCGACAGCGCCGCTTTCGACCAGAGCACGCTCCGATGAATAGACGTCGATGTTGACGCCGAGCGTTTTGAGGTCGGCCTTGATCTCCGCCATCAGGTAGTCGATCGCAAAGGCACGCATCTCCGGCAACCAATCGGCTTCCGGCTTGTCGACCCAGCGCGCACCGTCGCGCTTGGCAATGGCGGCCCCGACATCCTTCAGATACTCGCCGGGATAGAGGCCTTCGGGAATCGCGGCGATGTGCTCGCCCAATGCCTCGCGGTAGCGCAGGTAGGTCGACTGGCCGAGCTTGTCGACCTGGGCACCGGCATCGTTGATGTAATATTCCTTGGTGACGTCGTAGCCCGCCTTCAGGAGAAGGTTGGACAGGGCATCGCCAACCACCGCACCCCGCGCATGTGCCACGTGCAGCGGGCCGGTCGGGTTGGCCGAGACATACTCGACGTTGACCTTCGCCCCCTGCCCCATCATCGAATCGCCATAGGCGAGTCCGGCCGCGAGGCAGTCGCGCAGGCGCTCGCGCCAGAAGCTGTCGACGAGCTTGAGGTTGATGAAGCCCGGCCCTGCCACGGCGCCATCGACCACGTCCGGGTTGGCCTTGAGTCGCCCGATCAGCGCCTCGGCGATGTCGCGTGGCTTCTTGCCCGCGGCCTTGGCCAGCACCATGGCGGCATTGGTCGCGATATCGCCGTGGGCGGCATCGCGAGGCGGCTCGGCCGTGATGGCCGAAAAATCGAGCTTTTCCGGCAATTCGCCGGCGGCCTGCATGGATTTGAGCGCCGCGACGATCTCGCCGATGAAATGACGGTAGGGATTCATGGGGCGGGTATTGCCGATTCGGGCAAACTTGTCATCCCGACAGCCGTTCGCGCCCCTCCTCCCCATTTGAGCAGGGAGGCGGGAATCATCCGTAGATCGGATCTACTGATAGAGGTCGAACAGCCGCCGATGCTCATCCAGAGCGAAGCGGTCCGTCATGCCGGCAATATAGTCGGCAACAACACGGGCCTTTGCCTGAATCGAAGCCTGTTCCGCCTTCTCACGCCACGGCGACGGCAGGCAGTTGGGCTCGGTAAACAGCAGTTCGAACAGATCGACGACGACCCGGCGCGCCTTGGAATGCGATCGGTTGAGCTTCCAGTGCTCGTACATGCGCTTGTAGAGGAAGGTCTTCACCGTCTTGTCGGTGGCGACCATTTGATCGGAGAAAGCCACGACCGGTCGACCGAGGGCGCGGATATCGGCCACCGACTTCGGTTGCGCCTCCTTCAAACGCCGCCGTGACTCCGTCAGCACATCCTCGACCATGGCGTTGATCACGCGACGCACCGCCTCGTGAACCAGCCGCGTCTGGTCGATGCCGGGATATTTCTGGCGGACAGTCGAAAACATCTCGCCGACCAACGGCAGGTCGAGCAGGTCCTTGATCTCGAACAGGCCGGCGCGCAGCCCGTCGTCGATATCGTGATTGTTGTAGGCGATGTCGTCGCTCAGCGCGGCGACCTGCGCCTCCGGCCCGGCATGCCCGTGAAGTTCGAGATCGTGGTCCCGGCAATATTCAACGATGGCGGCAGGCAATTCCTCGAGCGTGCGCCCCTGCTTCAGCAGCGGCCCGTTGTGCTTTACCGCCCCTTCCAGCGTCTCCCAGGTGAGGTTCAGCCCGTTGAACTCGGCGTAGCGGTCCTCGAGCTTGGTGAGAATGCGTAGCGTCTGGGCGTTATGGTCGAAGCCGGCATAGGGCTTCATGACGCCGTGCAGAGCCTCTTCGCCGGCATGGCCGAACGGCGTGTGGCCGAGATCGTGCGCAAGCGCCACAGCCTCGCCGAGGTCCTCGTCGAGCCGCAGGACTCGACAGATCGTGCGGGCGATCTGGGCCACTTCGAGCGAATGGGTGAGGCGCGTCCGATAGTGGTCGCCCTCGTGATAGACGAAGACCTGAGTCTTGTGCTTCAGGCGTCGAAACGCCGTCGAATGGATGATGCGATCGCGGTCGCGCTGGAACGGGCTGCGGCTGGACGATTCGGGCTCGGCATGGAGGCGGCCGCGACTGTGCCACGGCAGGGTCGCATAGGGCGCCAGCGCCTCGCGTCGCCACATCTCCTCGCCCACGCTTCGCGGCCCTCCTTGTAGGGTCGCGTTTCTACGATGTCCGGGCCCGGATGGCTACTTTACGAGCGTAACCGGTACCTTGGAGTGGGCGATCACATCCTGCGCCACGGAGCCCAGCAGGACGCCGGCGAAGCCGGTGTGGCCGCGGGTGCCGATGACGACCAGGCCGGCATCGAGCTTCTTGACGAAGTCGGCCACGATCTCGCCCTGACGCCCGACGCCGATATGGGTCTTGGCTGGTACTGACGCCTTCTTGGCAATGGCAACGGCCGAGGCCAGCGCCTTCTCGCCTTCCTCGCGATGATGCGTATCGATCTGCTCACGCGACACGAAGGCCGACACCGCACCGCTCATCGCGGGCTGGACGTTGATCAGGTGCAGCTCCGCCGCGGAGCCCGAGCTGATCAGGTCGATCGCATGCTGCGTGGCGCGATCGGACGGCTCGGAACCATCGACCGCAACGAAGATTGCTTTCATCTTGGCCATGGCAGCTACTCCTTGCTCTTCTCAGCGGCGAGATCGATGGGTTCGTCGTGTCTGCGCTGCTTGGCGCGATACTGGAGGAAATATCCAACGACGACGACGAGAACGGCACAGCCCACTTCCAGGATGGTCTTGGCGTGCGGGGTAAGCGCGGCGAGCTTGTCGGCGTAGCCCGGATCGGTCGCCAGCACCTCGCCGGCAATCCAGCCCAGCAGCGCGCCACCGGCAACGACGATGATCGGGAAGCGGTTGAGCAGCGCCATGATCAGGGTGGCGCCGAAGATGATGAGCGGGATGCTGATCAGCAGGCCGAGCACGATGAGCGTCGTGTCGCCCTTGGCGGCGGCCGCAATGGCAATGGCATTGTCGAGGCTCATGACGGCATCGGCGATGATGATGGTACGGATAGCACCCCAGACGGAACCAGCGCCCTTGACGCCGTCGCCATGCTCCTCTTCTCCCTGCACCAGCTTGACGCCGATCCAGAGCAGCAGGAGGCCGCCGGCCAACTTCAGGAAGGAAATCTGCAAGAGCTGATCGACGATCAGCACGAAGATGATACGCAGGACGATGGCGCCCGCGCTGCCGATCAGGATGGCCGGCTTTTGATGCTTCTTCTCGAGGTTCCGGCAAGCGAGCGCAATGACCAGCGCGTTGTCACCGGAGAGGACGATATTCACCAGGATGATCTGGGTGAGGCCGCTCCAGAAAGCGGGCGTAAGCTCGAATCCCATTGTTCTGCCGTCTCCGTCCCGATTTTCCCTACGAGGTGTGCTTCTACGCGCCGGCCGAAGGTGTTAGTGCAGCGTCTGCCGGGGGGCAAGCCAAACCGGACAAGGCCAAGGGCGAAATCGTATGGCGAGCAGCGCTGGTTACAACAAGATGTTTCCCGTCTCATGGACGGAGCTGCATCGTGACGCACGGGCGCTCGCCTGGCGGCTGGCCGACCTGGGACCGTTCAAGGGGCTGGTCGCGATCACCCGCGGCGGCCTCGTCCCGGCCGCCATCGTGGCCCGTGAGCTCAATCTCAGGCTGATCGATACTGTATGTTGTTCGACCTATGACCGTATGGAGCGCGGCGCCAAGGTCGAGCTGCTGAAGGGAACCTCGGCCGAGCAGGACAAGGGCAAGGACTGGCTGATCGTCGACGACCTCGTTGACACAGGCGTCACCGCACGGGCGGTGCGGGCAATGCTGCCGGAGGCACATTTTGCCACAGTCTATGCAAAGCCCGCCGGCCGGCCGACGGTCGACAGCTTCATCACCGAAGTCAGCCAGGACACCTGGATCCTGTTCCCCTGGGACCAGGAAGCCGTCATGGCGAAGACCATCATCGAGCTGAAAGGCAGTGGCCAGTGAAGTGCTACGTCATCCCCGCCCCCAAGGGCATCGACTCCCTCACCCTCATTGACCGCCCCGACCCCACACCGGGTCCGCGCCAGGTGCTGGTGCGGGTGCGCGCGACATCGCTCAACTACCGCGACCTGCTCACCATCGAGGCGCAGTACGCACGCTCCGCTCCCAAGCCTGACCTTATTCCCCTGTCGGATGGGGCCGGCGAAATCGTCGCCGTTGGCCCCGGCGTGAGCCGCGTAAAGGTCGGCGATCGTGTGGCCGGCTGCTTCATGCAGAAGTGGGTCGGCGGCAACATCGACGACGCAGCCATGGCCTCGGCCATGGGCGGTGCCATCGACGGCATGCTGACCGAGCTTGCCGTTCTGGAAGAAGATGGCGTGGTGAAGCTGCCGGCAGGCATGAGCTTCGAAGAAGGCGCCACTCTGCCCTGCGCCGGCCTCACCGCCTGGCATGCGCTGGTCGAGATCGGCAATCTCAAGGCCGGCGACATCGTGCAGATCCAGGGCACCGGCGGCGTCTCCATCTTCGCCCTGCAGTTCGCCAAGATGTTCGGCGCGCGCGTAATCGGCACGTCGAGCTCGGCCGCCAAGGCCGAGCGGCTGAAGAAGATGGGGGCCGAGGCCGTCATCGATTACAAGGCCACGCCCGATTGGGACAAGGAAACGCTGAAGCTGACCGACGGACGCGGCGCCGACGTCACCGTTGAGGTCGGCGGCGCCGGCACGCTTCCCCGCTCCTTCATGGCAACGCGGCTCGGCGGCAGGATCGCCGTCATTGGCCTGCTCTCGGGCATGGCGACGCTCGATCCCATGCCGATCCTGCGTCGGAACCTGCACGTGCAGGGCCTCTATGTCGGCAGCAAGCAGATGTTCGAGGCGATGAACCGCGCCATCGAGACTAACGGTCTCAAGCCCGTCATCGACAAGGTGTTTCCTTTCGCCGAAGCGAAAGCGGCCTACCAGCATCTCAAGAGCCAGAACCACTTCGGCAAGATCGTCATCTCTCACGCCTAGGAAGCGCACGTCACCATGATCAAGCGTCGTCTGTTCAGCGCCGGCCTGCTGGCCGCGCCCTTCGCAAAGCCCGCGTTCGCGCAGACCTGGCAACCGTCCGGCCCCATCAAGATGGTCGTGGCGTATCCGGCCGGCGGCCCAACCGACGTCATCGCGCGCATCGTCGCCGCCGACATCTCCGAGGCGCTGGGCCAGCAGGTCGTCGTTGAGAACATCTCGGGCGGCGCTGGCGCCATCGGCACACGCGCCGTCGCCAAGGCAAAGCCCGACGGACAGACGATCACGTTCGGCAACAACCAGACGCACGGCAACAACATGTTCATGTTGAAGGAGCCGGGCTACGACGCCGTGAAGGATTTCGCGCCGCTGGCCGGCGCCGGCGCCTTCGAGCACGTCTTCGTCGTGCGCAACGACCTGCCGGCCAAGAACATCCAGGACGTGATCGCACTGGCCAAGGCCAAGCCTGGCGAACTGAACTACGGCTCGACCGGTATCGGCTCGGGCTCGCACCTCTCGACCGAGCTCTTCATGGCGCGCACCGGCACCAAGATGACCCAGGTCCCCTATCGCGGCGCGCCGCCGCTGGTGCAGGACCTGGTCGGCGGTCGCATCGACCTCTCCAATTCGACGCTCCCGAGCGTGCTGGCCCAGATCAAGTCCGGCCAGATTCGCGCCGTGGCGTTGGGCAGCCCCAAGCGCAACCCGCATCTTCCCGAGGTCGCCACGCTCGAGGAACAGGGTGTGAAGGGCGCCAACGCCGCCTCCTGGGCCGCCTTCTTCGCGCCGGCCGGTACGCCGCAGCCGATCCTCGACCGTCTGTCGGCGGAGATCCTGAAGAGCCTCAAAAAGCCCGAGACGGTCGAGAAGATCGATAAGCTCGGCTTCACCGTCGAGCCGCGCGATCCCGCGCAGTTCAAGCCCTATCAGGCGCAAGAGATCGCGACCTGGGTGCAGATCGCGAAGGATGCCGGCATCCAGCCGGGGGAGTAAGGCTTCGGCATGGAAAACCTCTGGTCCGACGACGACGCAAAGGCCGCGATCGCACGACACGCGGCGAAAGGCATCAACGAGGACCTGGCGTTGCGCGTCTACACAACGCGCCTGCTGGGCGGCGAGCCGCGGTTGGTGCTGCATGGCGGCGGCAACACCTCCGTGAAGACCCGCATGGCCGACATCACCGGCGCCCAGGTCGACGTGCTCTGCGTCAAGGGTAGCGGCTGGGACATGGGCACGATCGAAGCGCCAGGCCTGCCGGCCGTGCGGCTCGGCCCTCTCGGCGAGCTGAAGGGGCTGCAGGCGCTCTCCGACGAGGACATGGTGAATGTCCAGCGCACCAACCTGCTCGACAGCAAGGCCCCCAATCCGTCGGTCGAGACGTTGCTGCACGCCTTCCTGCCGCACAAGTTCATCGACCACACGCATTCCAATGCTGTGCTGTCGCTCACTGATCAGCCTGATGGCGAGGCGCTGGCGGCCGATGTGTTCGGCAAGCGCGCGGCACTGGTGCCGTACGTCATGCCGGGCTTCGCCCTCGCCAAGAAGACCGACGAGATCGCACGTGCGAATCCCGACGCAGAGGGGCTGGTGCTGCTGAAGCACGGCATCTTCTCGATGGGCGCGACGGCCGAAGAGGCCTATGTGCGCATGATCGACCTGGTGACCCTGGCCGAGAAGCGTCTCGCCAAGGAAACGCGCAAGATCTTCGCGGGCGTAACCCTGCCGAAAGAGATTGCCTCGGTCGCCGATGTGACGCCGATCCTGCGTGGGCTCCTGTCGTTGCCAGCCAAGGACGGCGGCCGCGAGGCGGCACAGCGCTTCGTGTTCGAGTTCCGCACCGGTCCCGAAATCCTGGCCTATGTCGGCGGCAAGGAAATCGCCCGCTACAGCCAGCAGGGACCCGTGACGCCCGACCATGCGATCCGCACCAAGGGCGTGCCGCTGGTCGCACCGGCACCGGAGGCAGGCAAGCTCGATGTCTTCGCTGCGGAAGCGAAGGCTGCACTCGACACCTATGTCGCCGACTATCACGCCTACTTCGCGCGCCACAACGCCAAGCAGATGCCGCCGAAGAAGGAGCTCGATCCGATTCCGCGCGTCGTGCTGGTGCCGGGCCTGGGCCTGTTCGGTGTCGGCAACAGCTCGAAGGATGCCAAGATCGCCGCCGACCTCGCCGAGACGACTGTCGCGGTCGTGGCCGATGCCGAGCGGCTCGGCCGCTATGAGTGCATCCCCGAACCGGACATTTTCGACATCGAGTACTGGTCGCTGGAGCAGGCCAAACTGGGCGCCGCCGCAGAGAAGCCTTTGGCGCGGCGCATCGTGGCGGTGACCGGCGGCGGCTCGGGCATCGGTGCGGCCACGGCCGCTGCCTTCGCGCGCGAGGGCGCGGAAGTCGTGGTGCTCGACCGCGACGTCTCCAAAGTCAAAGGCTTCGCGATCGCCTGCGATGTGACCGACCCCAAGTCTGTGCGTGCCGCCTTCGACAAGATCGCCGCGACCTATGGCGGCGTCGACATCGTGGTGTCCAACGCGGGCGCTGCCTGGCAGGGCAAGATCGGTGAAGTCGACGAGGCGATCCTGCGTCAGAGTTTCGAACTCAACTTCTGGGCCCATCAGAGCGTGGCGCAGAATGCCGTTCGCATCATGAAAGCGCAGGGGCTGGGCGGTTGCCTGCTGTTCAACGCGTCCAAGCAGGCGGTCAATCCCGGCGTCGATTTCGGCCCCTATGGACTGCCGAAGGCCGCAACGCTCTTTCTCAGCCGCCAGTATGCGCTCGACTACGGCGCCGACGGCATTCGCTCCAATGCCGTCAATGCCGATCGCATCCGGTCGGGCCTGCTGACCGACGAGATGATCGCACAGCGCTCCAAGGCACGCGGTCTCAGCGAAGCCGACTACATGGGCGGCAACCTGCTGGGCATCGAAGTGACCGCCGACGACGTGGCGCAGGCTTTCGTTTCGCTGGCCAAAGCGGCGAAGACAACGGGCGCTGTCATCACTGTCGACGGTGGTAACATCGCGGCTGCTCTTCGCTAGGGCGGCCGCCGGCGGGGAGCCCATATGGGAGGCTCCTTTGCCAATCGAGACACATCCCCTCCATCGCCACATCGGCGCGACGATGACCGGCATCGACGTGCGCCGGCCACAGACGGCCGATGAAGTCGCCGCCATCGAAGCCGGCATGGACAAGCACGCCGTGCTCGTGCTGCCCAGCCAGGATATCGACGACCAGCAGCAGCTCGCCTTCACCCGCAATTTCGGTCCCTTGCAGGAGGGTGCCAACACCACGCTGACGACGACCACCCTGCGCCTGGGCGCCGCCTTCGCCGACGTCTCCAATCTCGACAAGGACAACCAGCGTCTGGAGCGCAACGACCGTCGCCGGATGGCCGCGCTCGGCAATCGGCTGTGGCACTCCGACGCCACATTCCGGATCGTTCCCGCGCGCTACTCGCTGCTGAGCGGCCGCATCACCACGACCAACGGCGGCAATACCGAATTCGCCGACATGCGCGCCGCCTACGATGCGCTCGATCAGGCAACCAAGGACGAGATCGAGGATCTCGTCTGCGAGCATTCGCTGATCTATTCGCGCGGCCAGCTCGGCTTCACCGACTTCACCGACGCGGAGCGCCACAGCATGCGGCCGGTGTTGCACCGCCTCGTGCGCACGCATCCCGTCACTGGACGGAAATCATTGCTGCTGTCGGCGCATATCGGCGCCATCGTCGGCTGGCCGCGGCCCGAAGCCATGGCCTTCATCCGTGACTTGATGGAACACGCCACACAGCCCGAGTTCGTCTACGCCCATCGCTGGACGCGGCACGATTTCGTGATCTGGGACAATCGCACGACCATGCACCGCGTTCGCCGCTTCGACGATCTCAACATCGTGCGCGACATGCGCCGCACCACGACCATGAGCGAAGGCCCG
>CALROF020000219.1:0-11009 GCA_943369775.1 Reyranella massiliensis 521
AACTTCAAGCAGGCAACGACCGACGATCTCGTCGCGGCGGTCGGCGCAGGTCTGACCGGCGCCCGCGAAGTGCTGACGGCCGTCTATCCGGGCCTCAAGCAGAACCGCAAAGCCGGCGCCGACGTGGTGCCGATCTCGCGTGCCCGCGCCAAGGCCGGCAAGTCCGGAAAGTCCGATGGCGCACGCAGCCACGGGGAGGCGGGCCAGATCGCCATCCGCGGCCTGATCCCGGGCATGGCGGTGCATTTCGCGCGCTGCTGCCATCCGCTGCCCGGCGACCGCATCGTCGGCATCATCACCACGGGCAAGGGCGTCACCATCCATACGATCGACTGCGCCACGCTCGAGAGCTTCTCTGAGTCGCCGGAACGCTGGATCGACGTTGGTTGGGACTCGGTCAGCGAAGGCGAGGGTGGTGTTTACACCGGCCGGCTCAAGATCACGGTCGCCAACCAGCCGGGCAGTCTGTCGAGTCTCTCGACCGTCATCGCCCGCCATGAAGGCAATATCTCCAACCTGCGCATCGTCAACCGGTCGATGGATTTCTTCGACATGGTGATCGACGTCGAGGTTGCGGATGTGAAGCATCTTGCCGACATCACCGCAGCGTTGCGCGCCACGCCCGCCATCAACGCCGTCGAGCGTGCCCGCAATTGACGACTCTCCCCATCTCCTCCCAGCGAAAGTAGCGTATGTCCGCGCCTAATCCTCTGCGTCTCGGCGTCAATATCGACCACGTGGCCACCGTGCGTAACGCGCGCGGCGGACATCTTCCCGATCCGCTGCGTGCGGCGCGGCTCGCCGAGGCGGCCGGCGCCGACGGCATCACCGCTCATCTCCGTGAAGATCGCCGGCACATCATCGACGCCGATATCGAAGGGCTGATGCGCGAGCTCAAGGTGCCGCTCAACTTCGAGATGGCAGCGACCCAGGAGATGGTCGACATCGCACTGCGTCATCGCCCACATGCCGCCTGCATCGTGCCGGAGAAGCGCGAGGAGCGGACGACCGAAGGTGGCCTCGACGCCGCCGGCCAGCACAACCATCTGAAGCCCATGGTCGCCCGCCTGCGCGATGCCGGCATTCGGGTCTCGCTGTTCATCGAGGCCGATCCACGCCAACTAGAGGCTGCCGTCACCCTGGGCGCGCCGGTCGTTGAACTGCATACCGGGCGCTACTGCGAGATCGAGGGCGCCGCCAAGCAAGCTGAACTCCAGCGTATCGCCAAGGCGGCAGCTCTGTGCGCCAAGCTTGGCCTCGAATGCCATGCCGGCCATGGATTGAGTTATGCCGATGTCGGGCCGGTCGCGGCCATTCCCGAAGTGCGCGAATTGAACATCGGGCACTTCCTGGTCGGCGAGGCGATCTTCGTCGGCCTGGAGGCGGCGATCCGGGAAATGCGCCGGGTCATGGATGCCGCGCGTGCGGGAGGGCAATCCGCGTGATCCTGGGTATCGGCAACGACCTTTGCGATATCCGGCGGATCGAGAAGTCGCTGGAAAGGTTCGGCGACCGGTTCGTGCAGCGAATCTTCACTGAGACGGAACAAAAAAGATCCGAAGGTCGCGCGACCCGCGCGGCAAGCTATGCCAAGCGCTTTGCCGCCAAGGAGGCCTGCTCCAAGGCCCTGGGGACGGGCTTGCGCCGTGGTGTCTTCTGGCGTGACATGGGCGTCATCAACCAGCGTGGCGGCCGGCCCACCATGGCGCTGACGGGCGGCGCTCTGGCGCGGCTTCAGGAGATGACACCCGCCGGAATGTCGCCGCAAATCGACCTGACGTTGACCGACGAATACCCAATGGCCCAGGCAATCGTCATCATTTCGGCGGTACCGCAAAAATGAACCAGGCGGCGATACCACCGGACTGCAGTGCGCAGATGCCTCAACCGGGGCGGGAGACATGGCCGGCGGGCCCTGCTATAGCCGCGGCTCGTTTAAACTGGAACGGCGATGACGGACGTGGCTGAACGGCGGAAGCGGGGGCAAGAGAAGGCCGGCGGCTGGGGCGAGACCGTCCGTACGGTCGTCTATGCCGTTCTGATCGCACTTGTCGTGCGAACGTTCGCCATCGAGCCGTTCAATATTCCCAGCGGATCGATGATCCCGACCCTGCTGGTCGGCGACTATCTGTTCGTCTCGAAGTATTCCTACGGCTACAGCAAGCACTCCTTCCCGTTCTCGCTCGGCGTGTTCTCGGGACGCATCTTCGGCTCGCCGCCGGAGCGGGGCGACGTCGCCGTCTTCAAGTATCCCGGCGATCAGGGCCAGGGTGTCAACCGCACGGACTACATCAAGCGCATCGTCGGCATGCCGGGCGATCGCATCCAGGTCACGAACGGCATCCTCCACATCAATGGCAAGGCGGTCGATCGGCTGCGTTCCAGCGACTATGTGAAAGGCACCAACGGCCACTATCAGAAGGGCACGCTCTATCGCGAGACGCTGCCCAATGGCCGCAGCTACACCGTGCTCGAGTACATGGACAACGGCATGGCCGACAACACGCCCGAGTTCCTGGTGCCAGCCGGCAACTACTTCGTCATGGGCGACAATCGCGACGATTCGCTCGACAGCCGAACGCGCCTCATGCTGCGCGACTTCTCCGGCTCGACGCGCGACCGCGACCAGCTCGGCTGGTACGTGCCTTCGGAGAATCTCGTCGGTCGGGCCGAGTTCATCTTCTTCTCGCACGATCCATCGGCCGCGGGTTGGCTGGAGCCGTGGAAATGGCCCGAGGCAATACGCTGGAACCGCTTCTTCATGGCCATCCACTGAAGCCGACCGACGCCGATTTGGCGGCGTTGTCGGAAGGTCTGGGGCACGCATTTGCGCGTGCCGAATTCGCCGCCGAAGCGCTTACCCACCGCAGTGCACTCGACCGCCGCCCCGAGCTGAAAGCGGCCTTCCCGCAAGGCAACGAACGTCTCGAATTCCTGGGCGACCGCGTCCTGTCGCTGGTCATGGCGGACCTCTTGCTGAAGCGCTTTCCGCACGAGCGCGAGGGTGGCCTGGCGCGGCGTCATGCGGCTCTCGTCAGGGCCGAGACCTTGGTCGAGATCGCGACGGAAATCGATCTCGGTCCCTATCTGCGCCTGGGCGATTCCGAACGTGCCCATGGCGACAGTATCCAGCCCAACATCCTGGCCGACGCCCTCGAAGCACTGCTGGGCGCTGTCTATCTCGATGGCGGCTTTGAGCAGGCGGCCGTCTGCGTGCAGAAATTGTGGGGCGACCGGCTCAGCCAGCAAGGCGTGGCGCCGCCTCGCGACGCCAAGACGGCGTTGCAGGAATGGGCTCAGGCGAGGCGTCTCCCGCTGCCGAGCTACCGTGAAGTCGATCGCGAGGGGCCGGCGCACGCGCCTGTCTTCGTCGTCGACGTGGCGATCAAGGGCCATGAGCCGGCGCGTGGCCGGGGTGGCAGCAAGCGCGAAGCCGAGCGGCTCGCGGCTTTAACTCTTCTCGAACGGCTGGACCGGTCATGAGTGAAATTTCTATGCGTGCTGGCTTCGTTGCCGTGGTCGGCGCCCCCAATGCCGGCAAGTCGACCCTGGTGAACGGGTTGGTTGGCTCGAAGGTGAGCATCGTCTCGCCCAAGGTGCAGACCACACGTATGCGCGTGATCGGCATTGCGATGACGGATCTGCCCGATGGTACGCGCGCCCAGGTCGTGCTGGTCGATACACCCGGCATTTTCCGTGTGGCCAAGCGTCGTCTGGAGCGCGCCATGGTTGCCGCGGCCTGGCAGGGTGCAGAGGATGCCGATGTCGTCGCGCTGGTGGTGGACGCCGAACGCGGTATCGGGCCGGAGACCGAAGCCATCATCGAGCGGCTAAAGCAGTCGCGCGCGCCGCGCTATCTGGTGCTGAACAAGATCGATCTCGTGCATCGTGAAAAGCTGTTGGCGCTCACGGCCGAACTCAACGCGCGCGTGCCCTTCGAACGCACCTTCATGGTGAGCGCACTGAAGGCCGACGGCATCAACGATCTCCTGACTGCATTGGCCATTGCCGTGCCGGCGGGACCGTTCCTCTATCCCGAGGACCAGGCGGCCGACCTGCCGTTGCGCCTCCTGGCATCCGAGGTGACGCGCGAGCAGGTCTTCCTGCAGCTCCATCAGGAACTGCCCTACGAGGCGGCGGTCGAGACCGACAAATGGGAAGACCGGCCCGACGGCAGCGTGCGGATCGAGCAGACGATCCATGTTCAGCGCGACGGCCAGCGCGCCATTTTCCTGGGCAAGGGTGGTGCGCGTATCAAGCAGATCGGCGCCCGTGCTCGCCACGAACTCGGCCAGATGCTGGAGCGGCCGGTGCATCTCTTCCTGCATGTGAAGGTGAGCGAACGCTGGGCCGACGATCCCTCGCACTATCGCGCCATCGGGCTGGACTACGAGCCCAAGCAATAGCTAGCTCGGCGTCAGCTCGAGCGTGTGCAGAATGCCGCCCGCCGCGTCGCGGTGGGTGATGGTCATAAGGCGCGTGCGGCCGTCGATCTTGACGTGGCCGAAGTGGCAGGAGCCTTCCAGCGGCGACAGATCGATCCGGCTGGGAACTTTCTGGAAGACGATCTGTGGCCCGAACGTGCGGTCGAGCGCATTGGGACCGAAGCCGCCGGCGCACAGCGGCCCCGAGACGAACTCGTAGAATGGCGTGAAGTCGGAGAAGGCGGCCTGAGCAGGATCGTAGCGGTGTGTGGCGGCATAGTGCACGTCGGCGGTGATCCAGTGCACGTTGCGAATGCCCTTGCGTTTGATGAAGGCAAGCAGGCCTGCGATCTCGAGTTCGCGCCCGAGCGGCGGTCCATCGTCGGCGTTGGCCAGGCCATCCGCGCCGGTCTTGGTGCGCCAGTCGTCGTAGATGACGAGGCCCAGGGGCATGTCGGCTGCAATGATCTTCCAGGTAGCCTTCGATGACTTGAGCGCCTGCTTCAGCCAGGCGAGCTGCTCGTCGCCGAGATAGGCGGTATTCGAGGCGGCAACTTTGTTGGGGCCGCGGAAGCTGCGCATGTCGAGGCGGAAGAGGTCGAGATGCGGGCCGAAAGAGAAACGGCGATACAGCCGCATCGGTCCGTCGAGCCCGTCGGCCAGGGGCATGTATTCGCGAAAGGCCCGTTCGGAAGAAGTCGCGAGCGATCGTGCGTCCTTCACCTTATAGCGCGGGTCGGCATCCAGTTGCCTTTCCCACGTCCAGTTGTCGACGACTTCGTGGTCGTCCCACAGCGCCATCATCGGCACTTCGGCATTGAAGCGGCGCAGATTGTCGTCGAGGAAATTATAGAGATGGTTGCCGCGGAACTCGGCCAGGCTTTCCGCGACCTTCGACTTCGCCTCGGTAACGAGGTTCTTCCAGAGGCGGCCGTCGGGCAGCTTCTTCTCCGCGGTAAGCGGATTGTCGGCATAGATCGTATCGCCGCAGTGGACGAAGAAATCGGGCGAGAGGCGGCGCATCGACTCGTAGATCGTCATGCCGCCGATGTCGGGATTGATGCCCCAGCCCTGGCCCACCGTATCGGCGGACCAGACGAAGCTCACATCGGCGCCGGACGCGGGTGGCGTGCGGAAACGGCCGACGACCGGCTCGCTCAGGGTCTTGAGGTCGCCGAGGTCGAGATAGGCGACGCGATAGAAGAGGGTCTGGCCCGGCGGCAGGTCGCGAAGACGGAGGCGCGAGGTGAAGTCCGTTGCCTCTAGCGCCGATGGTCCTTCGATGCGCCGCGCATCGGTGAAGCTCTCTGTCGTTGCATAGTCGACGATCATGCGGGCCGGCCGGTCGGCGCGGCTCCATATCGTTGCCCCGTCGGCCCCGACATCGCCGGCCTGCACACCCTGCAACATGCGCGGCCGGCTTGCCGTCGCAGTCTGGGCGAAGAGGCGGGGCGGGAAGGCGGCGAGGGCACTGGCGCCCAGGAACGTGCGCCGTCTCAATCGGGACATGCGCCAACCTAGCGCGATTTCACCAAACGCGGCATACACGCGCATGGATTGGACCGACGACGGCATCGTGCTGACGGCGCGACCTCATGGCGAAAGCGGTCTCGTCGTGTCGCTGCTGACCCGCGAGCATGGTCGCCACGCAGGCTTCGTGCCGGGCGGCATCTCACGCCGCGCCCGTCCGGTGTGGCAGTCCGGCAATCTCGTCGAGGTCGCCTGGCGGGCGCGGCTCTCCGAGCAGCTCGGCAATTATTCCGGGGAGCTGCGGGAAGCCCATGCCGCGCAGGTCCTCGATAGTGCAGTCGAACTGTCGGGACTGGCGGCCGCCTGCGCCGTCATCGACGCCGCTCTTCCCGAGCGCGAACCGCATCCGGCGATGTTCGACGGTTTCCGCGCCTTCCTGGGCGTACTTGGCCATCCCGGCTGGCCGGTTCTCTACGTGCGACTGGAACTGGGCTTGCTGCAGGAATTGGGCTTCGGGCTCGACCTCGAGAAATGCGCAGCCACCGGAACGACGGAGGACCTAGCCTACGTCTCGCCCAAGACGGGCAGGGCGGTATCGCGTGCGGCGGCCGGACCCTACAAGGAGAAGCTCCTGCCGCTGCCCGGATTTCTATCCACCGGCGGACTACCGTCCGATGACGATGAGTTACGCCAGGGTCTCGACCTGACTGGCTATTTCCTCGAACGGCACGTGTTTTGGCCACACAACAAGCCCTTGCCTCCCGCGCGGTCGAGATTTATGGAGTCGCTCCAACGCTAGAATAACAATGGCCGTGGCAAGAATTTACGGCCGGTTCCCCTCACGTCCGGTAAATGGCAAAGCGCACCAACGTCGTCCCTCTCGCGGCGGTTAAGCCGGTCCAGTTCGGGCAAGCGCTCCAGGAGCGCTACCTGTCCTATGCACTGTCGACGATCATGTCGCGGTCGCTGCCCGACGTGCGCGATGGGTTGAAGCCGGTGCATCGCCGGCTGCTCTACGCCATGCGGCAGCTCCGGCTCGACCCCAACAGCGCCTTCAAGAAGAGTGCGCGCGTGGTCGGCGACGTGATCGGCCAGTATCACCCGCACGGCGACCAGTCGATCTACGACGCGCTGGTGCGTCTCGCGCAGGACTTTGCTGCCCGCTATCCGCTGATCGAGGGCCAAGGCAACTTCGGCAATATCGACGGCGATAACCCGGCGGCGATGCGTTACACCGAAGCGCGCCTGACCGCCGTTGCAGAGGCGCTGCTGGGGGGCATCGACGAGAATGCCGTCGACTTCCGGCCCAACTACGACGGCTCGACCGAAGAGCCGGTCGTGCTGCCGGGTGGCTTTCCCAACCTCCTGGCCAACGGTGCGGCCGGCATCGCCGTCGGCATGGCGACCTCGATCCCGCCGCACAATGCCGGCGAGCTGTGCGACGCGCTGCTGCATCTCATCAAGACGCCGAACTCGCGCATCGAGACGCTGGTCGACCTGGTGAAGGGACCGGATTTCCCGACCGGCGGCATCCTGGTCGAGCCGCGCGAGTCGATCGTCGAAGCCTACAAGACCGGACGCGGCGCCTTCCGCCTGCGCGCCAAGTGGGAAGTCGAGCAGCTTCCGCGCGGCCAGTACCGGATCATCGTCACCGAGATCCCGTACCAGGTCCAGAAGGGCAGGCTGATCGAGCGTATCGCCGAGATCATCAACGCCAAGAAGCTGCCGATCCTGGAGGATGTGCGCGACGAGTCGGCCGACGACGTGCGCATCGTTCTGGAGCCGCGCACCGGCAACGTGCCGGCCGAGCTGCTGATGGAGCAGCTCTACAAGCTCAGCGACCTAGAGATCCGCTTCCCGTTGAACCTCAACGTCCTCGACAAGGACAACACGCCGCGCGTGATGAACCTGCGCGAGGCGTTACAGGCTTTCCTCGATCACCGCCGTGAAGTGCTGGTGCGTCGCTCGACCTTCCGCCTGGCCGAAATCGAGCGGCGGCTGGAGATCCTCGACGGCTACCTGATCGCCTATCTGAACCTCGACAAGCTGATCAAGATCATCCGCGAGGAAGACGAGCCCAAGCCGAAGATGATCAAGGCTTTCGGGCTCACCGACCTGCAGGCCGAGTCGATCCTGAACATGCGGCTGCGCGCGTTGCGCCGGCTCGAGGAATTCGAGATCCGGGGCGAGCACAAGAAGCTCTCGGCCGAACGCAAGACGCTCAAGGAACTGCTGAAGAGCGACGATCTGCAGTGGAAGGCGATCGCCGAGGAAGTTCAGGAGACCAAGAAGAAGTTCGGCGGCAAGACCGAACTTGGACGTCGCCGCACCGAGCTGGCCGATGCGCCGGCCGAAATCGAACACGCGATCGAGGACTTCGTCGAGCGCGAACCGATGACGGTGATCCTGTCGGAGAAGGGCTGGATCCGCGCCGCCAAGGGTCATCTCGACGACAAGGCAGCCGCAGAACTCAAGTTCAAGGAAGGCGACGGGCCGCGCTTCGCCATCCATGCGCAATCGACCGACAAGGTGCTCGTGTTCGGCACCAACGGCCGCTTCTACACCTTGGGCTGCGACCGGCTGCCCAGCGCGCGCGGCCATGGTGAACCGATCCGCCTGATGATCGAGCTGGGCAACGAGCAGGACATCGTGCAGCTCATCGTGCTGAAGGGCGGGCGCAAGTTCTTCGTGGCGTCCGACGCCGGCCGCGGCTTCATCGTACCGGAAGACGATGTTGTGGCGCAGACCAAGAACGGCAAGCAGGTCCTGAACCTCGCCGACAAGGAGAAGGCCCAGGCTTTCTCCATCGTGCCCGAGGGTGCGGATTCGGTGGCAGCGCTCAGCGAAGGCCGCAAGCTGCTGATCTTCCCGCTGGATCAGGTTCCCGAAATGGGCCGCGGCCGCGGCGTACTGCTGCAGAAGTCCAAGAGCGACCGGCTGGCGGACGCGCAAGCCTTCAAGCTCTCCGAGGGGTTGCCCTGGGGCAACCGGACCATCCCGGCGAGCGAGCTGAAGTTCTGGCGCGGCGAGCGTGCGCAGGCTGGGCACATGCCGGAGAAGGGCTGGCCGCGGGCCAAACGGTTCAAGGACTAAGAATGGACCTGACGCTGATCTGGAAAGCGCTGCTGATCGGCGTTGTCGAAGGCCTGACCGAGTTCCTGCCGGTTTCCTCGACCGGCCACATCATCCTTGCCGAGGCGGTGCTGGACTTCCAGGGACCACCCGGCAAGGTGTTCGAGATCGTGATCCAGCTCGGCGCGATCCTGGCCGTCTGCCTGCTCTATCGCCGCAAGATCTGGACGACTGCGACCGGCGTGATCGAGCGCGAGAAGCCTGCACTGCGTTTTGCAGCGGCCGTCCTCATCGCATTTTTACCGGCGGCGATCGTCGGTGTGTTTGCGCACAAGTACATCAAGTCGGTGCTATTCGATCCCATGGTGGTGGCCATCGCCTTGATCGTGGGTGGTGTCGCGATCCTCGTCATCGAGCGATATGCGCAGCGCCCGCGCGTCAAGTCGCTCGACGAGGTCGACTTCAAGACCGCACTGCTGATCGGGCTTTGCCAGTGCTTTGCCATGATCCCGGGCGTCAGCCGCGCCGGCGCGACGATTATGGGCGCGCGTGTTTTTCGCGTGGATCGTGCGACTGCGGCGGAGTTTTCATTCTTCCTGGCGATGCCGACGATGCTCGGCGCGACCGTCTACGATCTCTATAAGAACTGGTCGTCCTTGAGCTGGGACCATGGCGGCATCATCGCCTTGGGTTTCATCGCGGCCTTCGTGTCGGCGCTCCTGGTGGTCGGTGCCTTCGTGCGTTTCATCAGCCGCCACGGCTTCGTTGTCTTCGCCTGGTATCGCATTGCAGTGGGCGCATTGGCGCTCGCCTTATTGCTCATGCATTGAACCTTTCGCCTTGTGTGGCGTGCGTGTCATAAGGCGCGCAATTCGGGCGGCATGTCTTGCCGTTCCGCCACACGAAGTGGAGTCCAGGTTCATGCAACGTCGTAAGTTCATCCGCACGGCCGGCATCGGCACGGCCACAGTGGCAGCCGCCGGCACGCTGGCCGCGCCCGCCATCGCTCAGTCCTCGCCCGAGTTGAAGTGGCGCATGGCGTCGAGCTTCCCCAAGGCGCTCGACACGATCTTCGGCTCGGCCGAGATCTTCACCAAGTACGTTTCCGAAGCGACGGACGGCAAGTTCCAGATCCGCCTGTTCGCGGCCGGCGAGATCGTCCCGGGTCTGCAGGTGGCGGATGCCGTACAGAACGGCACGGTCGAGATGGGCCACACCGCGTCCTACTACTATGTCGGCAAAGACCTGACCTTCGCGCTCGACTGCGCGGTGCCGTTCGGTCTCAACGCGCGCCAGCAGGATGCGTGGATGAACTGGGGCGGTGGCCGCCAGCTCATGAACGACTTCTTCAAGGACTACAACATCTACGCCATTCCCTGCGGCAACACCGGCGCACAGATGGGCGGCTGGTTCCGTAAGGAGATCAAGACCGTCGACGACCTCAAGGGCCTGAAGTTCCGCGTCAGCGGCTTCGCGGGCGAGGTGCTGACGAAGCTCGGCGTGGTGCCGCAGCAGATCGCGGGCGGCGACATCTATCCGGCGCTGGAGAAGGGCACGATCGATGCCGCCGAATGGGTCGGCCCGTACGACGACCAGAAGCTCGGCTTCAACAAGGTCGCGCCGTACTACTACTATCCCGGCTGGTGGGAAGCCGGTCCGCAGCTCTCGGCCTACGTGAACACCGCGAAGTGGGCGGAGCTGCCGAAGTCCTACCAGGCGATCGTGGAAGCCGCTGCCGCCAAGGCGCACACCTCGATGCTCGCCAAGTACGACGCGCAGAACCCGAAGGCCGTGCGCGAGCTGGTCGCCGCCGGCACCAAGCTGATGCCGTTCTCGCCGCAGGTTCTGGAAGCCTGCTTCAACGCGACGAACGAAGTCTTCGCGTCGCTCAACGAGAAGAACCCGAAGTTCAAGAAGATCTTCGAGTCGTGGAAGCCGTTCCGTGGCGAAGAGGTTCTGTGGTTCCGCGTTGCCGAAAACACGCTGGACAACTTCATGGCGCGCCAGTCGGCGGCCAACAAGCTCTAACCGTCCGAGCTTCCG
>CALROF020000220.1:0-11002 GCA_943369775.1 Reyranella massiliensis 521
GGCCGAGGCGGCACCGGCGGCAAGGGCGCGGACGGTTTCCGGTATTCGCGGGCCTTTCCGCGCAGCGGCGGCATCTACTACACCAAGGTCCATGGCGGCAACGGCGGCCATGGCGGCAATGCCGCCAACGGTGCGGCCGGCGGTACCGGCGGCACGGGCGGCAATGGCGGCCAGATAGATTGCCGCTATGTCGCCCACGACAACGCTCCGGTCGTCTCGGCAGCCGCAGGTCCGGGCGGTGCGGGCGGTGCCGGTGGCGCGGGCGGTGCGATGGGCATGGGCGGCGCGGCCGGCGCGGCCCGCGACGGTGCGGATGGCGGCAACCTCGGCCTGGTGGGCTTCGCGGGCGTGAACGGCGCGGCCGGCGCGGGCGGCGCGAGCGGTGCGGCCGGCCGGGCGAACGCGGCCGTCGTGACCTTGGCCGACATGAGGGTCGCCGTGCATCCCATCCAGTTGGGATTGATGCTGCAGCAGGCCAAGCTCGGCTACATCGCGGCCGACCCCGACATCAAGGGCAGCTTCACCGCGCCGTCGGCGGCGCTGCGCTGGCTGTACGACACGACCTGCTTCTACGCCGCGGCGACGCCGCCGCAGGGCACGGGCTTCTCGGCCTCCGACATCGCGCGCTTCGCCGGCATCAATGCCCAGGCGCACAGCCTGCTGTCGCTGATCAACCATCGCCGCGATGCGTTCGGCAACAGCTTCAGTTGGGCGCCGGGCCTCTCCTATCAATATTGCGAGGCAACGCTGGGCAAGCTCGGCGCCGAGTTCGACGTCGTGGGCGCGGCACTCGACAAGTATCTCGACCTGCAGGCGTCCCAGGCCGATCGCCGGGCCGGCGCCAGCGCCGGGCTGGGCTCCTCGCGCGGCAAGCTCGCCGCGATCGGCGACCGGATCGTCGATCTCGACAAGTCGATCAAGAGTGCGGCGGACGCGATCGGCATGCTGATGGGCGACGTGACGGCGGCACAGCACAATCTCGTCACGGCGCTGGGCGCCGCCGCCCAAAATGTCGAGGCCACGACCGGCTGCAAGTTGGAGTCGCTGTTCCAGGCGCTCGGCATGATCGCCATGACCGATCCCGAATCGAAGATGTTCGACAGCGTCGTCGCCACGCAGACGGCGGGCGCCCTCAACGGCTTCGTCGAGCAGGCCGAGAATGTGACGCTGGGGCCGGGGCAGGTCCGCCGGGAATACCTGGTCGCGGAGATCGACAATCTCGGCAGCGACGTGCTGAAGCTCGACGAGGGCTTCAAGAAGCTTGGCAAGACGTCGGCGCTCGTTCCCAACGATCCCAACTGCTACAAGGTGAAGGCCACCGCGCAGCAGATCGAGCAGGAGCTGAAGCCCTACAAGGGCGTGAAAGGGGTCGACACGGCGCTGGCCGACGTCGACAAGCTCGTCGCCGCCAGCCTGGCGCTGAACGACGGCATCCTCGCCTACAACGCCTGCGTCGCGCAGAAGAGCGAACTGCTGGGGCAGGAGAGGCAGCTCGACGCCGATATCGGCGACTACGAGACGATCATCAGCAACATCAGCGATTTCGACGCCGCCGGCATCACCGCGATGCTGATGCGGACCTATCACCAGATCCGCGACGACTGCATCGCGATGCTCTACATGACCAGCCGGACCTTCGGCTACTGGTCGGTCTCGCGACCCAGCATCCGCGCGCTGCTGCCGAACGGCGGCGATGTCGGCCCGACGGATATCCACGCCGCCAATGCCGCGGTGCTGGACATGGCGTCCAAGGCCTATGCCGCTTTCCGCAAGCCCAATCAGTTCTTCAAGGATCCGGTCGGCAACAACCCGAACCCGATCGTCATCGACGACAAGGAGACGCTGGCGACCTTCCAGCGGGCCGATTCGAGCGGGTCTTACACGCTCTACTACGCGCTGCCGCTGCCGACCGCCGCGAGCACCATCCGCGACAACCAGTTCGCCGGGATGCGCAACGTGCGCATCGGCGAAATCCAGGTGTATCTCGACGGCGCCAAGGTCCAGGGCGAGCTGAACATCACGGTCGGGCGCGGCGGGCGCGAGCAGATCGCCAACGCCGCCGGCGATGCGCTGACCTTCGAGACCGATCCGGTGGAAACGCGGTTCAGCTACAACCCCGCGACGATGGCGATCTCCCGTCCCGCGACCTTCGCGGTGTCGGACAGCGACGTCTTCGCCACCGTCGGCCCGTTCTGCACCTGGACCTTCAAGATCGACGCGGCGCTCAACACCAAGGTCGACCTGAGCGGACTGACGGCCGTGCGCCTCGTCTTCTTCGGCCACTGTCTCTAGCGCGGCCGTCGGCCGTCTCCTTCAACGCGACAACGTTCGGCAGGCACAGCATGGCAACAGAGAGCGCCGGGGATCTCAGTGCGAAGAAGGAGAAGCTGGCCACGCGCATCAGCCAGGATGTCGGCAACAGCGACGGCTCGACGACCGGCTTCGTCTACTCGATCGAAGCGCCGTGCGTGCTCACCAACGACGACGCGCTGGGCGACCGCAACATGACGATCTATGCCGACCGCATCGAGATCCACGGGATGATCCGCCGGCCGGGACGCAAGATCGCGCTCTACGCGCGCGAGATCGTGGGCGTCGATCTCGGCGCCGGCGCCGGTTTCGATGTCAGCGGTCCTTCCGTCACCGCCACACAAAACGCGTTGCCGCCGGCGCCGCCCGGCGGCAATGGCGCGGATGGCCATCAGGATAACAAGACAGTAACGCCGGGAGTGAACGGCACGAACGGCAAGGACGCCGGCGATACGTCAGCCAAGGGCGCCGACGGCGCCTCGGGGGGCTCGATCACGGTCGTTGCCTATCGGTTGAGCGGCGTTGCCCTGCGCCTGGCGGCGAACGGCGGCAATGCCGAGGCCGGACAGGCAGGCCAGGCCGCCGGCCATGGCGGCAATGGCGGCAACGGCACCGGCGGCTTCGTCTACGGATCGGGCGCGGGGCGCGGGGGAGTGATCTGGCACCACGTCAACGGCAGCAACGGCGGGGCGGCGGGATCGGGCGGCAAGGGCGGCAACGGCGGCGCGGGCGGCCGGGGCGGCAACGCCGGTCACATCGTCTGCCGCTACGTCGAGCACGCAGCGGTGCCCGTCCTCGTCGCGACTGCGGGAAGCGGCGGCAAAGGCGGTGCCGCCGGCGCCGGCGGGGCGGCCGGTACGCCGGGCAACGGCGGTTCGGGCCACGACGGCACCTCCGCCGGCGCCTGGGGCGCGGCCGGAACGAACGGCGCCAACGGCACGGCCGGCGCCGACGGTGCGAACGGTGCGGCGGGGTCGGCCACCGCCACGGTCGCGACGCTCGCCGACATGTGGGGGACGGCGCATCCCGTGCAGGCCGGCCTGCTGCTGCAACAGGCGAGGCTGGGCTACATCACCGCCGATCCTTCGATCAAGGGAAGCTTCATCGCGCCGTCCGCGTCGCTGCGCTGGCTGTTCGACATCACCAGCCCGTTCTGCGCCGCCAAGCCGCCGCCGGGATCGGCGTTCGGCACCTCCGACGTCGCGCGTCTTGCCGCCATCAACGCCCAGGCACAGACCCTGCTGACGCGGATGGCCCATCAGCGCGACGCGTTCGGCAACAGCTTCGCGTGGACGCCGTGCCTGTCCTACGACTATTGCGGCAAGACGCTGTCGGCGCTGGGCGCGCAGTTCGACGTCATCGGCGCGGCGGTCGATCAATACATCACCGAGCACGCAGATCAGGCGCAGCGTCGCGATTCGGCCTCCGCCGGTCTCGACCAGGCGCGCGCCAAGTCCGCTGCGATCGCCGACCGGATCACCGATATCGAGACGTCGATCAAGAGCAGCGCCGAGACCATCGGGGCGCTGATGGACGACGTCGAGACGGCACGCACGGCGCTCGAAAATGCGCTCAAGCACGCCCAGGACGCCATCGAGGGCGCAACCCACTGCACGTTCGATTCGCTGCTGCAGGGGGCCGGCATGGTGGCCATGATGGATCCCGAAAGCGGCATGTTCGCCGCCACCCTCGCCACGCAGACGGCGAGCGTCACCAACAGCGTCGTCGAGCAGAACGACTACGCCTCGTTCGATACCGGCCAGGTCAACAAGCACTATATCGTCCGCCAGATCGACACGTTCGACACCGACGTGACGTCTCTCGCAGATGGCTACACGCGCCTGACCAATTCCCCGCAGCTCAAGATCGACGATCCCAACTGCTACAAGGTGAAGGTGGCGACGGACAAGATCGACAAGGCGCTCCAGCCCTATACCCAGCTTGAAGATGTGCGGAATGCGATGGTCGACGTCGACAAGTTCATGGCCGCCAGCCAGACCCTCAACGACGGCCTCTTCCAGTACAACGCCTTCGTCATGCAGAAGAGCGAACTGCTGGGGCAGAAGAAGCAGCTCGACGCCGACGTCGGCGACTTCGAGACGATCCTCGCCAAGCTCGCCGACGCCGACGATGCCGGCCTCATGGCGATGATGATGCGGAACTATCACCAGATGCGCGACGAGTGCATCTCGATGCTCTACATGACCAGCCGGACCTACGCCTACTGGGCGGTCAAGCGACCCGACATCCGCGGGCTCCTGCATCCGTCCGACGATATCGGTCCGACCGACATCCACACCGCCATCGGCACCGTGCTCACCAATACGACCACCGCCCACACCGAGTTCGGAAACATCAATCAACCCTTCGACAGTCCCATCGGCCTCAATCCGAACCCGATCACCATCGACCACAAGGACGTGCTCGCGGCTTTTGCCAAGCCGGACAATGCGGGTTCCTACACGCTCTTCCATGCGCTCCCCATCCCGAAACCAGGCGATACCAGCGACACCAACCAATTCTTCGGGATGCGCAACGTGCGCATCAGCGAAATCCAGGTGTATCTCGACGGGGCGACATCGACGCGCGACCTGAACATCACGGTGACGCACGGCGGACGCGAGCAGATCACCAACGCCGCCGGCGACAACCTGACGTTCGAGTCCACGCCGATCGACACGCAGTTCAGCTACAACCTCGGCACGATGGCGATCTCCCGCCGGTCGACCTACGCAGCGACGGACAGCGACATCTACGCGCCCGTCGGTCCGTTCTGCACCTGGACCTTCAAGGTCGACGCCGCCCTCAACGGCAAGGTCGACCTGAGCAAGCTGAAAGCCGTGCGCCTCGTCTTCTTCGGGCACACCCTCTAGCGGCGCGTTTCGCTGCGCAGCGCAGCGCCGGACCCCTTCACGCGGAGTAGTCTCCGCGTTTGAGTCGTGCGGCCGCAGGGTCTAGAACCTGCGCCGTGTCCGATTTTCTGCCGCATCCGTTCTGGAATTTCTCGCTCGAGCTCTATGGGGCCGAGGGCGTGGCGGAGGCGTGTCTCGATCTGCAGGACCGGCGTGGCTGCGACGTCAACGTGTTGCTGTTCTGCTGCTGGCTCGCCACCTCGGGCCGGCCGACGCTCAGCGCCGACCGCCTGCGCGCGATCTTGAAGGCGAGCGATGCCTGGCAGGCCGACGTCGTGAAACCGCTGCGCGCGATCCGGCGCAAGCTGAAGGACGGAAGCTGGGCGGGCGCCTTGCCCGAGACCGTCGAGGCGGTGCGCCGCCGCGTCGCCGATGCCGAGCTGGCGGCCGAGCATGCCGAACAGCTCGAACTCGCGAGCCTGCACGCGCCGCCCGCCGACCGCGACCGGCCGCTGGAGAAGCGCATGCGCGCCGCCGTCGGCAATCTCGGCGTCTATGCCGTCTGTCTCGGCGTCGTGCCCGACGAGAAGGATCGCGTGGCCGTGGCAAAGCTCATGCGCGCGACGTTTCCCGCGCTGCTGCCGGAAGAGATTGCCGACGCGGTGGGGCTGCAGGCCAAGAGCCTCGTATGAATTCGACCGAGGCGGAGCTGGCCGCGCTGCTCGTCGAGGCGCGCCGCACGCGCACGCCCATCGAGCGGCTGGCGGACCGGCTGATGCCGCCGGACGAGGACGCCGCCTATCGCGTCGCCGCGCTCGTCGCGCAAACGACAGGAGTGAAGGTCGGCGCGTGGAAGATCGGCGCCACCGCGCTCGACAACCTGCGCGATCTCGGCGCGTCGCAGCCGATCTATGGCCGCGTTGCCGCCAGTGCGCTGCGCGAGAGCCCGTGCCGTCTGCGCTTCGCCGAGCTGATGACGCCGGTCGACGAGTGCGAGTTCGCCTTCGTGCTGGCCGACGACCTGCCGGCGCGCGCCGAGCCGTGGTCCGCCGAGTCTCTTTCCCAGCGTATCGCCGCGCTGCATCCCGCCATCGAAGTGGGCGAGCGGCGCATCGCGCGCACGCACCCGGTGCCGATTGCCGCGCTCGTTGCCGACGACTCGGCCGCGGGTCATCTCGTGCTCGGCGCCGCGGTCGTTGACTGGCGGCGCCACGATCTTGCGGCGACGGCCGTGACCTTGAGCATCGACGGCGTGGAACGGCGACGCGGCAGCGGCCGGGAAGTGCTCGGCCATCCGTTGAACGCTTTGGCCTGGCTCGCCAACCGCCGCGCTTCAGAGGGCACGCCACTCCGCGCCGGCGAGGTCGTCACGACGGGAAGCTGCACCGGCATGACCGTCATCGCGCCCGGCACGACGCACGTCGCGGACTTCGGGCCGCTGGGAAGAGTGGAAGTCACCTTCGATTGAGCGCGGTGCTCGTGCCCACCCTTCGAGACGGCGCTCCGCGCCTCCTCAGGGTGAGGTTTTCATTGCGATAGTCCTCACCCTGAGGAGCCGCGCGAAGCGTGGCGTCTCGAAGGGTGGGCCACAGACACGCTTGCCCGCCGGACCGCGATGGTGTTTCGTTTGCAGCGAAGCGGGGGGAGTCTCCATGTCACTGTGGTCGCGGGCTGCGCTCTTGTCGGTTGCACTCACTGCCGGCGCCATCGCCGCTTCGGCGCAGACGAGAATAGTGCCCAAGGGCTGGTTCCTGCACGAGGAGCTGGCGCCGACGCTGGACCTCGCTTTCTACGAGCCGACCTATGTGAGCTTTTCCGTGTCCTGCACGAAGGGCTACACCGACACCGTCGTCGCCTTCATGCCCGAGACGAAGGGGCCGGACGGCAAGATTCAAGTGAAGCTCGTGCTGTCGCGCGGCACCACCTCGGTTGCGATCGACGCCAACGGGCAGATGTATCGGGGCCGCTATGTGATCGACGGCCTGACGTCGATGACGCCCGCTCTGGCCGACCTGCTGCAAGGCGGCTTCACCCTGACGGCGGACGGCAAGGAGATGAAGACTTACGCGACCACCGACCAGGACCGCACCCACGTCCAGAAAATCACGCAGGCCTGTCGCTCATAATCTTCGCCTCCCCATTCAAATGGGGAGGTGCCTCGTCTTACGAGGCGGAGGGGTCATGACCCCACCGTCGCCGAAGACGGCGCCACCTCCCCATTTGAATGGGGAGGGGATGATTGCTCGACGCTGATGCGAAGCGCACACATATTCCCTGTCATGCAAAACGACGACGTTTGGAACGGCGAAGCCGCCGACAGTTACGACACGCCGGGCACCGGGATGTTTGCGCCCGAAGTGCTGGGGCCGACCGTCGAGCGGTTGGCCGAACTTGCGGGCGAGGGGCGGGTGCTGGAGTTCGCGATCGGTACGGGTCGCGTGGCCGTGCCGCTCCACGCGCGCGGCGTCCCTGTCGCCGGCACCGAACTGTCGGCTGCCATGATCGCGCGGCTGCGCACGAAGGTCGACGAGGCGGCGATACCCGTCGTGCAGGGCGACATGGCGACGGCCGTCGTGCCCGGCAGATTCTCGCTCGTCTATCTCGTCTACAACACCATCGCGAACCTGCTTACGCAGGCCGAACAGGTTGCGTGCTTTCGCAACGCCGCGCGGCATCTCGTGCCCGGTGGTCGCTTCGTGATCGAGCTTTGGGTGCCCGAGCTGCGCAAGCTGCCGCCGGGCCAGCACGCCGTCGTCTGGCAGTCGGACCCCGGCTATATCGGTCTCGACACCTACGATGTGCTGAATCAACGGGTCGTGTCGCATCATTTCAGGTTCGATGAAGGCCACGAGGCAAAAATCTTTCGCACGCCGCATCGCTACATCTGGCCTGCTGAGCTGGATCTGATGGCGCAACTGGCCGGCTTCGAGCTCGAAAGCAGATGTGCGGACTGGATCGGATCGCCCTTTACCGTTGAATCCCGTTCGCACGTCTCCATCTATCGTCTTACGGATCGTTAGCCGTGTGTCTTGAATGCCCCTGATTCGGAGAATCGCATGACATGGCGTTTCCTGGGCAACCAAGTCCGATTTGCGGCGTTTCTTTAGTACGACGTCGGCGGCTCGTGTCAGCTTTTGCTGGTGATGCCGTGGATGGGTTCTTCAAGCTGTGTTGAGAGCCGGGGGGCCACAACCATTCAATTGGTACGGTACGACCCACTCGAAATCTCAGCGAAGAGTCCGCCAATAGGATATGCCACATCCGCGAGCCGCCGCACGTCATCCACCTTCCGATCCGTTCCTGAGTTGCCCCGCGCAACGCTATCTGAAAGGGCCATTCTGCGGCCCTTTTTGCTTGTCCGTTGCAAACGCGCGCGAGGTTATGCACAGGCGTGTTTGGTCACCGCACCCCATGTTCGATTCGACGTGACACGTCTTGCAACAGGAGTCAGAGTCAACCATCCACAACCAGCTCGGAGGTCGCCTATGAGCACCGTGGACCACATCGAAGCACTCAAAGCCAAGCATGCTTCGCTGGAACACGCGATCGACCAGGAAAGCACTCGTCCCCATCCCGACGACGATGCGATCTGCAGCCTCAAGAAGCGAAAGTTGATGATCAAGGACCAGATCGTCCGACTGAGCGGCGCCGCGCCGCCTCACTAAATTCCCTGACTCCTGACGTCGGTTCTCTCTGGAAGGATTGTTCCTAGAGGCCGGCCCACCTCGCCAGGGCGACGGCGCCGACGGCACCGAATAGTCCGGGCGTGAATCCGCCCGCCGTGCGCGTGAGCACGGCGGCCGCGATCGCGCCCGCCCAGTAGGCGCCGCCCGCCTGCACGAGTGGCACCACCGCCGCCGACACCAGCACGGCGCCCGGCGCATGATCCAACATTGCCGCTACAAAGCGATGACGGCCGAGCCAGCGCATGGCGACGAAGCCGCCGCCCTTGGCCGCCATCGCCGCCAGCGCCATCACGAAGATGGCGACGAGATTTTCGGGACTCGCGCTCACGAGGGCGTCTTCCCGTCGGCCTTGCGGTAATCGCGCAGCGCGCCGAACAGGCCGCCGGCCAAGCCACCGATCACGATGTACCAGTTGCCGCCGATCGACCATTTGGCCGCGAGTGCGACCACGATGGCGACGGCCCACGGTGCGAGATCGCGCTTGCCGCGAAAGAGGATCGTGGCCACCACGACGAACACCGCGACGCCCACGAAGTCGAGGCCGAGCCGTCGCGCGGCCGTGGGATCGCTGAGGACTCCGCCCGCTGCGAGATGGCCGAGCAGGGTCGAGCCCGACCAGATGCAGGCCATGATGAAGCCGCCGCCCAAGAACTTGCCGAGGTCGCCGTGGCCGCGGCGATACTCCGCGATGTTGATCGCCCAGTTTTGGTCGACGGTGACGTACCAGACCAGCGGCTGCTGCCACCACGGCAGATGCGGCAGGTGCGGCTGAAGTGCTGCGCCCATCACGAAGTAGCGCAGGTTGGCCACGAACACCGAGACGAACAGCGCCACGAGCGGCAGCGGCTGCGCCCAGATGTCGAGCGCCACCATCTGGCTGGTGCCGGCCATCACGGTGAAGCTCATCAGCGTCGTCTCGAAGGCGCTGAGGCCTTTCTGCGCGGCGGCGACGCCGAAGCCGATGCCGAAGGGCAGCGAGGCAAGGCCCGGCAGGACCATGCGCAACGCGCCCGCCTGAAAACTGCGCCACGTCACGCGCGCGGAAAGGGACACGGAAGAAACCTGTTGAACGGGGGGGCGCTCTCTATAGTCGCTTTCCTCTTCCCCCGACAAATGAGGAAGCCTCATGCCCCCTCCAAAACCCAATCATCCTCCTCCCCATTTGAATGGGAGGAGAAGAGTCACTCGACCATCCGCACACCCTCGTCGATTGCGTACCAGGCGGGGCGGTGGCGGGAGAAGTAGAACGTCGCGGGCGCGGCAAAGGCGGGGTCGGCGAAGCAGCCGGCGGAGACCACGACATGGTCGGGCATCGCCTCGGCCGACATGAACAGCAGCGTGCCGCAGGTCGGGCAGAAGGTCTGCTCCATCCATTGGCCGGCCTCGTTCGTGCGGCGCCACGAGCGGTGCTCGCCTTCGATGCGGACCGCCGCCTTGGCGAAGCGGGCGCGCCAGGCGAAGGCGGTACCGGTGCCGCGCTGGCAGTTGAGGCAGCCACAGGCATAGACGCTGGCGGGATCGCCGGTGGCGGCGAGGGTGAGGCCGTTGCAGGCACAGCTAGCAATCCGGGGCGCGGTGCCGGTTTTTGTGTCGGTCATCGGCTGCATATGGGAAGCTCGCGGTGTCGGAAAAGAACGCACCTCGAAGTAAGCACCCATCTTTCCCCGCTCCCTCTTTTGAAGCAGGTCGTGCCATGCCGCTTCGGTCGGAATTCTTTCGCGGCGATTCGCGGCTGGAAGGCGCGGCGACCCGCGACAGCGCGCACGTCATTCCGGGCACCAGCGGCCCGCACGTCGAGAAGATCCAGCTCGCGCTGATGCTGCTCGACGATGCGCGGATCGCCCAGCCGGAGCTGGAGGCCGACGCCTACGGCCCGACCACGGCGGCGGCGGTGCTGGCCTACAAGCGCCGGCGCGGCATCGCGCACGAGAGCTACCGGACGATGCCCGGCAGCATCGTCGGCCGCACGACCATGACCGCGCTCGACCGCGAGATGATGGGACGCCAGGCGGTGCGCAAGCGCTGCGGCTGCACCTACATGCCGGCCAGCCGGCCGCAGCCCAAGCCGTTCTTCTTCGCCTTCGCGATCTCGGCCGGCGTCGGCAGCAGCACCGGCGGCGGGGCGGCCAAGCAGCTCGCCGGCGGCCCGCAGTC
>CALROF020000221.1:0-10886 GCA_943369775.1 Reyranella massiliensis 521
AGAACGCACTCGACTGGCTGTCGCGCATGACGCCGCAACCCTTCGCGACCAAGCCGATCGCCCTGTTCGGCGCCTCGATGGGTCTGCTCGGAACGGCACGCGCGCAGTATCAGCTTCGCCAGACCCTGGTGTTCCTGGATGGCCGGCCGCTCAACAAGCCGGAAGTCATGATCGGTCAGGCGCAGAACAAGTTCACCGACGGCAAGCTCACCGACGAGGCGACGGGCAAGATGCTGTCCGACCTCGGCGCCGCGCTGGCGCTCGCCATCCGTCAATCCAAGGCAGCGGCGGCGGTGAAGTAGTCCAGTCCCAAGCAGCGAAGCGATGACCCAGAACATCTACGACAACGAAGGCTTCTTCGCGGGCTACGCCAAGCTCCCGCGCTCCGTCGAGGGTCTCGACGGGGCGCCGGAATGGCCGACCTTGCGGGCGATGCTGCCGAAGCTCGATGGTCTCAACGTCGTCGATCTCGGTTGCGGCTTCGGCTGGTTCTGTCGCTTCGCGCACGAAGCGGGTGCGGCGAAGGTTACGGGCTTCGATGTCTCGGAGAAGATGCTCGCCCGCGCCCGCGAAACCTCGGACGGTGCGATCGCCTACCAGCGCGCCGATCTCGAGACGCTTACCCTGCCGGCGGGCTCCGCCGATCTCTTCTACAGCTCGTTGGCGCTGCACTATCTCGCGAACCTCGAGCACCTGATGACCGAGGTCCATCGCGCGCTCGTACCCGGTGGCGGCTTGGTCTTCTCCGTCGAGCATCCCATGTACACCGCGCCCGGCCATCCCGGCTGGACCCGCGACGCCGATGGCCGCTTCGCCTGGCCGGTGAACCGCTATTTCGAACAGGACGCGCGCTCGACCGACTGGCTGGCCAAGGGCGTGATCAAGCAGCACCGCACGGTGGCCGGCTATCTCAACCTGCTTCTGCGCCTCGGCTTCACACTGGACAGGATCGAGGAATGGGGCGCGACCGCGGCTGAAGTCGCTGCCCATCCAGACTGGGCCGGCGCCGACGAGCGTCCGTCCTTCCTGCTGGTCTCGGCGCGTCGCTAGACGGATCCTTCGGCCCACGCCGAAGGAAAGCCTCGGAGGAGCGTGCTAGCAAAGAGGCCATGGCGTCGAGAGTACCGCTACTTGTCCTGCTGATCGCAGTCACCTGCCTCAGCCAGTTCTATCGTGTCTCCAACAGCGTGATCGCGCCCGAGCTGGTCCGCGACCTCGACCTCTCGGCGCGCCAGCTCGGTTGGGCGGGCAGCGCCTTCTTCTTTGCGCTGTTTGCCGTTCAGATCCCGGTCGGCATGTGGTTCGACCGGTTCGGCGCGCGCCGCACGGTGGCCGCACTGTCGATCGTCGCCATGGCCGGCGCCCTCTGGATCGCGGTGGCCGCCAGCGCGCTCGACCTGATCGGTGGACGCGCAATCGTGGGCGTGGGCTGCGCCGCCTCTTTCATGTCGGTGGTGTTCCTCTGCTCGCGATGGTTCCCGCCGGCCAGGCTCGCAACCGTGCTGTCCTGGGTGTTCGCGGCCTCCAACATCGGCACCCTGGCGGCAGCAACGCCGCTTGCCTGGGTGGCCGCGACGGTGGGCTGGCGCACCGGCTTTGCGGGCCTCGCGGCCGTCACCGTACTGGTCGCCGTCTGCTTCTACATCTTCGTGCGCGACCGTCCGCCGGAGGTGGCTGCACCACCGGCAAAGAAAGAAAACCTCGCCGAAATCGTGAAGGGCCTGTTCGAGGTCTGGTCGACTCCAGGGCTGGGGCCCGTGCTCGCCATGCACTTCTTCGCCTATGCCACGATGCTCACCGTCCTTGGTGTGTGGGGCGGCCCGTATCTCTACGACGTGCACAAGCTCGACGCGGTGGCACGTGGCAACGTTCTCCTCGCCATGGGCGTGGCGCAGATTCTGGGCATCCTGGCCTACGGTCCGATGGATCGCTTGCTGCGCTCACGCAAGAAGGTCGTGCTGGGCGGGGCCGCAATCTCGACAGCTCTGCTGGCCGTGCTGGCGCTCCTGCCGCAACCGCCACTCTGGCTCGCCGTCGGTCTTCTGTCGGCCTTCTGCTTCGCTTGCGCTTTCGGCACGGTGATCGTGGCGCAGGGCCGCGCGCTCTTCCCTGACCGTTTGGCCGGACGCGGCGTCACGACCGTGAACATGGCGCAGTGCCTGGGGCTGGCCGTGCTGCCGGCCGGCATGGGCTATGTCGTCGAAGCCTTCGGTGCCAACGACACGGCCTATCGCATCTCGTTTGCGGCGCTGGGCCTCGGCCTCGTTCTGGGTGCCGTCGTTTATCTGCGCTCCCGCGACAGTGCCACGGTGCACAGCTAGATGCCGTTGTTCGTGGAGAAACGCATGCTGGTCCGGAAGTTCTGCGCCCTTGCGACTGTTTGCTGGGCCCTGTTGGCGTTCACTGTCGGAAGCGCCATCGCGCAGAACGCACCGCCCCGCATCCCCGCTCCCGATCGAGAGCCGGTGACAGGACTGGTGTTCCCCGCCGAGTTCGCCAACGCACGGCTGGCGACCTCGGTTGACTACAGCAAGACCCTGAACCGGCCCGACCTGGGTTACGCCTGGAATTACCAGACGAACCAACAGCTCTTCGTGACGCTTTACGTGTATCCGCCCGCCACCGGATCGATTCCCGACGGGCCAATGGATGACGCTGTCCTTACCCAATTCCAGCGCGCATTGGCCGATATCTACGAAGGCGCGAAGCTCGGCCGCTACGAGCAGCTCAAGCCCGTCGACGGACCGGACAAATGCACGATCGGCGGCCTCACATTCCTCTGCACGACTCTGTCGGCCCTCCAGCCCAACACCAAGAAGCCGCTCCATACCGCGTTGATGGTGACGGGTTATCGCGACCGTTTCCTCAAGCTGCGGCTCGACTGGCTCGACACGCCGGCCAACAGCCAGGCGGCTGTCGATGGCTTCATGCAGTCCCTGATCAGCGAGATCAGGCGCTGACTACTTGGTCGCCTCTTTGAGGTAGGCGACGAGATCGGCGAGCTGGCCGGCCTGCTTCACGCCGTTGAACACCATCTTGGTGCCGGGCACCTTGCCCTTGGGATCGCGATTGTACTCGGCCATGGTCGCATCATCCCAAACGATGCCCGAATTCTTCATGGCATCCGAGAAGGCGTAGCCCTCGGCGGTGCCGGCCTTCCGGCCGAACACACCGTGCAGATTGGGACCAGCCGTCTGCGCGCCGCCCTTGTCGAGCGTGTGACAGGCACGGCACTGCTGGTTGAACACGCGCTGACCGCGACTTGCTTCACCTGCCTGTGCCCATGCCGGCAAAGCCGCCATGCCCACAGAAACCGCAATGATCGTGCCCATCCAGCTCTTCATTTTCTCTCTCCTGTGTTTTCAGGTAGATGCCGCCTCATGTGGGTCGCCTAGGAGCCCAGGCAAGGACTGTGCCCTTGCCTCGCGCTCGATCAGCGCCCGTTTGCGCCGCACACCCCAGCGATAACCCGAAATGGAGCCGTCCTTCTTCACGACCCTGTGACAAGGCACGACGACGGCCAGCATATTGGCAGCGCAGGCCTCTCCGACTTCACGCGCCTGACGTGGAACGCCGAGCTTTGCGGCGATTTCTCCGTAGGTCGTGGTTCGGCCAGCGGGAATCTGCCGCAGCGCTTCCCAGACGCTCAGCTCGAAGGCAGAGCCTTGCAGGTCGAGCGCAAAATCCTCTCCTGTGTCGGGATGGTCGATCAGCCTGGCCAGTCGATCGAGCACGTCGCGAAGCCCGGCGCCGTCTTCGATCAACGTCGCTTCGGGGAAACGCCCCGCGAGCTTGGCGCGTAGCGCCTCGTTCATGTCACCGAACTCGACCATGACCAGGCCCTTGTCGGATGTCGCGGCGACGAAGGACCCGAGTGAGCTTTCAGCCTTTGCATAACGAAGGGTCGTTGCCATGTTTCTCTCCATCGGTGAACCGATGGCGGGAAGATAGGACGAGGCGTTTGCCGTTACGCTCCGGCAACGGACTGGAATTCTCAGGCATGCAGGATTTGTTCGATCTTTCGGGCGACAAGGAAGCCCTTCACGAACCCCTGGCCGAGGGTGCCACGCTGCTGCGTGGGTTCGCAGCGGCGCGCGATACGATGCTTCTCGCGGCCATCGACAGCATTGCCGCCACGGCTCCGTTCCGCCGCATGATCACGCCGGGCGGCTTCGAGATGTCGGTGGCCATGACCAACTGCGGCACCGCCGGCTGGGTCACCGATCGCAAAGGCTATCGCTACGCCACGCACGATCCCGACAGCGGCAAACCGTGGCCGCGCTTGCCAGTGGAGTTCCTAGACTTGGCGGAAGCCGCCGCAGCTGCAGCGGGGTTTACGGCCTTCGTGCCCGACGCCTGCCTGGTCAATCGCTACGAGCCCGGCGCGCGGCTGTCACTTCATCAGGATCGCGACGAGGCCGACTATGGCCATCCGATCGTATCGGTGTCGCTCGGTCTACCGGCCACCTTCCAGTTCGGTGGCCTGAAGCGCAACGATCCCGTGAAGAAGGTGGCGCTGCGGCATGGCGACGTCGTGGTCTGGGGCGGCGCTTCGCGCCTCTTCCATCACGGCGTGCTCACACTGAAAGACGGCGAGCACCCGTTGACCGGCCATCGCCGGTTCAACATCACGATGAGGAAGGCTCTGTAAGCCGGATTACTCCGGCTTGATGTTCTGTTCCTTGATCAGGGTCACCCAGCGCTTCTCTTCCTTGTTCAGGAAGTCCTTGAACTCGGCCTGGGTGGAACCGCGAATCTCCACGCCCTGGACCTTGAAGCGCTCGATCACTTCCGGGTCGGCCGCGATCTTGGCAATCGCCTTCTGCAGCTTGTCGACGATCGGCTGCGGCGTGCCGGCCGGGACGACCATACCCTGCCAGAACACGGCCTCGAAATCCTTGAGGCCCGCTGCCTCGACCACGGTCGGGACGTCCGGGAACGCCGGCGAGCGCTTGGTGCTCGAGATCGCGATGGCGCGCGTGCGCCCCGTCGCCAGTATCGGCTTCGCTTCGAGAGCTGCCGAGAACATCATCTGCGCCTGGCCGGAGGCTACGTCCTGCCCCGCCTGCGCGCCGCCCTTGTAAGGCACGTGAGTGATGTTGAGCCCCGCCTGCGCCTTCAGCAGTTCCGCGGCAAGATGGTTGGTCGCGCCGATACCCGAGCTCGCGATGTTGAACTTGCCGGGGTTGGCTTTCACCACGGCGATCAGCTCGGCCATGTTCTTGGCGGGAAAGTCGGCGTTGACGTGCAGGATGAACGGCGTGAACGACATCAGCGACACGAGCTCGAAGCTCTTGTGCGGGTCGTACTGCACCTGCCCGGTGAGCGTCGGATTGATCACCAGCGACGTACCACCGGCATAGATCGTGTAGCCGTCGGGCGGCGCCTTGGCGACGAAGTTGGAAGCGACCGTGGTCGCAGCCCCAGCGCGGTTGTCGACGATCACCGGCTTGCCCAGCTCGGCCGAGAGCTTCTCGGCATAGACGCGGGCGACTGCGTCGTTCACGCCACCCGGTGGATAAGGCACCACCATGGAGATCGGCTTCTGTGGCCAATCGGTTTGAGCCACTGCCGGCGCCATGACGGCAAGCGGCAACGCGAACGCGGCGAGACCCGCCGCGATGAAAGTGGAACGCTTCATCCTCTTCCTCCCTATCCCTTTTCCAGGGTGTTTGTTCGGCGACTTTACTCCGCCACGAAGAACGGCAGCGTCACCTCTTTGTTAACTGGCTCGAAACCGAGCTTCACGCGTTGACCGATCTTGAGGTCGGCTTCGGCGACGCCCCGGAGCGGTGCATTTACCCGCACGCCGGCGTCCATGTCGACCAGCGCCACGATATAGGGGGCGGCAGCCTTGAAGAAGAAGTTGAACGGATGGTGGCACACCGTCCAGGTGTGGATCGCGCCACCCGTCGGCGCTTCCTTGAACTCGCACTCCATCGAGAAGCAGTGCGGGCAGACCGGCCGCGGATAATGCCGGACCTTGCCGCAGGCCGAGCAGTGCTGCAGCAGGAAGCGTCCTTCGCGCAGTCCATCCCAGTGCGGCTGGCTCTCGCGCGTCGGCGTCGGCAGCGGACGTTCCGGGGCCGGCGGTGTTGCTGCGGTGCTCATGCCGCCCTCCTTAGGATCGCAATCGAGCCATCGCCCATGTCGCCGTAGCCGGTAACGAGGCCGACTTCGGCATCCTTGACCTGCGCCTTGCCGGCCTCGCGGCGGAGCTGGCGGGTCAGTTCGATCACATGGTTGAGACCCACGACATGGCCCTGGCTCAGCAGCCCGCCATGCGTGTTGATCGGCAGCTCGCCGCCCAGCTTGATGCGGCCGTCCATGATGAACGGTCCGCCCTCGCCCTTCTTGCAGAAGCCCAGGAGTTCGAGCTGGTTGATCACCGTGAAGGTGAAGCAGTCGTAGATCTCGGCGACGTCGATGTCCTTCGGACCGACGCCGGCCATCTCGTAGGCACGCGGCGCAGACTTGGCGAGGCCGAACTCCAGCAGGTCCGGTCGCTGCGCAATCGAGGCCGGCGATTCGGGATGGCCCTCGGCCACACCCATGATGGTAATCAGCGGCTTCTTGAGATCGCGTGCCTGGTCGCTGCGGCTCACGATGATGGCCGCGCCACCGTCGCTCTCGAGGCTGCAGTCGAACAGCCGGAACGGATCGGAGATCATGCGCGAGGCATGATGTTCCTCGACCGTAAGCGGTTTGTTCATCACGACATTGCCGTTGAGAATCGCGTGCTGGCGGGTGACGACGGCAATCTCCGCGAAGTGCCGCTCGGTGGTGCCGTAGAGCTCCATATGGCGGCGCGCACCAGGTGCGTAGAGTTGTGCGGGCGCAAAGATGCCAATCGGCGCCTCGAACTCGGCCGCCAGTGCGAACTGCGGGAACTGCTGTAGGCGGGTGCTGACCCGTGCGCCGGAATAGCCGGTACGACCCACGGCGATCAGCACGTGGTTGCAGACGCCCGACGCCACGGCCATCGCGGCGCTCTGGATCGCCGCCACGCAGGTGGCGCCACCCATCGGCACGAACAGCGACAGCTTGAGGTCGGGCAGCCCGAGGTTGGCGATGAAATCCTCGGCAATGCCACCGCCCGGAAAATAGGGGACGACGCCGTCGATATCGCGCGGGCTGAGACCGGCGTCGGCAATGGCCGCGAGGCTCGCCTCGAGTTGCAGAGCCAACGCACTCTTGTGCGTGCCGCGCGTGTACGCGGTTTCGCCGATGCCACTCACGGCCGCCTTCTCCCGAAGCGGATGCACCATGTTTGATTTCCTCCGGCGCGCATCGTGCCCTAAGCTCCCTTCCGAGCGAAGGGGGAAGAATGTCAAAGCAAGAGTTGGTTTCGCTGTCCGCGGTGGAGATGCGTCGCCGCATCGGCACCAAGGAGATTTCGCCGGTCGAATTGCTCGAGGCCTGCCTCGAACACATCGAGGAAGTGAACCCGGCAGTGAACGCCGTGACGGCAATGTGCGTGGCCCGCGCGCGCAAGGAAGCGAAGGCCGCCGAGACCGCGGTACGCCGGGGCGAGGAACTGCCGCTGCTCCATGGCCTTCCGACCGGCATCAAGGATCTCGAGGAGACGAAGGATCTCCTCACCACCTACGGCTCGCCGCTCTATCGCGACTACGTGCCGAACTACGACAACGTGATGGTGAGCCGCGTCCGTGCCGCTGGCGCGGTAGTCGTCGGCAAGACCAACGTGCCGGAATTCGGCGCGGGCTCGAACAGCCGCAATCCGGTGTGGGGGGCCACGGGCAACCCCTTCAACACGACCCTGAACGCCGGCGGCTCGTCGGGCGGCTCGGCGGCGGCGCTGGCGACCGACCTCCTGCCGGTCTGCACCGGCTCCGACACCGGCGGCTCGCTGCGCAATCCCGCCGCCTATTGCGGCATCGTGGGCTTCCGCCCCTCGCCCGGCATGGTCGCCGTCGAACGTCGCTCCATGGGCTGGACGCCGATTTCGGTGCTGGGCCCGATGGGCCGCTCCGTGGCCGATACCTGCCTGCTCTATGCCACCCAGATCGGCCAGCACGATCAGGACCCTCTGTCGTTCCCGATCGACGGGGCGGCTTTCGCCGAGCCCTGGCCGGTCGATCTCGGCAGCTTGCGCGTGGCCTGGACCGAGGATTTCAGCGGTGCGCCCGTCGAGAAGGGTATCCGGTCGACGATGCGCGAGAAGATCAAGGCGATGAAGCCTCTCTTCCGCTCGCTCGACAAGGTCGAGATCGACTACGGTGAGGCCGACCGCTGCTTCGACGTGATCCGCGCCGTGAGCTTCCTGGCACGATATCACGATGCCTACACCAACAACCGCAAGATGCTCGGCCCCAACATCGTCGCCAACTACGAGATTGGCGCGAAGCTGAGCCTGGCCGACTTCGCCTGGGCGCATGGCGAGCAGACGCGCATCTTCCGGAAGTTCCAGGATCTTTACCGTGATTACGACCTGGTACTGGGACCGACGGTGGGCTTCTCGCCCTTCCCCTGGAAGCAGCTCTACATCGACGAGATGGATGGCAAGAAGCTGCGCAACTACTACCACTGGATGGCATCGGTTTATTTCGTGTCGCTGGCAACCAATCCTGCGGTGTCGCTGCCTTGCGGCCTCGATCACAAGAAGATGCCGTTCGGCCTCCAGGTGATCGGCCGCTTCCGTGGTGACGGCGAAGTGCTGGGCGCCGCCCATGCCATGGAGCAGGCTTTCAAGAGCATTCCGGGTCTGGCGCGTCCGGTGCCGAACCTCGCCAAGCTCAAGAAGCCGACGTCAGCGTTGAAGTCGATCGTGACGCATCCGCCGAAGCTCAACGCCAAGGTGTCGCGCGGCCCCGCTCCCGGCGCCTTGTAGCGTGCGAAAGCGCACGGTGCCGGCAGGGTTGCCAGCACTGTGCGCTTTACAGAACTTCATCTTCTTGCCCGTGTAGTGCCACCTCGGGCTGCTTACCTCGTTGTGTGGAAAGTCCCGGTCTCAGACCGGCTCAAAGATCCCAACGGAGGTAAGATGAGCAGGATCATGATCGTGGTCGCGGCCGTCGCGCTTGGCGCAGCCACCGCCGCCTGTAACCAGACCGCGGGTTACGGCTATCCGAACTACAGCTCCAGCAACTACAACTCCAACAACGGCTATTGGCGAAACGGCACTTACTACAACACCGCCAACGCCTATCAGCCTGGCTACTACAACCAGGCACCGCGCCGCGGCCCCAACGGCGACTACGATCGCGATGGCGTTCCCAACCGCTACGATCGCGACGCCAACGGCGACGGCGTGCCGGACCGATACCAGCGTAGGTAACACTCCCAACAATGAAGCCGGCTCCCTAACAGGAGCCGGTTTTTTTGCGTCTGCGTGCCTTCAACAAATCTCAGTTGCGCCGTTGCCACGCCATCGTCGGTGCATTGAATGCATCATGGGAAACGTCCCGCACGAGAAAGGACTTTTCCCCCCGGTGGAGGGATTGGATGCGCAATGCGAAGTGGCTCGCTGCCGCAGGCCTGTTGGTCGTGACGGCGGGGTGCGTCGAGCAGTCGGGTTCCTATCCGACGACCTACGGATACAGCCCAGGCTACGGTTCGTCCGGCTACAGATATCCGAACTACAACTACTCCAACAGCTACTACAGCCAGCCTACCTACTACCGCAGCCAGCCGACCTATTATCGGCCAACGACTTATTATCCTCCGGCACCGCAGTATCGCCCCCGGCGCGATCGAGACGGTGACGGCATTCCGGACCGCTACGATCGAGACAAGAACGGGGACGGCGTCCCCGACAAGTACCAGCGGGGCTGGCGCTAGGACCGAGGCTTCTTCTTACGGATTTCACCGTCGTGCTGGCCGAGCGTAGGTGCGGCACGGCGGATACTTCCGGGAGTCGCGGAGAGCTTGAGCGGCACGCCCAGCGTCTTCTGGCGGCCAGCCTTGGCATGGTCGACTTCCGCCACCATGCCGCGCGCCAGGATCTGCGGATCGGCGAACACCTCGTCATGGTGCAGCACCGGACCGGCGGGAATGCCCTCGGCTTCGAGGACTGCCATCCAGTCGGCCGTACTGCGTTTGCGCACCTCGTCCTGCAACAAACCCACGATCAGCTCGTTGTTGCGGACGCGGTCGGCATTGGCCTTGAAGCGCGGATCGTCGGCCAGCTCCGGCTTGCCGATCAGCGCGCAGAGTTTGCGGAAGAAATTCTGCTGCGCTCCACCGATGGTCAGCCAGCCATCGCTCGTCTGGAACACCTGATAGGGCGAAGAGCCGCGATGGGCCTGGCCGAGCTTTTCCGGCCGCTTGCCATTGGCGAAGTAGTTGGCCGCTTCGTAGACGCCCAGCGACACCGTGGACTCCAGCAGTGACGTCTCGACCCACTGGCCTTCGCCGGTCTTGTGACGCGCCTGAAGGGCCGACAACACACCGATCGTGAGATAGAGGCCCGCACCGACGTCGGAGATGGCGAGCGGGATGCGGTAGGGCGGACCGTCCTTGGGTCCGGTCACCGACATGAGGCCCGACATGGCCTGGATCATCAGGTCGAAGCCGCCGCGGCCGGCATAGGGACCGGTCTGGCCGAAACCCGAGATCGAGCCCAGCACCAGCCGCGGATTGCGGGCGTGCAGCGCCTCCCAGCCCAAGCCCAGTCGCTTCATCACGCCGGGCCGGAAATTCTCCAACACGACATCGGCGCCATCGACCAGCTCCCAGAAGGTGGCGAGATCGTCCTTGTCCTTGAGGTCGAGCTTGAGGCCCCGCTTGTTGCGGTTCCACAGCATGAAGGGCGCCGACTCGCCTTCGACGAAGGGCGGCGCGCCGCGCATGGCGTCGCCTTGCGGGCTTTCGATCTTGATGACGTCGGCTCCGAGATCGGCAAGCTGCATGCCGCAGAAAGGACC
>CALROF020000222.1:0-10869 GCA_943369775.1 Reyranella massiliensis 521
CCCTCACCCTGAGGAGCCGCGCGGAGCGTGGCGTATCGAAGGGTGGGAACGAGCACCGTGCCTGAGGCCCATCCTTCGAGACGCGCTCCTGTGGAGCGCTCCTCAGGATGAGGGTTCCAAACTTGTCATCCTGAGCGTAGCGAAGGATCTCATGCCGGTTGCCACACCGGTGACGAGCAGCCCGTGAGGGTCGAGCGCTGCGTCTCTTACGAGACCTGCTTCACGCCGGGTGGCTGCCATGTCCCGTTGCCCGCCGGCAGGATCGACGGTGGCGCAGGCTTCGGCCAGTACAGGCGCATCACGAGATAGATCGTGTCGTTCGGCGCCGGAAGCCAGTTGGCTTCCTTGTCCGCGCCGGGGCTGTCCTTCTGGATGTACAGCGTCAGCGAGCCGTCCGCGTCCTTCTTCATCGCCGACAGCATCGGCGAGTTGATGAGGTAGCGGTTGATCGGGTTCTTGACCAGGAACTGGCTCTTGCCGTCGTACATCGTCACGGACCAGAACGCATTCACCGGCGGCAACTGGCCGGGCGCGAAGGTGATGGTGTACTTGTGCTTGCTGCCGTCGAGCGGCGCGCCGGCCGCGTCGATCCGGGTATAGGGATACATGGCTTCCACGGCGTCGTTGCCATAGAGGCCGCCCTTGGCAGCGCCGGCCCGCATCAACCAGTCACCGTTGTAGAAAGCCTCGTCACCGAAGAACGCACCGACGTTCCAGCCGTTGATGCTCTTGTTTCCATTGGCCAGCCATTTGTCGACCTTGTCGTCGCCCTGCTTCATGGCCACCAGGATCGCCGCCTTGTGTTCGAGCGGCAGATCCTTGAACGCGAAGGTCTTGCCGGGGCCGATGCCGATCTTCGCGAGTTTCGCGCGAACCGCCTTGTCCCTCGCCGTCTCCGGGACGAATTGCAGGGCCGCGTCGAGATACTGGAAGAAGTTCTCCTTGATCCCGGCCGTGGTGGCAGGAAGGAAATCGATCTTGGGCGCGGCAGCCGGGGCGGGCTGCTTGAGGAAAGCGGACAGCGACTGCGCCTTGTAGCCGGCCTGGATCTTCTCGACGTTCGGCATGTCGCCGGGGTTGAAGAGCTGGGTGCGGAAAAGCGCGAACGCGAACGGCGTCGTCGACCGGAAGACCTTCTTCAGTCCGGTCGACGCTGCGGGCGTCTCGCCTTTCCAGTCGGGGCCGACCACCAGATAGTCGCCCGGCTCGGTCCCCGTGGCGCGCGTGCCGATATAGCCGAAATTGTAGGTGTTGCCGTCGACGAGCTGGACCGAGTAGTAGCGGTCCTTTGCGATCGCCGGCACCGAGACGACCATCGGCTCGGCGCGCAGGTCCAGCCAGAGAATCGAGTAAGGCGTGTCGCTGTTCGGCGTGATGACTGCCGTGTCCGCCGGAGTGGCGACACTGTGCGTGTTGTTGATTTCGTTGAACGGCGCCTTGAACTGCCCCGAGTTCCTGTCGACGGCGAACTCCTGCATGACCGCATAGTTCATCACGAGCGGCAGGCCGTAGATGAAGCCTTCCTCGGCGATGTCCTTGGCCTCCGGCAGGCTGGGCCATTCGGCCTTGTTCTGCGCAAGGGCGGGAATGGACTTCGCCGTCGTGGCGGCGAATGCGGCCATCGCCGCCGAACAAAGCAGGTCGCGTTTGGTAAGCATCTGAACAACTTCCTTCCGGGGCGCGGCTCGTGGTCGAGCGCGCGCAGACAACAAAGAGGACTCCCATTCATCACCGGCGTTGTGTCGCCGGTGTTGTGTCACCGACGCGATGTTATCGAGGCGGGCGGGTTGCGTTTCTTGGCGCCGGTGACGATCAGGAGCTGGCGCGGGGCGTCGATCATCAGGCGGCAGGCCTTGGTGGTCATGTGGTCGCCGATCTGCAGGAACACGCCCTCGTCGACCTTGGTCTTCTTCTGGTCGTCGACGTCGAAGGCCGCGCCGTCCCGCGCCCGCGAGACGCGGACACTCCCCTCCGACACGATCTCGCGCAGGAAGTACTGGTCCTTGTCGACGTAGAAGTCTTCGCCTTGCTTCAAGGTGAGCACGAGAGCCATGGGGCCGTTTGTGCGCGGGCGGACGACCGAAGGCAAGCGGCGTGTCGCCGCCTGCCCATCTTTCAGGCAACCGCTGCGGGATGACTGCAGCAGGCGGTCAGTCCTTGTAGACCTCGACCGTCTGCATCATGCCCATCTCCTCGTGGTTCATCATGTGACAGTGCAGCATGAAGATGCCGGTGTAGTCGAGGAAGCGCGAGCGGAACACCGTGGTGCCGCCGGCGCGCGTCACCGTCACCGTGTCGCGCCAGGTGAGGTCGTCCGGCCGCTTGCCGTCGATCTCCGTCACCTGGAACGGGTTGATGTGGATGTGGAACACATGGTCGTCGTGTTGGTGGATGTTGCGGATCGTCCACTCCTCCACGGCGCCCAGCTTCACCCGCTGGTCGATGCGCGACGGGTCGAAGGTCTTGCCATCGATGAGCGTGGTGAATTCCTGCCAGTGCGCGCCGGGGTCGTTGCCCGGTGGATCGCCCGCGCCCGAGAAGACGAGCGTGCGCCGGCCGGTGATCTCCTCGTCGCGGATCGTCTCGAACGGTGGCTTGGAGGGCAGCGCGGCCGGCAGCTTCATCGCCATCGGCTCGCCCGAGACCACGACCCGCGCCAGCGGCCCGCTGGGCGACGGATGGCCCTGGTTGTACGGCATGGCATTCAGCTCGTAGGTGCCCGCGGCGCCAGCCTGCACCAACACGTCGGCGCGCTGGCCCGGCGCCATCAGGAGCTGCTTCTTCTCCTGCATCGACGTGAGCGGGATGCCGTCGTAGGCGATGACGTTCAGCCGGTGCCCGGCCAGCTCCATCAGGATGTTGTCCTGATACTGCGAGCCGACCACGCGCCAGCGCTGCACCTCGCCCGGTCGCATGGCGATGGTCGGGCGGCGCTGGCCGTTGATCGCGAGGAAGCGCGTGGCGTCCTCGGGAAAGAGCGTGCTGCCGAAATTCTCGATCATCCCGAAGGCGTCGAACACGACCTGCGACAGCAGCATGACCCGCTCGCGCGCCGCCACGATCTCCGGCACCTCGGCAAAATCGCCTTCGACGACGATGGCACCGACCATGCCGCTCGCCACCTGGACGTCGGCCGAGCCGTGATGATGCGGGTGATACCAGTAGGTGCCGCGCGTATGGTCCTTGGGCAGCGCGATCTCGACGTCGTAGGACTTGCCCGGCAACATGGTGCGCATGACGTTGTCGGCAATGCCGCTCGGGCTGCAATGCGCGCCGTGGAAATGGAAGTTCGTGTTGTTGAACTGGTGCGGCCGCGTGATGTCCCTGGGCATCAAGTCGCGGTTGGGCGGCAGGTCGTTGTCCAGCCGGACCTTCAGCGTCTCGCCGGGCTTCATGCGGAGCGTCGGCGCCAAGCCGCCTTCGTAGCTGCGCAGGTAGAGCCGCCGGGCGCCGATGTTGCGCCAGGTGTAGGCGCAGCGAATGCTGGTGTTGAGCACGCCGTTTTGCGAGCGGCGGATCTCGGGCTCGATCAGCGGCTGGTCGAGCGGCGGCGGCGCCGTGCTGGGCGCCACGCCGATTTCGGCCATGTGGGCGTGGCCGACATGGACGGATGGCGATGCCGGCGTGACGGACGCGGGGCCCGCGGGCGCCGCGTGGCCGGCGTGACCCGCGTGGGCGCCGCCGGGTTGCGGACCGGTGGTCTGCGCCAGCGCGGTGCCGCCACCAAGAGCGACGGTGCCGGCCGCGAGGCCAGCGCGAAGCACACCACGACGCGACGCCTGCGAACCCGGCGTGCGGCCGGTGCCGGTAGTATCCGATTTCTTGCTCATAGCCCCCAACTCTCCAGTCCCTGCCCGTCCCGGTTGCACCGGTCGAACGAGACTGCCCACACCCCGTACGGTCGGCAACATAGCGACACGATTGGAAAACAGCCAGCGCCGAGACGCGGCCGCAACTCAGGGAGTTGAGCTTAGGGAGTTCGGTTTAGGGAGCCGGACCTAGCGAATTCGAACTCAGGTGCGCGCCGCCCCGTAATGCTGCAGCGACACGCCGTGCATCTGGAGCGCCGAGCCGCGACCGCTTTCGAGATTGTTGTCGGTCGTCACGTCCTTCACGAAAAGGAACACGGCCACGGCAAGCACGCCAAAGGCCAGCATCATCCCGATCCTCGATCCACCGTTCATCGCCGTCCCTTCCGCTTGCTTCTTGTCGTCCGACTCTAGCACGGGAATGGCCGGCGCGGCCCGTGACATCGGCAGCCAGTTCACCAGGCGCGCGGCGATCGCTTCCGAGTCGGCAGCGTCCCAGTCGCCTTCGGGCAGCATCGCGATGGTGACGGCGAAGGCCCGCGCCGCGGTCTCGCGCGGCAATGCCGTCAGCCGCGCCGCCTCGTGCCACGGATCGAAGCCCAATCGCGTGAGGGCGCTGAACACCGAGAGCGGCACGCCCTCTTTCTCTTCGCCGACCGTGGCGAAGAGGAACGCGTTGTAGGGCGAGTGACCGAGCGTGTATTCCGGTCGCAAGGTCATGACGACCTCCTGCGTGTAAGGCGCGTGCCTAGAAGCCCATCCCGCCGCCCATGCCGCCCATGCCGCCGCCCGGCATCGCGGGCATGCCGTTGTCGGCCTTGGGCACGTCGACCACCATCGCTTCGGTGGTGATCAGCAGGCCCGCCACCGACACTGCGCCCTGGAGCGCCGTGCGCACGACCTTGGTGGGGTCGATGACGCCCGCCTTGATCATGTTCACGTATTCGCCCTTCTGGGCGTCGAAGCCGTAGGCATGGTCCTTCTGTTCGAGCATGTGGCCCGCGACCACGGCGCCGTCGAAGCCGGCATTCGCGGCGATCTGGCGGACCGGCGCCTGCAGCGCGCGGCGCACGATGTCGATGCCGACCTGCTGGTCGTGGTTGCCGCCACGCTTACCTTCCAGCACGCGCGTGGCATAGAGCAGCGCGGCACCGCCGCCGGCCACCACGCCCTCCTCGACCGCGGCCTTGGTCGCGTGCATGGCGTCCTCGACCCTATCCTTCTTCTCCTTGACCTCGATCTCGGTCGCGCCGCCCACCTTGATGATGGCGACGCCGCCCGCGAGCTTGGCCAGCCGCTCCTGCAGCTTCTCGCGGTCGTAGTCCGAGCTGGTCTCCTCGATCTGCGCCTTGATCTGGCCGACCCGGCTCTCGATGTCCTTCTTCTTGCCCGCCCCGTCGATGATCGTGGTGTTGTCCTTGTCGATATGGACCTTCTTGGCGGTGCCCAGCATGTCGAGGGTCACGTTCTCGAGCTTGATGCCGAGATCCTCGCTGATCTCGCGGCCCGCCGTCAGGATCGCGATGTCCTCCAGCATGGCCTTGCGACGGTCGCCGAAGCCCGGCGCCTTCACGGCCGCCACCTTCAGCCCGCCGCGCAGCTTGTTCACCACCAGGGTGGCCAGCGCCTCGCCCTCGATCTCCTCGGCGATGATCAGCAGCGGCCGACCCGATTGCACGACGAGTTCGAGCAGCGGCAGCAGCGGCTGCAGGCCGGACAACTTCTTTTCGTGGATCAGGATGTAGGGCGACTCCAGCTCCACGATCATCTTTTCCGGGTTGGTGACGAAGTACGGCGAGAGATAGCCGCGGTCGAACTGCATGCCCTCGACGATCGACAGTTCGGTGTCGAGGCTCTTGGCCTCCTCGACGGTGATCACGCCGCTGGTGCCGACCTTGTCCATCGCCTTGGCAATCATGGCGCCGATCGCCTTGTCGCCGTTGGCCGAAACGGTGCCGACCTGGGCGATCTCCTCGTTGGTCGAGACCTTGCGCGAGCGCGTCTTCAGCTCCTCCATCACCATGTCGGCGGCGAGATCGATGCCGCGCTTGAGGTCCATCGGGTTCATGCCCGCGGCCACCGACTTGGCACCTTCGCGGACGATGGCCTGGGCGAGCACGGTCGCCGTCGTGGTGCCGTCGCCCGCCGTATCGGACGTCCGCGTCGCCACCTCGCGCACGAGCTGGGCGCCCATGTTCTCGAACTTGTCGGAAAGCTCGATCTCTTTGGCGACGGTGACGCCGTCCTTGGTGATGCGCGGCGCGCCGTAGGACCTGTCGAGCACGACGTTGCGCCCCTTCGGCCCGAGCGTCACCTTGACCGAATCGGCCAGGACATCGACGCCGCGGATCATGCGGGTGCGGGCATCGCCGCCGAAGCGTACTTCCTTCGCTGACATGTTCTTGTTCCTTGTTGGACTGAAAGACGGGAAGCAGGAGCCGGGAGGCTGGACGCCGGAAACGACAGACAGGCCGATCCAACCAGCGTTTACGCCATCGACTTCCTTACGATGGCGGGACCCGGTCTACCGATAGAGACTTGGTGTGCCACGGGCAACTAGACAAGCGATATCTGTGATTCCCCCCGTCATCCGCGGCGTGACCTCTCCGCCCCTTCGGGGCACCTCCCCATTTGAATGAGGAGGTGGAAGATGTCGGAATCGCACCTGCTCACCCGTCTTCCAGACAGACACGCCCCGGAGCACACCAGGGAGAACGACGATGACGATGACGATCACGATCACCGCCTTCGCAGCGTCGCCGGATCGCGGCCGGGGGCTGGCGCGGGACATGCGCGTGCGCTGGGCGCTCGAAGAAACCGGCCAGCCCTACGACGTCCGCCTCGTCTCGTTCAAGGCGATGAAGAAGCCCGCGCACCTGGCGCTTCAGCCGTTCGGCCAGATCCCGACCTACGAGGAAGGCGACCTCGCGCTGTTCGAGTCCGGCGCCATCGTGCTGCAGATCGCGGAGCGCCGTCCGGGCCTGCTGCCGGCCGACGCCAATGGCCGGGCACGCGCCATCGCCTGGATGTTCGCCGCGCTCAGCACGGTGGAGCCGCCCATCGTCGAGCGCGAGATGGCCAGCTACGTGGAGCGCGACAAGGACTGGTTCGAGGCGCGCCGGCCGATCCTGGAGGAGCGCATCCGCACCCGGCTCGACCAGCTCTCGCGGCGGCTGGGCGATGCCGACTGGCTCGACGGCGATTTCAGCGCCGGCGACCTGCTGATGGTGACGGTGCTGCGCCGCCTGGAAAGCTCCGGCCTGCTCGACGCCACGCCCAACCTCCCCGCCTACATCGCCCGCGGCGTCGCGCGCCCTGCCTACAAGCGAGCCTTCGCGGCGCAGCTGGCGGTGTTCGAGGCGGCACGGAAGGGGTGACTTCGTGCCCTGCGGATGAGCAGAAGCCGAAGCTCGCACTGCCTGCGCTCGACGGCGCTTCATGCCTTGCTACTTATGGTTGCTTTACTTATTTCCGACGCATCCATATTTCTCCTCGAATGACAAATTGTCTCTCTATATCCATTTTGATATAAACGGCAGGAGCGCATGAAGCCTGTCGTCTTCCTGGGCGATTCGCTCGACAGGGTTCGGGAGTTTCCGGAGAGAGTGCGCCGGCAGGCTGGCTTCGAGCTTCGACAGGTTCAACATGGCCTCGATCCGACGGACTGGAAGCCCATGAAGAGCGTCGGCCCGGGCGTTCGCGAGATTCGCCTTCGCGACGGGAGCGGCGCGTTTCGGGTGCTCTACGTCGCGACGCGGGCCGATGCCGTCTATGTGCTGCACGCCTTCCGGAAGAAGACGCAGGCGACGGCGAAACGGGAACTGGACGCGGCGGCGCTGAGACTGCGCCTGCTGTGACGAGAGGATGGAGATGAAGCCCAAGTTGAAGCGCCAGCGCTTCGCCAATGTGTGGGACGCGCTGGAGGACACGCCGGCGGTGGCGGCCAGTATGACGATGCGGTCAGACCTGCTGATCGCGCTCCGCCAGCGCATCGCCGGCTGGAAGGTGACGCAGGCCGAGGCGGCACGACGGTTGCAGGTCACGCAGCCGCGCCTGAACGATCTGCTGCGCGGCCGCATCGAAAAGTTCAGCCTCGACGCGCTGATCGACCTGGCAGATCGCGCACACCTTCAGGTCAGGCTAAGGATCGACAAGGCGGCGTAGGCGTCGCCCGTGCAATCGATTGCACGGCCGGACGGCAGGAAAACTAACGCCCGAAGGCCGCGCGCAAAGCGGCACGCTCTTCGTCCCAGGCGGCCCGCGCCGCGGCCTCGTTATATTCGTTGCGGTAGCCGTAGGTCGTTTCCGGTTTGTCGCGCAGGCGGGAGCTGGTGAACGCATGATGCGCGCCGGGATAGACCACGAGCCGCAGCGGCGCGCCCTCGCCGCTCCGCTTGGCCATCATGTCCCGGCAGGCGCGCGCCGGCGTCGCCTCGTCGAGTTCGCCGATCAGGATGACGGCCGGCACCGACACGGCGCCATAGGAGGCGACGCAATAGGGAAAATAGGCGATGGCGGCGCGGAACTTCCGGTCGAACTGCGTTTCGATGCCGCCCCGCTTGACCGCCCCGAGTGCCGTATCGGCGCCCTGCGAATAGCCAACGACGGCGATCCTGTCGGGGTCGATGAATGGAAGGCCCGCGAGATAGAGCAAAGCACCATAGGCATCCATGATCCGGTCCGCCGGAGCGCCGGATTCGGTCGCGCAGCGCTGCGTGACGCCGCGTGGACCGAAGCTGTCGACGACCAGCAGCGCATAGCCGAGAGCGACGTAAGCCGCGCCGGCGGCATCCACGACCGCGCCGGACGGCTGGCCCGCACATCCATGCAACGACACCACGGCCGGAAAAGGCCCCGCGCCGGCCGGACGATAAAGCTCGCCGGTCAACTCGATGGCGGGCGACTGGGCGGCGAGCGGCTGCCCACGCTCGCGCGCGAGCCGCTCCTGCAACGGCGTCGGCGGACTCGTCGCCACAGGAAACCGGACCGTCTCTGCCGCCGCTTCCGGCGCCGCCGCGAGCAGCACGGCCATGACGATGGCCGATAACAACGTGCCGACGATCCTTCTCATGCTCGCCTCTTCGTCATGAGTCCGGATTCGCAAAGCTAAGCTGATTTCAGCCGCTTGCTAAGGAGACCCCATCTTGGTCTGCTCCGCTAGTTATTAACGGTATCAAGGATCGTGAGACGCTCAATATCGCCGTTGATATTCAGATGTGGTTTTGCAGAAACCGTGAGCCATCTTTGCGCATCAAGAGCGGAAGAATAAGCGCTACGGGCCTCCTTCACGACCGGATCACCGATCACGCAAGGGAAGCGCTTTCCCTCTTCCGCCCCCTTGATTGCCACTTTCCCGTGACCCGTTTGGGTATCCAGCTCCGAAATGAACACGGTAAAGGGCTGCGTGAGCCCGTATGTTACTTTTGGTTCCGCATCAATCAGCTGCCGCGCGGCCACATCGATGGGATACGCCGTTTGAGGATCACCAATGGTCGCCGTCGACGCCGATGCGCCAATGGGGGCCGAGAAGTTTCGTAGTGCTGGGCGTTGGTCTTGCGCAGCGATCATCAACACATCACGTAAATTCGCAGCGTGTTTGTCGCCGCTCTCTATCGTCTTCATTGACACCTGTCGCAGGGCTTCGACAGCTTGGCTTGCTACATCCAGCGCCTTGGACGCTTCGCTAGGCTTGGCGAATGTCTTGATGAAGTAGGTCACTATTGCCTCCACAGCCTTGGGTGCCGCGGCCTTTACGATGGGCAGCGCTGCCATTGACCAGTAAATGACTGCATTCACATCAAAACAATGTGCCCGAGGTGGCTCCGCTAGTACGCGCACCGCCATTGCAGGTGTTCGCGAAATGTATTCTTCACGTAGTGCAATGTGGCTGGAAACGGCTATTAGCCAGGCGGCGCCCTGCAATGATTGTCCTAGCTGATGAAGATCGATTTGGTGATGACTGGCGTCGACACCATCGTAACGAATACGAATGGCCGTAAAGACCCTGCCATCGTTCGGCTCTTCCATTCGATAGATCCCCCACACCTCTTATGCACGCAAAGAGAGCATCCGACAGGAAAGGCGTCAAACGGAACGGTTACTGCTTTGGCAGCTGATACATGCTTTGGTTCAAAGTGCCCTACGCTGTGCCAAGGCGTACAAGGTGCTCGTTCCCATCCTTCGAGACGGCCCTTCGGGCCTCCTCAGGATGAGGACAAATGCCGTCCCTGCCCGGCGGCTCGTGCGGTTTCGGACTTCGCGTCCTTCGTCTCGAGCCTCTGTGCAATCGATTGCAGGATGGTGGCCATGGATTCGCCGTGGCGGGCCCAGGTGTCGCGTCTATACGTGAGGCCGTAGATGACGCCGGCCATGGCGTCGGCACAGTCTTTTGAGAAGCCGGCGGGGTGGTCGATGCGGCCGGTCTTGGGATCGCGTTCGAGGCGGATCAGTTCGGTGCGCGCGTGTTCGTGGCGCGGGGCGGCGACCCGGCCGTCGTAGAGCGCGGTCTTGGCGACGTCGTAGGCCGTGGAGTCGGCGTCCATGGATTGCGTGCCGGTGACGAAGCCCTGCTGGCGCAGGAGCTGGATGCTGTCCCTCGACTGATAGGTGTCGAAGCTGATCCACTTCAGGTTCATGCCGGCCTCGCGCAGGCCGTAGAACAGGCGGCGCAGGCTCTCGAACTCGATCTCGCCGTTGCGCGGCGGCTTCACCTCCAGCACGAGGTCGAAGACGATCTTCGGCAGGCGTTCTGTCGTGGTGCCCGAGCGTCGCACGTCGACGAAGCGCTCGACATAGCCGATGGCCACGCCCGCGCTGTCGCCGCTGACGGCGAGATCGACATGGGCGAGCCGCGGCTCCTGAGGGTTCGCGATGTGCTCGCGATGGATCGCGGGCCGCGTCGTCACGAAGTCCGTACGCTCCAGCGACAGCACCGACGGCCGCGTGCCGAACGCGGCGGCCACCGCCTCGGTGTTGATGAGGTAGGGGTTCATCGCCAGGGTCGAGCAGCCCGCGATGTCGCGGATCGCCGATAGAAGATCGTGCTCGAACTCCGATTTGA
>CALROF020000223.1:0-10820 GCA_943369775.1 Reyranella massiliensis 521
AAGTCGGCATCTTTCGATGCCGACTTTTAGCATGTACGCCCCTGTGGGCAGTTAGAAGGCTAGTAGCGGTAGAGGTCGCCCTTGAACGGGCCGGCCTCGGGCACGCCGATGTACTTGGCCTGGTCCGGACGGAGCTTGGTGAGCTTAGCGCCGACCTTCTCGAGATGGAGTGCCGCGACCTTCTCGTCGAGGAACTTGGGCAGCGTGTAGACCTGCTTCTCGTACTTGCCCGGGTTGGTCCAGATCTCGACCTGGGCCAGGGTCTGGTTCGAGAACGAGGCCGACATCACGAAGCTCGGATGGCCGGTGGCGTTGCCGAGGTTCACCAGGCGACCTTCCGACAGCACGATGATGCGCTTGCCATCGGGGAACTCGACCTCGTCGACCTGCGGCTTCACGTTGTGCCACTTGAAGTTACGCAGGCTGGCGATCTGGATCTCGCTGTCGAAGTGGCCGATGTTGCAGATGATGGCGCGGTGCTTCATCGCCTTCATGTGGTCGAGCGTCAGCACGTCGACGTTGCCGGTGGCGGTGACGAAGATGTCGGCCTTGGGGGCCGCCTCTTCCATCGTGACGACCTCGTAGCCTTCCATCGCCGCCTGCAGGGCGCAGATCGGATCGACCTCGGAGACCATGACGCGGCAGCCGGCCTGGCGCAGCGAGGCGGCCGAGCCCTTACCGACGTCGCCGAAGCCCGCGACCATCGCGACTTTGCCCGACATCATCACGTCGGTGCCGCGGCGGATGCCGTCGACCAGCGACTCACGGCAGCCATAGAGATTGTCGAACTTCGACTTGGTCACCGAGTCGTTGACGTTGATGGCCGGCCACAGGAGCTTGCCTTCCTTCGCCATGTTGTAGAGGCGGTGCACGCCCGTGGTCGTCTCCTCGGTGACGCCCTTGATCGAGGCGCCGAGCTTGGCGTACCAGCCGGGCTTCTCCTTGTTGGTCTTGAGGATCGCCTTGTAGAGGACTTCCTCCTCCTCGTTGGTCGGCTTGGAGACCAGCGACGGATCCTTCTCCGCGCGCGCGCCGAGATGGACCAGCAGGGTCGCGTCGCCGCCGTCGTCGAGGATCATGTTCGGCTCGCCGCCGTCACCCCATTCGAAGATCTTATGGGTGTAATCCCAATATTCCTCGAGGCTCTCGCCCTTGATCGCAAAGACCGGCGTGCCGGCCTTGGCGATGGCGGCCGCGGCATGGTCCTGCGTCGAGTAGATGTTGCACGAGGCCCAACGTACGTCGGCGCCCAGCGCCTTCAGCGTCTCGATCAGCACGCCCGTCTGGATGGTCATGTGCAGCGAGCCCGCGATGCGCGCACCCTTCAGCGGCTTCTTGGGGCCGTATTCCTTGCGGATCGACATGAGGCCCGGCATCTCGGTCTCGGCCATGTCGAGTTCCTTGCGGCCCCAATCGGCGAGCCCGATATCCTTGACGATGTAATCCTGGGCCATTTGGCGCTCCTGGTAAGGGAAATGGGGAGGGGGCGATGCGAAAAGCGAGCGTGTCATATCAGCGGCCCGACAGCCCCTCAACGCGCGCCATCAACATATAAGCAAGAATTTATGTCGATATACCCGGCCCTTTATGCATGGGGCCGGCAATCTGTCTATTCTTCGCCGAACTTGCTTTCGACGAGCGCGGACAGGGCGGCCATGGCGTCGCTGGCCTGGCGGCCGGAACAGGCAAGCTCGATCTGGCTGCCGATACCCGCGGCCAGCATCATCAGCCCCATGATCGAGAGGCCGGAAACTTCCTGACCCTTGAAGGAAACACGCACGACGGCATCGAATTGACCGGCAGTGCGCACGAACTTGGCTGCCGCGCGGGCATGCAGGCCGCGCTTGTTGGCGATCGCCAAGTATCGTTTCAAGGCGCCGATGGCGGCGTCCGTACTCGTACCCGAGGTATCGCTCACGAAGCTTCCTTGGCCAAAATACGAGAAGCGACGGTGATGTACTTGCGGCCGGCTTCCTGCGCCATGCGCACGGCTTCGGCAATCGGCCGGGTGCGCACGCTGGCGAGCTTGACCAGCATCGGCAGGTTGACGCCAGCCAGTACTTCGATGCGCGCCTGCTCCATGATCGAGATGGCGAGGTTCGAGGGCGTGCCACCGAACATGTCGGTAAGCACGATCACACCATCGCCGGTGTCGCAGGCCTTCGCTCGTTCGAGGATTTCGCTGCGCCGTTTTTCCATGTCGTCGTCGGCACCGATGCAAACGGTGGCGACGCATTGCTGCGGACCAACGACATGCTCCAGCGCGGCAAGAAATTCTTGCGCCAGATTGCCGTGAGTCACCAGTACGATACCGATCATTTTATCTGCTCACCCTGCGCCGCCGGCCTCTTCGGCTCTTTCGGCATCCCGGTGTAAGAGAGTGACCGAGCGGCCGGACCTTCGCAACCACTCTGCAAGCTCCTCGGCGAGCGCAACGGAGCGATGCCTCCCCCCTGTGCACCCCACCGCAATGGTCAAATAGCTCTTGCCCTCGGCGTCGAAACGGGGCAGCAGCGGCCCGATCAATCCCTGAAGCCTATCCACGAATGGCCGGTAGTCGGGATCGGTGGCAACGAACGCGGCGACCGCAGGATCGCGGCCGGTCAGCGGCTTGAGCGTCGGCTCATAGTGCGGATTCTTCAGGAAGCGCGCGTCGAACACTAGGTCGGCCTCGCGCGGCAATCCACGGCGGAATGAGAACGACATCACCGATATGCGCACACCCGCGGCAACGCCCAGCGCGAAATGCCCAGCGAGGATCTGCTTGAGACGATGCGGCGACAGGCTCGACGTATCGATCCTGACGTCGGCATGGTCGCGCAGGAAGCCGATCTGCCGCCGCTCCTCGATTATGCCGTCGACCACGGGACGATCCGGCACGAGAGGATGCGGTCTGCGCGACTCGGTGTAGCGGCGTTGCAGCGTCTCGGTGTCGGCTTCGAGGAAGAGCAGCTGAACGGTGAGGCCGTGATGTTCCTTGAATTCGCGCACCCGTCGAAGCAGGGCACGGGGATCGAAGCCGAAGGTGCGCGTGTCGATGCCGAAGGCCAGCGGAGGCGCCTGCTCGCCTGGCTTTCCTGTCGTCGACTGAACGAGGTCGTCGAGCAGGGTGAGCGGAATATTGTCGACGGCGACGTAGCCCATGTCGGCCAGCGCGCTCAGCGCCGTCACGCGTCCGGCACCGGACAGGCCGGAGACGACGACGAACGGCCGGCGCGTGGCTTGCGTCTTGGGCGAAGTTGGCGAGGGGCTGGTGTCGGGCATGGAACGCGGCGGCGATCATGCCGTCGCGATTTGCGCCAGGGCAAGGCGCAACTTGGCGCTGGCCGATGCCTCGAAGGGTGTCAGCGCCAGCACTGGCAGGTCGATGCCCAGCATTGCTTCGCGCGCCGGTTCGGGAAGGCGCTCGATGCGCTGCGGCGGCACGAGGTCGACAATCAGGGCGACGCTGGCGCGCGGAAGGAGTTGAGTGCGGCTAAGTTTCACGATGCCGACGCCGCGCACTTCGAGGAGCCCCGCCAGGGTCCTGGGGCAGGTCGCGATCAGCCGATTTCCCTGCCGTGCGAGCCTTGTCTGATCGTCTGCCACGAGCCGCGCCCCGGTCTCGATCAGGCGTGCCGCGAGATCTGACTTGCCGGCGCCGGAGGGACCACGCAACAGCAAGGCCTTCCAGGCCCGTCCGTTTGTCTTCAGCGCAACGCAGGTCGCGTGGACGAGGGTCGTCATTTGCGGCCGGTCGCGGCCGGCACGCGGATGGTGAAGCGCGCACCCAGCACCTTGCCGTCGGGTGCGTGCCGGTTGGAAGCCGTGATCGAACCGCCATAGGTTTCCATGATCTGGCGGCAGATCGAGAGGCCGAGGCCGGAATGCTGGCCGAAATGTTCGGTGGGACGTTCCGAATAGAACCGCTGGAAGATCGATTCGAGATTGTCCTCGGGGATGCCCTGTCCCTCGTCGTCGATGGTGACGACGAACGGCCCGTTGCGCGGCTCGCGGCTGAGCTCGACCAGGATGCGTGTGCCCGGCGGACTGAACGACAAGGCGTTGTCGATGACGTTGCGGAACACCTGACCATATCGGCCATCGTGACCGTGCGCCGCAAAGGGCGGATTGGTGGCGACGCGGAATTCGATCTCGACGCCGGACTTCTGGTTGGCCGTAACCGCCTGGTGATGGACCATGTCGCGCAGTAGTGCCTCGAGATCGACGGGCTTCACTTCGCCGCGCATCAGTTCGGCATCGAGGCGCGAAGCGTCGGAGATGTCGGAGATCAGCCGGTTCAGCCGGTTGATGTCGTCCATCACGATGGCCATCAGCTTGTTGCGACGCTCGTGGTCGAGATCGGGCCGTGCCGCCATCTCGATAGCCGATCGCAGCGAGGTCAGGGGATTCTTGAGTTCATGGGCCACGTCGGCAGCGAAACTCTCGATGGTATTGATGCGCAGCCACAGCGCTTCGGTCATCGAGCGCAAGGCATCGTTCAAGTCGCCGATCTCGTCGCCGCGCTTGCCGAGATCGGGAATCGCCGGCCGGCTTTCGCGTGCCAGCCGCACTTCGTCGGCCGCACGCGCCAGCCGCACGATCGGCTGGGTGATGGTGCCGGCGAGATAGAGCGACAACAGGACCGTGATGCCGAGCGCTGCAGCGGCGATGGTCAGCATGTCGTAGCGCACTTCGCGCAACGAGGCGGCGATGGCCCGGTTATCGCGTGTCAGCAGTACGGAGCCCAGCACCTGCTTGTAGCGCTGCACCGGCACAGCGGCGCTCAGGATCAGGCGGCCGTCGGGAGCGCTGCGCACGGCCGACGCATTGAAGCCGCGCAACGCGCTGGCCGCCTCGGGAAAGTCGCGCAGGGTCGGGGCCGGCCGGTCGACATATTCTGGAAAGCGGTCGACGCGCGAAAGCTGGCGGCCGACCCAGTCTCCAACCCGGTCGCTCCACTGCAATTCTACTTCGGGCTTGCCTGCGTTGGGAGTCTCGGGGGGCGGCAGGGGCACGACGTGGATGCGACCGAGCTCGCTCAGCACGGCCGAATCACCCAGAAGTTCGCCGGTCTCGCTGAACAGTCGCGCCCGCACGCCGGTGGGGCGGACCAGACGCGTGAGCAGCTGACGCGCGGCATCGGCATCCATACGGTTGACCGTGGTCTCGCCACCGACCACCGCTACCTCGCCGATGCCGGCGGCGACCATCTCGCCCTGGACGAGCAGCGAAGCGAGTTCGGCGTCGATCAGTTCTTCTTCGTAGTCGCTGAGATAGACGGCGCCCAGGGTCAGCAGCGCGACCGGAATCAAGTTCAGCAGCAGAATGCGGCGGGTGAGCGGCGAGTGGCTGCGATCGGTGCTGCGCCGGCGCCGCAGCAGCGACGGCGAATCGGCCGTCCCCGCAGGCGCGTTCGCATGGCGGCGCACGCCGGGAAACAGCCGGCGCAGTGCTGCCACGACCCTCGCACCGAAGCTCTGGCGTCCCAGCGGACGCGAACGCGGCTCAGGCGTCGCGGTATCGATATCCGATGCCATAGAGCGTTTCGATCTGCTCGAACTCGCCGTCGACTTCGCGGAACTTGCGGCGGACGCGCTTGATATGGCTGTCGATCGTGCGGTCGTCGACGTAGATCGTTTCGCCATAGGCCGCGTCCATCAGCTGATCGCGGTTCTTCACGTGGCCTGGCCGCTCGGCGAGCGACTTGAGCAACAGGAATTCGGTGACCGTGAGATGCACCTCCTTGCCCTTCCAGGTGCATTGGTGACGGCTCGGATCGAGCACGAGCTCACCGCGCACGATGCGCTCGGCGGCGGCTTCGCCCTTGCCGCCTCCGACGTCGCCGCGGCGCAGCACGGCGCGGATACGCTCTAGCAGCAGCCGCTGCGAGAAGGGCTTGCGGATGAAATCGTCAGCGCCCATGCGCAGACCCAGCACCTCGTCGATCTCTTCGTCCTTGGAGGTGAGGAAGATGACCGGAAACTGCTGCGTCTTGCGGATGCGGTTCAGGAGCTCCATCCCGTCCATCCTCGGCATCTTGATGTCGAAGATCGCGAGGTCGGGTGGCGACTGGTTCAGCCCCTCGAGCGCCGAAGCGCCGTCATTGTAGGTCTTGATCTGGAACCCTTCGGCTTCGAGCAGCATCGACACGGAAGTGAGGATGTTACGGTCGTCGTCGACGAGGGCGATGTTCTTGCGCACGGCTTGGCTTCTCCTGCAGGGGCACAGCGGACAACGGACAGTAGACCATGCTATCACAGACCGGGCCGCCGCCGCCGCTTCCCCGGCCCGTAATCCTCAAGCGAACAATTGCGGCTTTTTTGAACCGAAAATGACCCAAGACGACATGCCGCGCTCTGTGCGCGATCTACTTCGCGGCCTCGACCGCGCCGCCCTGGCCAGCGCCCTACCGTGCGAAACCGGGGCCTGGCCCTACGCTTCGCTGGTCCTAGTGGCGGTCGACCATGACCTGTCACCCATCTTGTTGTTGAGCGATCTTGCCGAGCATACCAAGGCGATTCAGGCCGATGGCCGGGTTTCCCTGCTGTTCGACGGCACGGCGGGCCTGGACCAGCCGCTGACCGGCGCCCGTGTCACGGTGCTGGGGCGCGCCGAGCGCACGACCGCCGAGCGATTGAAGGCGCGCTTTCTGGCGCGGCATCCGGACGCTTCGATGTATGCGGGCTTCAAGGACTTCCATTTCTACCGCGTTGCGGTGGAACGCACCCATCTGGTTGCCGGGTTCGGCAAGATCCGCTGGATCGACCGGGCGGAACTGGCCTCGCCCGAAGCGCCGGGGCTGGCCGAAGCCGAGACGGGTATCGTGACACACATGAACGAAGACCATTCGGACGCCGTTCAGCTCTACGCCAGCAAGCTTCTCGGTCTGGACGGCCAGGATTGGCGCATGACCGGGATCGATCCGGAAGGCATGGATCTCCGGCAGCGTGGGCAGGTGGCCCGGCTCGCCTTCGACCAGCCGCTGGTGGCCGGCGGGGAAGCCCGGAAGGTGCTGGTTGCACTGGTTGCGAAAGCTCGCGCAGTCGCCTGAGGGCGGCTGTTTTTGGGGCGGCAGCCTGCTGTCGGAACGTGATTCCGCGCCGCGGGACATCCTTCGCGGGTGCGAAGGCCGATCCACATCATCCTCGACACTAACTGTCGCAGCCTCTTGCCACTGAACGGCCGCCCCTTTAGCGCTGAGAGAGGCAACGAAAAGGTCACCGCGACGTTTTTCGGGGGTTGGTAATCCCCTTATACGTTCAATCATCGGATCAGCCCAAAAGCAGGAGAAACGCCGTGCATCAGGCGGGCTTCGTCGTACCCAAATCAGGACTTGAGACGCTCGGATTGAAGAACCTGAGCAACGTCTATTGGAACCTTCAGGTTCCGGCTCTTTACGAAGAGGCGGTCCGCCGCCGCGAAGGCGTCGTGGCCGACGGGGGCGCGCTGGTGGTGCGCACCGGCATCCACACCGGCCGTTCGCCCAACGACAAGTTCATCGTCGAGGATTCCGAGAGCAAGGGCCGCATCGACTGGGGCAAGACCAACAAGGCCATCACGCCCGATCGCTATCGTGCGCTCTACAATCGCATGATTGCCTATGCGCAGCGTCGCGACCTGTTCGTGCGCGACTGCTGGGCAGGCGCCGATCCCACCCATCGCATCGGCGTGCGCGTGATCAACGAGACCGCCTGGCACAATCTCTTCGCGCGCAACATGTTCCTGCGGCCCAAGCCCGAGGAACTGGAAGGCTTCAAGCCGGAATTCACGATCCTGAACCTGCCGGGCTTCCAGGCCGATCCGAAGCTCGACGGCACCGCGTCCGACTGCGCCATCCTGGTGAACTTCACCGATCGCGTCGTGGCGATCTGCGGCACCTGGTATGCCGGCGAGATCAAGAAGTCGGTGTTCACCATCCTGAACTACCTGCTGCCCGACAAGAACGTGCTGCCCATGCACGCGTCGGCCAATGTCGGTCCCAAGAACGATGTGGCGATCTTCTTCGGCCTCTCAGGCACTGGAAAGACGACGCTGTCGGCCGATCCGACGCGCACCCTGATCGGCGACGACGAGCATGGCTGGGCCGAAAACAGCCTCTTCAACTTCGAGGGCGGCTGCTACGCCAAGGTGATCAAGCTCAGCCGTGAGGCCGAGCCTGAAATCTACGCCACCACCGGGCGCTTCGGCACGGTGCTCGAGAATGTCGTGATCGATCCGGCGACCGGCCGTCTCGACCTCGACGATGGCCAGTACACCGAGAACACCCGCGCCTGCTATCCGCTCGATTTCATCCCGAACACCTCGACGACCGGCATCGCCGGCACGCCCGAGAACATCGTGATGCTGACAGCCGATGCGTTCGGCGTGTTGCCGCCGATCTCGCGGCTGTCGCCGGAGCAGGCGATGTACCACTTCCTCTCGGGCTACACCGCGCGCGTGGCGGGCACCGAGAAGGGCGTGACCGAGCCGCAGGCGACGTTCTCAACCTGCTTCGGCGCGCCGTTCATGCCGCGCCATCCGACCGTCTACGCCAAGATGCTGGGCGAGAAGATGGCCCGCCAGAACGTCAAGTGCTGGCTGGTCAACACCGGCTGGTCGGGCGGCGGCTTCGGCGTCGGTCAGCGTATGTCGATCCGCCACACCCGCGCGATGGTGCGGGCCGCGCTCGACGGCACGCTGGCGTCGGTCGCGTCGGCGACCGATCCGCACTTCGGCATGCAGGTTCCGAGCGCCTGTCCGGACGTGCCGGGCGACGTGCTCAACCCGAAGAACACCTGGAAGGACAAGAAGGCCTACGACAGCGCCGCGCGCGATGTCGCCCAGCGCTTCGAGGCGAACTTCCGGCAGTTCGAAAGCCATGTCGATGGCAAGGTGAAGCAGGCCGCAATCCGCGCCGCGGCCTGACAGCGCGAGGCATCGCATCTCCCTCGGGGACATCTTATGATGTCCCCGCTTGAGCCCGCTTTCCGACATACCGAGCGAGAAGACCGCGCGAACGCCGTGGCGCATACCACTTGTCGCGGCGATGGCGCTTGCGTTCGTGTCGCTCTCCCTGATTTCCGGTGCCGCCTACATCGTCGTCCTGGCCGGCGCGACGGGGACCGCCGAGCGGCTTCTGGTCGATCGCGCGGCGCGCGTGGTCGATGCCCAGGTCGACCTCGTACGCAGTCGCCTCGACCCGGTCAGCGAGCAGCTTGAGCTGATCGCTTCGCTGGCGGCTGCCGGCCGCATCGACATCGAATCACCGGTCGATATGCGCGAGGCCCTCGCCGTGATGATGGGGCAGGTGCCGGCGGTTTCGGCGGCGGGTTTTGCCACTCTCGACCTCAAGCTGCATCGCGCGGTGCGTGAACCCGATGGGCAGATCCATCGCGACACCATTTCCTTGATCGACACGCCGCGGGGACTAGAGCGGTTTCGCGAGCTGCAGACCTCGGAGCACACATTCTGGGGCGCGCTGTTTTGGAGTGAGAGCGCCAAGCAGCCGGTGGTCAATGTGCGCACGCCGGTCCGGCGCATCGACAATGCCTTCATCGGCGGCTTGATCGCCACGGTGGCGGTCGGCGATCTCTCCTATCTGATCGGCGATCCGACGCATGGCGGCGATGGCCGGTATTTCATCCTGGTCGGCCGCGACAAGGTGCTGGCGCATCGTCGCCTGATCAATTCGCGCGGACTGGGCCTCTCCGAGGAGCGCTCGCTGCCGACCATCAAGGAGGTCGACGATCCGGTGCTGGCTAAGATTTGGGACACACCGGTGCGTTCTCAGCAGATCGACCGTGCCCTCGGCAATCTCGGCCATGTCGTGGAAGTGAACGGGCGTCGCTGGGTCTTCGTCTATCGCGAACTGCGCCGCTTCGGTCCCGATCCCTGGCTAGTCGGGCAGTACTTCCCGATCGAGGATGCGACGAGCGACCTCGACCGGCTGACCAATGGCGCCATCGTGGGCGCCGCCACGCTGGCCGTCGCAGCGCTGCTGGCGTTGTTCATGGGGCTCAGCATGGCGCGGTCGATCCGCACCATCACCTCGGCTGCGGAATCGATCGAGCATCTCAAGTTCGACGAACCCTTCCATCGCCGGTCGCGGCTGCGCGAGATCGACGATGCCGGCCACAGTCTCGACAAGGCGCGTGGCGCGCTGAAGTGGTTCGGCGCCTACGTGCCGCATCGACTGGTCTTCCGGTTGATGGAGCTGGGCGAAAGCGCCGTGGCCTCGCGCCGTCGCGACGTCACGGTGATGTTCACCGATATCGTCGGTTTCACGCCGCAGGCCGAGGACCTGCCCGAGCAGGAAACCGCCGAAATGCTCAATCACCATTTCGCGTTGCTGGGCGCCTGCATCGAGAGCGAGCAGGGGGTGATCGACAAGTATATCGGCGACTGCGTGATGGCGGTGTGGGGCGGCTTGTTCAAGATGGAAGATCACGCCGATCACGCCGTCAAAGCAGCCCTCGAGATGGCCCGCGTGATCCACGAGGACAATGCTTTGCGCGTCGCCGCCGGCCAGATGCCGGTGCGTCTGCGTATCGGCGTTCATTCCGGGCCGGTGGTCGTGGGCAATATCGGGGCGCCGGGCAGGGTCAATTACACCGTCGTCGGCGACACGGTGAATGTCGCGCAGCGCTTCGAGCAGCTCGGCAAGGAATTCATGACCGAGACAGAAGAAGTGATCGTGCTGGTGAGCGGCGACACGATCGCGGCGATGAAGCACCCGGAGGCACTGGGGACATTGCCGACGCCGGAACTGCGTCATGTGAAGGGACGCGACGAGCCGGAGCAGGTCTATCGCCTCGTCTAACAAGAGGCTCGATCTAATAAGAGGCTGGCGCGGGCGTGAC
>CALROF020000224.1:0-10777 GCA_943369775.1 Reyranella massiliensis 521
CGAGGCGTGTGCCCAGGCGATGCCGCTCGAAATCGGTGCATCGGCGACACGGCCGCGGTCGAGCAGGATGCGCTCGACGAACTGGCGGCGGTCGATTGCCGCCGCGAAGGCCTGGCGTACTTCGAGCGACTGCAGGGTGGGTCGCTCGAGGTTGAAACCGAGCGTCATGATGCAGTTGCCGCCGCCGGGGCCAAACCGCACGTCCGTCAGGGTCGCCCGGCCGGAGCGTTGCAGGCGGGCAATCTCGGACGCAGCGACGCGGCCCACGAAATCGACCTCGCCCGCGGCCAGCGCCTGGGCCTGGGTGGCGCCATCGGGAATGACGCGGAAGACCAGACGGTCGACTTTCGGTAAGGCCGGCTTGAAGTAGTCGGGGTTGCGCGTCAGCACGACGCGGTCGTCCTTGGTGTAGCTCTCGAACCGGAAAGGGCCGGATCCCACCGGCTTGAGGTTGGCCAGGTTCTTCTCGATGTCACCTTCACCGTAGATGTGGCGCGGCAGGATCGGCGCTTCCGTGACGTCGAGCTGCTGCACCAGTGCGGGGTAGGGGCGCTTCATGCGGAATTCGAGCGAGATGGGGTTCAGCACCTCGATCGTATCGAGGACCGGGCTGAGGCTCGCGCGTGTACGCGCGTGGTGCTTCAGCAACACGTTCTCGAACGTGAACTTGACGTCGTCGGCCGTCACCGGCTTGCCATCGTGCCATTTGGCATCGGGAGCCAGCTCGAAGCGGGCCCGCAACCCGTCCTCGGAGAGCTGCCAGCGCACCGCGAGGTCGGGCTGCGGCTCGCCCTTCTCGTCGAGGGCCAGCAAGCCATTGAATAGCGAATCGGCCACCGCGTGGGTGGGCGAGCCGGTCGTAATGGCGGGATTGAGATGACCCGGATCCGCCGACACCGCTGCGACGACTGTCAAAGGCTGCTGGGCAGGTGCCGGGGCTGTCGCGAGGAACAGGAGAGCAGGAAGAAGGGCGACGAGACGCAAGCGCATTAAAGTTGAACCTCAAGGAATATCTGGAACTTAGTTGAAGCCAAGACGCGGAGCCACGCGGCAATGCGCGAGTGCAAGAGGCGGGGCAGGCAGTGTCGATGCTGACGTGTTCTCCGGGCACTCCTAGCAGAATGTCGCCTTGGACTCGGAATGCAGGGCTGCTGTATTCTGACCACAACGCGCGGTAGTAATACTGATCACCGCAGATTCTTTCCCGAAGAGAAGGCAGGCCTGCACGAGGATTCAAGACACGTCTTAAAGGGGGAGGCGCCAAATGCCAAAGGTTGACGAGCGCAAGATCAAACGCCTGATCGAGAAACTGCAGTCTCGCAGTCATCCCACTCCTCAAGAACTCAGCAACCCGGTTCGCGCCAAGATGCGGATGCAGCGTCGTCGTACTGCAAAGCAGATCGGTTCACATTTCGCCAAGGCCGGGATAGACGTCAAAGGAATCGACAGAATCCTGGCGGCAGATCAAGCGGAGCGGCGGAAAACTCTCGCGAAGCAAACGCCGCAAGAAAAGCGGCTTTTCTCCAGGCTCGGAAAGACGGTGCGCAGGGAGCTCAGCTCCGTCGGACGAGAGGCGGAAGAACTCGGCACGCGCACGGACATTTCAACGATCTATCTTACGACCCCATACACGATCGTGGCCAAGCATCCTCTCCGGATCACAGGCGACCTGGTGCTGCCCTGGAACTCATGGGCAACGGTGCGCGCCAATACGGACGAGATAGGCGGCGGGGCGAAGGTCAGCTACCTGTCGTTTTACTTTTACTGGCGGAATCCGAACGCCTTCTGGGCTGTCGCAAATGTCAGCTGCCGTTTGATATTGGTCGGAAAGTGTATCGCCGTCGGAGAGCCGGGACTCTTCTTCCGCGGCATGGCCGCGACCAAGGTCAAATGCAGTCTGCATCCCATCGAGGCCTGGCGAAACCCTGACAGGATGGTGCCGACGCAATTGTCTGCTTCGACATATGTGCCGTCTGCTTCCGTCCACGCGGAAGGGGGCGCGTTCTCGGACAACCAGACTTACAACATCGTGTACGACGTTATTGAACTTCGCCATCGCCTGTTTGCCATTCCGGCGAACGAGATCGCACTTTTCGAAGTGAGGGTTTCGATCGAGACCGTCACGGACAGCGATGACGCCCTGGCCGTGGCTGACTTTAGCACTCGCCCCGGAATACTTTGCCCGTTCGTCTCGCTCGAACTCGATCCGGACCCACCCAGAGACTAGGCGGGGCAACCGAGGCGATCGCTTGTCGGAGGCGGTCCCTGTCGTCGTCGCAGATTGGTCACACCCGTCGGTAGCGCTGTGCCTTGACATGCGTCACCGGGGGGGAAGAATCGCCGCACGTCGCGTGGCGTAGCTGACACCAATCAGCAACCAGCTCTGGGGAGCACAGCGATGACTACAGTGACACTTGCTGTTCGATTTTCCGTAGTCAACGTGGACGTGGGCACGACCACGGCCAAGCGAGCCAAGGAGATGTGGACGAAGGCCGGTGCAACCGGCTATCGCGCCACGCAGATCTTCACGGGGCGGGACTTCGGGCAGTGGCTCTTTGAATTGGAATTCGAGGACCTCGCGCACTTTCAGAAATGCCGGGACAAGGTGATCAAGAGCGGCGAGATGGCGAGCATCCAGGCCGAAAATGCCAAGGCCGGAAACAAGATGGAAGGTCGCGAGCTGCTGCTGGCGCTGGAGATCTAGTCGCGCTCGAGGGCTTTCGCCGGCAGCCAAATGTCAGCGGGGAAAGTGCTCGACGTGGGTTTCCCCGGTACGGCCGATGTAGAGCGCCCGGCGACCGGCGAATGAGACGATATAGGCAGCACACCCCGCGTTGGCGGCCTTCTTGCAGAAGCCTTTGTAGGTGTATCCGGGCACCAGCTGTTGCGCTTCGGTGATGGCGCTCTTCATCGCACCCTCGTCGAATGCCGGCGCGACGGGAACGTCGATCCTGTGCGTCGGCAGTTCGATGCTTTCGCCATCAGCCAGATAGTAGGTGGCGACGGCCCTTCGGAAATCGACTGTGTAGCTTTCGAAGCCCGCTTCCATGAGCGCGCCGACGACTTGCGGGAAGGCCATCGTGTTGTTTTCGGCGGCTTCCAGACAGGCGCGGGCCACTTCTTTCTGGCGATCGTTCATAGCGATTCGAGTGCCTGTCGTCGGCCGGCGCCCTCGCCTTACCAGCGGGTGCGGCGCTGCCGGCCTCGGCCGCCGTCGTTGCGGCCCGAGCTGCCTACGGATTGGGTGACGTCCCGCAAGGTTCCCCACGTAATCAGCACGGGGGCTGAGTAGGGTATTCTCTTCTTCTGCATCGGCTCATCTTGAGACGGGCCGATTTGGGTCAGCTCGTCTCGCGATGAGCTGGTCTGGTCATTATTGTCGTTCATTTAACCCCAAGTTCCCAATCTGCGTGATCGAGTTCCCGCTCGATCGACGAGATGGCCATTTTCTCGATTAACGGCGGTCAGTCAACTTGCGAGGCTGGGGGGGGGCGTCGGCGAGGCGGGGCAGGGCGACCCTCGCAAAGAGGCCGCTCAGTCAGCGCAAATACCTCTCCAAGTACGCTACGGCCATGCCTCGCTCAGGGAATGTTCTGACGTAGCCATTCCATACCTTCTTCCTTGGCATGCGCGGTGGCCCAGGCCTTGGAGGAATCGAGTTCCAGGACGGCCAGCGAGTCGTCGTCATCCATGTGGATCAGGACTGCGTCACGAAGTTCGACCGCGGTCCAGTCCAGGGAGATCAACCACAGCGAATCGAGGAGGCGAACGCCGCCAGTCTCCTCAAGGGCCTTCGAGAGAGCCTGATCATCGCGCACCTTGTGGCAATCGTAACTGACGCAAAAGATCGCCAAATCACCCTCCTGTTTTGGGGCGGGTCCGTGAACGGGCGGGCAGACCCGACCTGAAGGTTCGCTCCTAGCCCTTGGCGATCCCGATGCTGGTCAAGGCTTCGGCTAAGGCTTCGATGCTATGGGGCTTCTTCAGCAAAAGCGATGCCGATTCTCCGCCGGCAATTTGACGTCCTTTGGGCAATCCCGGCCATTGGCTCTTCGATAGGAGCGCGTAGTGCTGGTTCATTCTCGATGGCGGGCACACGCTTCACGCTGTGGGTTCGCATTGGAACGATGAGCAGTGCCGGACCCGGAATGCCGTTTCGCACAAGCGCTGATCTCCAACCGGCTCCTCCAATCGCGCGCAAACGCAACTTGCCTCCGGCGCGTCGCGTTGACGAGTTTCGGCGAACTTTGAGGGCGAAGAAGATGGTCAATATCGAAAGCATGGTCACGACCCTGGCGACAATCATGACGACGTACGGTCTGCGAGCTGTCGGCGCAGTCCTCGTGATGATTGCCGGTTGGGTGGTGTCGCGGATGGCCTATCGCCTGATAAAACGCCTTTGCGATCGGGCGAAGCATATCGACAGGACATTGATTCTGTTTCTGGCGAATGCCGCCCGTTACGCAGTATTGACGTTCACCATCGTCGCGGTCCTGACCACTTTCGGAATCGCTACAACGAGTTTCGTTGCCGCTCTTGGTGCCCTGGGGCTGGCGATAGGATTGGCTCTGCAGGGAACGCTGAGCCACTTCGCTGCAGGCATTATGCTGATCATCTTCCGGCCTTTCCACGTCGGTGACACCGTGGAGACGGGTGGAGTCACCGGCGTCATCAGCATCGTCAATGTCTTCTATACCGAACTCGAAAACGAGAACGGCCGCGTCGTCGTGCCCAACGGAAAGCTGTGGGGCGAGATCGTCAAGGTGCCGCTCGGTTCACCGAGCTGAGAGACATCCGGCCGATGAAGGCGGCCGATGAAGGCGGAACGAGGAACAGGGCTTCCCGTTTCCGATATCAGTTCGGCGTCGCGAGCCGGCTCTGCGTACGATCACGATCACACACCTGTCCAAGGGAGTAGGTCATGGAGCATACAGTCATCGCGAGTTTTGCCACTCGACGCGATGCCGAGATTGCCGTGGAGCATCTGGTCCAGAAGCATGGCATCGAGCGCGCGGACATCTTCATTCGTGCGCCCGGACGAGCCAATACCGCAGGCGTCGAGCCGGCCGGGGCGGATGTCGAAAGCGGGCATCCCAGCGTGCCCAGAAGCGGGAAGCCCGAGTTGAACGGCCCCGTCGAAGTCTCAGTCGAATGCCATGGCAAGGGCGCAGAACGCGTGCAAGCCACGTTCGAGGAGGCTGGAGCCCTGCGACTGCGTCTGCAGTAGCGCCTGTCGACGGGGGCTAGCGGGTTCACACCCTCGCGAGGTGAGAGACCAGCTTATGGTGCCCCGGGCAGCTTCACCACGTCGTCGGTCGAGCCAAAGTCGGCGAACGTGAGCCTCATCGCGTTGAGGGTGCTGTTGTGCTCGTCGTCGGTATGCGTCGCCGTGCCGTCGGAGACGAACAGCACCCTGTCGTTCATCATCATGGCGTCCCGCTCCGTCGACTCGCACAGCTCGTCTTGCTCTCGTCGCTGATCGAGTTCTGGATCAGGACGTTGAGCGCTCCGGTCTTGCGGCAGACGACGCTGATGCGGTTGATGTCGGGGAACACGTAGACCGTGGGGGCGATTTCCGCCGGCGCGCCCGGCGTCATGAACCCCGGCCTCCATGTCGATCACGAGATGAGCCGTCCGCTTCGGGTCGATCGTTTCGAACAGTTGCAGCCGCCCCCGCCGAATTTCCCGCGGATCTCGCAACGATTTGCGGCGGAATGAGGCAAGGCGGCTCGACCCACGTTCGCCGGAGCGAACGGGTGCACACAATGCTAGATTCTACAGGTCTCCAGCCTTGGCGCTCCCTACGCGAAGCGGAAAGTTCAGGAAAAGCCCGTAGACATTGGCATTTTTCAGTTCGCGCAGGTGCCACTACGTGGCCAGTTCGTAGCAGCGGATTCAAGATTATGGGTCGGGACGCGCCCGAGCTTTTGCAAACGGATAGATCAGCGTTTCCCGACGCCATCGCCTGTGGTGCCACGATGACCTGTCGTGAACTGTCTCTGAACTCTTCGACGTCATGGCCACTGACGCTATGAAACTGTACCTGCAAAACTTGGTGGTGCGCCCATTTACCCCCGGCCCGAAGGTGACCATGGCGACCTGGCTCCTCTACTTCGAAGAATGGCTCGGCTCAGATGACTGGAAGGGTGGCAAACACCCTTCCATCAACGATGACGAAGATTGGACCGTCATCGTCGCGGCGCTGTGCGGGTTTCGAGGAGGCGTGGCGGAAGCTCAAACTGCCTGGTGGCACGTTGGCGGTTTCGGGAGGCACCGGACCGTTTGGCGTCTTCCTCGAAGTTGGCCACGACTCTTTCTTCCTGGCTCGCACGGACGCAAACGTTCCGCATGGTCGCCCGGTTTTCCCGGGCGTCGGGAATGGTGTGACGGCGAAAGAAATACTCGAAAAGCATGGGATGGTTCTCCGCGAAACCCGGATGCTGGACGCGGCAACACACATGCGGGTGGAAGAGTGGGTGCGGAGGGCATGATTGCGATCGCCTGCTTCCCAGCAAGACGGATGGCACGGACTTGCTCCCGTCCGATTCCGTCACTCCGGGACGATGCCGGCTGCACGTGCCGAGGTCTTCCACGCGCCTCGATCTGGGCTCTGAGATACTGCCCGAGTTCATCGGGCGTCGACGTCGTGAGCGCAAAGCCCTGCTGTTCCAGGGCACGGGCCACGGCGGGCCGCGAAGCATGCGTCCTTCTCCATTCAGGACGCCACAAACTATACCAGGCTGGATAGACACTAATGGCGGCAGACAGTATTGTGCGCCAATCATTGCAACCGCCGGAATATGCTCAAGCAGGTTTGGGACAATTCCCTTCCATCCAAGGACGATCAGTGGCGGCTCAAGCGCGACGTTCTGATCCGTAAGGCGGCCGCCGCTTTCCGACAGAAGGGCTTTCACGGCACCTCGATGGCGGACATGGCGCGGGCCCTCGGGGTAACCAAAGCGGCGCTTTATCGCTACGTCAGCAGCAAGGAAGAGTTGCTCTACATCCTGCATCGCCATGCCATGGATGCAGGCGACGCCGCACTCGATCTCGCTCGCCGCGATGGTCGAAATGGACTCGAGCGGCTGCAGATTGCTGTTCGCCACTTCGTCGAAATTTACGCCGACAGCGATACCGCCAGTGCGGCAATGACGGATATCGATGCGCTTCAGCCGGAACAGCGGCGTGAGATCCTGCGCCGCCGCGACAAGTTCGATCGCACCCTGCGCTCGTTCATCGTCGACGGCATTGATGATGGAAGCATCGCGCAGTGCGATCCCAAGATGGCGGTGTTCGCCATAATGGGCTCGGTTAACTGGATCTCGCGCTGGTTCAAGCCCGGTGCCGGCTGGAGCAGCGCGGACGTCGCGGAAGGGCTGGTTAAGACCTTCACGCTCGGCATGCAGGTGCGCCCCGGCCGACGCGGCTCAATCGACAGACGAAAAGACTGAGCAGCCCTGCGATGGCATGTCCATCGCGTTGTGGCCGAAGCTCCTTCGAAAGCAGTTGCGTTCCGCATTCAGCGGGTGTTGTCGCGCGCACGCTGTTGTAACCGGCCGATTATCATGGTAACCGATCGGTCACGGCTTCCCTTAGAGAAGCCATCTGGAGGAAGCACATCGATGTCCTTATCTCGCCGCGTTGCTGTCGTAGTAGCTTTATTGTTCGCTCCCGCTGCGCATGCCGAGTCGGTGAAGATCGGTGCCGTACAAGGGCTGAGCGGCCCGCCGGCGATCGTTGACTTCGGTGAGTCATACTTGCAAGGCAATCAGCTTGCGCTGAAAGAATACCTCGCGGCCAAGCCGAAGCATCAAATCGAATTTATCGTCTACAACGACGAAGCCAACCCGCAGCGCGCGGTGTCTCTGGTGCAGCGGCTGATCAGCAACGACAAGGTTTCGGCTGTCATCGGTACGGTTAACAGCGGCAACGTGGCAGCTTTTGCGCCGATGCTGCAGCAGGCTCGCATCCCGCTGATGGTGGGGCCTGCCATCGCTACCGACATCACTGCCAAGTTCATCGACCAATCGCCCAGCTACATCTTTCGCTGTTCGATGGTCGAAAAGTTCCAGGTCGACGCGATGCTCGATTGGGGGGTGAAGAACTTCAAGCGTATCGGTCTGTTGCACAGCACTACGGGCTACGGAATGTTCGCCGCCGGCGAAGTTCAGAAAGGACTGAAGGAGCGCGGCGTTGAACTGGTCGCAATCGAGAGTGCCCCGATGACCGGCAGCGATCGCGTCGCCCAGCTCCTCAAGCTGAAGCAGGCCAATGTCGATCTGCTCCTTTCTTTCGATGACGGCGTGGATCTCATGTACCGCGCTTTGCCAAAGGTGGACTACAAGCCGGTCATTGCCGGCAACTGGGGCATCTCGTCCCTCAAGATGCTCGAGGTCGCCGGCCGGGATGTCATCGAAGGCTCGGTGATGGGGCAGGCGCTCGATCTGGGTTCACCAAAGGCGCAAGCCTTCGACGAAAAGATGCGCAAGGAGTATGGCGACAAGTATCGTTGGCCGGTCGTCGCCGCGCTCGGCTATGACGGCATGCGCATCCTGCTGAAGGCGATAGACAAGGCCGGAGCGGATCCGCGCAAGATCCGTGACGCCCTGGAGCAGATCGACGACTTCGATGCCGTCTCCGGCACGCCTGCCAAGCCTTTCTCGGCCAAGGATCACGAGTGCCTTGACGCCAAGGACGTCTTCCTCGGTGTGTGGCGCAACGGCCGCGTGGTCAAGCTGCAGTAATCACGGTTCTTGACGAAGGGCGTGCGGCATAGGCCAAACGCCGGCCGCAGGATCGAGAAGGGGCAGGCAGCGTGATCAGCGTCAGCGACCTTGTGCAAGTCATCGTCACTGGCGTGGCGTTGGGCAGCATCTACACGTTGATGGGCAAGGGCCTGTTCATCACCTTCCTCACGACGAAGGCGTTGAACTTCGGCCAAGGCGATTTCCTGATGATTGCCGCCTTCCTCGGCATGTCCCTGATGCTGGCCGGATTCTCACCGATACTGGTCTTCGCCGTAGTCTTTGCAGTGCTCATCCTGCTCGCATTGGTGCTGGAGCGTGTCGCAATCCGCCCGCTGCAGAAAGCAACGGCCGGCAGCGCGAGCAGCCTCGCCTGGATCCTCACCACTCTCGGTTTCGGCATGCTGCTGCAGAACGTCGTGACCCTGGTGTGGGGCAAGTCGCGCTTCTTTTCTCCGCCCCTGTTTGGTGGCGGCGAAAAGAAGGTTGTGACCCTGTTCGGCGCCGGTTTCTACATCGAGGAGCTTCTCGTCGCTGTCGTGGCGCTGCTTGTCGTGGGTGCGCTCTATTACATCCTGTTCCGCACCCGCATCGGCAAGGACATCGCCGCAGTCTCGTTCGACAAGGGGACGGCGTCGCTGCTCGGTATCAATGTCCGCCGCACGGTGATGGCGTCCTACACGATGATGGGCGTGCTGGCGGCGATTGCTGGCGTGCTGGCCGGGCCGATCACCGCCGTCCAGTCGCACATGGGCATGCTGTTCATCATCAAGGGCTTTGCCGTCGTGTCGATCGGGGGATTTGTCAATCCGCTGGGCATCCTTATCGCGGGTCTTTCCTTCGGCATCATCGAAGGCTTTAGCAACTACTTCGACTCGCGGTTCGGCGATCTCTATCCCTTCATCCTCGTGCTGATCGTCCTGGTCGTGAGGCCTTCCGGGCTGTTCGGCGAGCACAGGGCGGACGTGAGATGATGCGCCGGCGTATCCTCTTCATTGGCTACCTCGCCGCCATTGCACTGGCCGCGGCTTGGCCTTTCATTGCGCCCAACGACTTCTACGTCCATGTCGTACAGGACATGATCCTGCTGGCGATTGCGGCGACCGGCCTCAACATTCTCTTCGGCATGTCCGGCCAGCTCTCGCTTGGTCAGGCGGCCTTCTTCGCCCTGGGCGCCTACGGTTCGGGCATCCTGGCTACCAAGCTCGGATGGCCTCTGGCCATCACCATGCCGATCGGCGTGATTGTCGCCGGCATGGCTGGCGTAGTGATCGGCCTCGTCGCTCTGCGCGCCCGCACGCATTATCTCGCCATGGCCACGCTCGCCTTCGGCTTCATTGTCGAAATCCTGTGCCAGCGTTGGGTCGATCTCACCGGAGGCTCGATGGGCCTCATCGGCGTGCCGCAGCTCAACTTCGGCGATTTTGCCATGGGCCCCGCGTATTTCTTCTGGATCGCCGCCGCCGCTTTGTTGATCCTGCAGACAATGGTCGACTACCTGGCGAAGTCGTCGACGGGTCGTAGCCTGCATGCCATCAAGGAAAGCGAGAGCTTCGCGCTCACCGTTGGCATTCCGGTAGCCATGGTGCGAGCCGGCGTGTTCGTTGTGGCCGCGATGATGGCGGGACTCGCCGGTGCCTTCTTTGCTCACCAGTCCGGCTATCTGTCGAGCGATGCCTTCAATCTCGACCGCAGCATAAGCCTGTTGATTGCCGTCGTGTTGGGTGGGCTGGGAAAGCCCTATGGTGCGATTGTTGGCGCTGTAATCATCGTGCTGCTGAACCAGCTCACGGCTGGTCTCTACGAAGTTTCCTACTTCATCTTTGGCGCCATTTTGCTGCTGGTGATGCTGTTCTTCCCCGACGGCGCGGTCGGTGCATTGGAGCGTCTGCTGAGGCCTCGCCGTACGCCGTTGGCGTCGAACCGCGTACGGGCCGAGTTACCCAGCGGCTTCATGGTTGCCCCTCAGGCGACGGCCGCTCCGGTGCTCGAACTGGAGGGCGTCACCAAACGGTACGCCGGCGTGACCGCTG
>CALROF020000225.1:0-10616 GCA_943369775.1 Reyranella massiliensis 521
CGAGAGGATCACCTCGCGCCGCGCCCGCACGGTCCGCGTCTCGCCACTGACGCGCACCGCAACGCCGGAGACGTGCGGGCGATTGCCCTCGAACTGCAGCGTATCGACCAGCGCCTGGCCCACGATCGTCAGGTTGCTCCTGTGCCGCGCCGGTTCGAGATAGCCGTCGTTGGTCGAGATACGCAGGCCCGCGCGGCTGTTGATGGCATAGGGCGAGGCGCCGGTGCCCTCGGGTGCGTTGTGATCCTCGCACCAGCCGTAGCCTAGACCGACCGCCGCCTTCATCAAGGCCCGGTCGGCGGGTCCCCAATCCTCGATCGGCGCGCGATAGACGGGGATCGGGCCATCCTTGCCGTGATAGGGCCTGTCGCCGAAGTTCACGTCGCCTTCGAGCTTGCAGAAGTAGGGGAGGACCTCGTTCCAGCCCCAGCCACGCGCGCCCTCGGATTCCCAGTCGGCAAAATCCTCGGGGATGCCGCGGATGGCGATCTGACCGTTGATGGTGGAGCTGCCGCCGATTGCCCGGCCACGCCACAACAGCTTCGGCTCCTGCCGCTCGGTGCGCCGTGCCAGCAGCTTGGGCCAGCGATAGTTGTCGTCGCCGATGGCGCGAAGTGGATTGGGGATGCGCAGGTGCGCCGGCGTCTCGGCGGTGCGGAAATCGAAGCCGGCTTCCAGCAGCAACACGCGGATCGCCGGATCCTCGGTGAGCCTCGCCGCCAGCACCGCACCTGCCGACCCGCCACCGATGATGATGTAATCGTACTCGCCGTCCATGACTTTACTCGCACCCGTTCAACGCAACCGGGCGCAGTCGATCATTTGGGGCGCGCGTTGACAAACGAATCGTTCGGCGGTCGACGCTCTAACAGTCAACGCTCGATTGCATTAGAGTTGTCGGATGAGCGCGCCCACCCACCAGGGGCTGTATCGCAACACCCCGCTGGTTGCCGGCGGGCTGCTGGGCGCCATAGCGTTGTTGATCGGCGGAATCGCCGCCGCCCTGCAGATCGCCACCACGGGCGATGAGCTGCTGCCGCTGATCTTCGGCACACTCGGTGTGTTCGTGTTGACCTTCCTGGTCTGCATGCTGGCGGCATTGCGCCGGCATCGCTGGACGATCGAACCGGCGGCGGTGCTGATCGAGGAGCGCCCTCTGGTGCCGCTGACCGGCCGGCGACGAACGCGGCGCGTGTCCTTCGCCGAGATCGCTGCGCTGAGCAACGTGCAGAACGCAGCGGACGACCTGTTGGCCCTCATCACCCGCGCTGGCGAACGCTTCGTGCTGCCGCCCGGCCTGGCACCGGGCGAGGGGCTGATCCGCCGGCCCGACCAGGAAGGGCTTACCGGCTTCGCCGGCCAACTGCAGGCAGCCGTGAAAGCGGCGGGCCATATGGCGCCGCCCATGACCGACGGCCTGGGCTTCTGGAACCGTCCGGCAGGGCTGGCGCTGCTCGGCGCCACATTGGTGTTGAGCCTGGGACTGGCTGGCATGACGTTGTGGGGCTTGTGGGAAGGCGCCACCGCCCGCCATCGCGGCGGCGAGGCCGTAGCCATCCTGGTGATGCTACCGGTCGGCGTGGCCTGGATGCTGCGCCGGGCGTGGCGGCGGAGACGGTCGGTGATGCGGGAGATGCGTGACGCTCCGGCCATCCCGCGCTGACATGCAATCGTTTGCAGCTACCGAAACAGTGCCATGGCTGGCGGATGGGGTGGGATTCGAACCCACGGTGGGCGTGAACCCACGCCGGTTTTCAAGACCGGTGCCTTAAACCACTCGGCCACCCATCCATGCTCAACATTTTCAGGCCTTGCAACGCTGGAACGGTGAAAAAATGGGTTTGCTCCCTAAACTGCTACCGAGCCGGCGCTGCTAGGCGCTGGGCGCCCTTATAGCATCGCCAAAGGCCGCGTCGAGGCGTGTCGCGGCATTCCCTTGCATGGTCGCGGCAATATAGGGAAACAGCTCCAGCGTCGTGGTGACGATGCTGTACCCGAGCCGTTTTTGGGCCGCCTTCAAGAGGCGAGTTGTGAGGCGGTCTCGTGGCATCGGCATCAGGATGGGCTCGACAGCTTCATGAGCACGATGCCGGCCACGATCAGGAGGGCGGCGAGCACACGGACGGTCGTGAACGCTTCGCCCAAGATCGCGACGCCGACGACAAACGCGCCGACGGCGCCGATGCCCGTCCAGATCGTGTATGCAGTGCCGAGCGGCAGTGAGCGCATGGCGACGGCCAGCAGGCCGAAGCTGGCGATCATCGTCACGATGGTGACAATGCTCGGCACGAGGAGGGTGAAGCCCTCCGATTTCTTCATCGAGAACGCCCAGACGATCTCGAGAACGCCTGCCACCAGCAGATAGATCCATGCCATAGAGAACCTCCCTCCCGTTGCACCGGGGTCAGTGCGCAGGGTGGATCGCGTCGTTGATGTAGGTGCAGGTGAGCACGGTGAAGACGTAGGCCTGAATCACCGCCATCAGCAGCTCAAGCGCCGTGATGATCACGGTCATGGCGAGTGGCAGGACCGCGGCCGCGATGCCCACCGCGCCGATGCTGGCGAGGCCGACGACGAAGCTCGCGAACACTTTGAGCGTGATATGTCCGGCCAACATTACCGCGAACAGACGGACGGAATGGCTGATTGGCCGTGAAAGGTAGGAGATCACCTCGATAGGCACGATCAGCGGTGCGAGGAGCAGGGGTACGCCTGGCGGCAGGAACAGGCGGAAGAAGCCGAGCCCGTTGCGCATGAGGCCATAGAGCGTGACCGTGACGAACACGATCGCCGCCAGCGCGAAGGTGACGCTGAGATGGCTGGTCACCGTGAAGGCATAGGGGACAAGCCCAATCAGGTTCGCTACCAGTACGAACATGAAGAGCGAGAAGACGAGCGGGAAGAAGCGAGCGCCGTGCTCGCCTGCACTTTCCCGCAGTGCCTTCGCGACGGCCTCGTAGAGAAGCTCCACGGCAGCCTGCCAGCGCCCCGGCACGAGCGCTCCCCGCGCACCAACGAGCAGGAAAGCCGTCGAGAGCACGACCGTCAGCATCATGTATACGGCCGAATTGGTGATCGCGAGGTCTATGCCGCCGATCTTGCCCAGCTTAACGATGTCTGTGAGCGCGAACTGTTCGATGGGACCTGCCATGACCGGGCCTCCAGACTGAGGCCGGGTCGTCCCGGAATGTTCGGCTAAGGCGCGGGTCGTCCCACGCGGCGCCTATTTAACCTTGCAACCCTGACTGTCAAGTGCGGGAAACTGGCAAAGACGGACGGGCACTCCGGGCGGAAGAGGAGATCGTCAAGGCAGTCGGCGTCTTTGCCTCATCACGTTCGGCCGCATCGGAGCAGGTTTGCCGTGGCAGCTGCTGAGCGAGATACTCGGCTTCTAACCGATGCACTGGAGGATGCCCTCCGCTCGAGCTCGCTGCCTCGTTGCCTTAGAGTTTGCAAGATTTACCGGCAGTCAGGTATCCGTCGACGAAGCAAAACCAACAGACGGGCCCCTCGATCATGATCACTCGCAGAATGGTGTGCGCCGGCGCCGCCCTGGCGCCCGTATCTGTCCTCTCGCCACTGGCAGCGCAGGCGCAGTCGAGCGAGGCCCGGTTCACGCAGTGGCTGCAGGGTGTGCGGCAGGAGGCGGCGCGCGCCGGCGTGGACAGCTCGACGATCGATCAGGCCCTGACGGGCATCCAGGAAATCCCACGGGTCATGGAGCTCGCGCGCAACCAGCCCGAATTCAAGATGACCTGGGATCGCTACCAGGAGCTCGTGGTGTCGAACGAGCGGATCACGCGCGGCAAGGCGCTCCTGAAGGAGAACCGCGCCGCGATCGAGCGCTTCGCGGTGCCGGCCGGCCTCCCGCCCTCGGTCGTCGTGGCTCTGTGGGGCATCGAGAGCAACTACGGCCAGCGGCTGGGCGATTTCGAGGTCGTGCCGGCGCTGGCGACACTCACCTTCAACAATTTCCGCGCCAAGTTCTTCCGCGAGCAGTTGATCGCCTCGCTCAAGATCCTGTCGCAGGGCCATATCGGATTGCACGCCATGAAGGGCTCGTGGGCCGGCGCCATGGGGCAGTGCCAGTTCATCCCGACCAGCTTCCTGGCCTATGCCGCCGACGGCGATGGCGATGGCCGCAAGGACATCTGGACCAACAAGCTCGACGTCTTCGCCTCGGTCGTGAACTACCTGTCGCGGGTCGGCTGGCGGCGGGACCTGCGCTGGGGCGACGAGGTGTCGGCGGGCAGCGGCGCGGGCGGCGGCGGCCGGATCGTGACGCCGGCGGGAGCAGGGGGCCCGACCTACCGGACGACCGAGAACTTCAAGGTGATCCTGCGCTGGAATCAGTCCGATTTCTTCGCGCTCGCCGTGGGTTTGCTGTCGGATCGCATCGCTGCCTGATCACACACTCGGGAGATGCTTCAACTGCGCTCCTCTAGCGCCGCAAGATGATGTATGATGCGAGCCAAATGGCGCTAACCTTAGAAATATCAGCATCTTCGGCCGCCAGGCTTGTCCGCTTTGCGGGGCTGGCGGCATTGCTGGCGAGCCTCGCAGCCTGCGGCTCGTCGGGCAGCAAAGGGGGCGGGGGCAGCGCCAGCGTCGCCCAGCGCGGGACCTACAAGGTCGGTAAGCCCTACAAGATTGACGGCACTACCTACACGCCGCGCGAAGAATTCAACTACACGGAGACAGGCGTCGCCTCCTGGTACGGGCCGGGCTTCCACACCAAGGCGACAGCCAACGGCGAACGCTACGACCAGTCCGACCGTACGGCAGCGCACCGCACCCTGCAGATGCCAGCCGTCGTGCGGGTGACCAACCTCGAAAATGGCATGTCGACGGTGGTCCGGATCAACGATCGCGGGCCTTTCGCCCGTAACCGTATCATCGACCTTTCCCGCACGGCAGCGCAGGAACTCGACATTATCCGCGCCGGCACCGCACGGGTGCGGCTCGAGCAACTCCCGCAGGAGAGCATGGCGGTCAAGGACGTGGCCGTCGGCGGCGGCGGCCCCGACGAGCAGCACCAGGCCATGGCAGCGCTCGCCTCGGGTCAGCGCAGTGCGGCTGCGCCGGTCGCGGCGCCACCACCTCCGCCGGTCGCAGTAGCTGCCGTAGAGCCGGCGCCTGCACCACCTCCACCGCCACCCCCGCAGCAGATGACGCCCGCCCAGGCCGGGTGGGGAGGGGCGCCGCCGCCCCGCAGCGCGCCCGTCAACGTCGCCGCGACGCCTCCCATCGCAGCGACGCCGGTGGCAGCGGCCAGCGCGCCCGGCGCGCATGCCAGCGGTTTCTACATTCAGGTCGGTGCCTTCTCGACGCCTGAAAATGCCGAGCGCCAGCGCAGCGCCATCCGCAGCTACGGCACGACCGAAGTGACGCATGGCGCGGCCTCCGGCCGCGAGGTTTATCGCGTCCGTCTGGGGCCCTATACCACTTCAGATGCTGCCGGCATCGTTGCCGACCGGCTGAAGCGTTCCGGCTATGGTGATGCACGTGTCATTACGGATTGATCCTCGACGCGCCTTGGGCGCGCTTCTCGCTCCCGTCCTCGCTCTGGGCCTCGTCGGCCCGTCGTTCGACGCCTTTGCGCAACAGCAGGACCAGCAGCGCCGACAGCAGACGCAACCGCAGAAACCCGCCGCCAAACCGCGCACGCCGCAGCAGGGAACGGCGACACCCAGGTCGGAGAAGTCGACCGCGGCCAAGATCGAAGCGCTGCCGCCATCGCAGATCGGCGTTGGTACCCTGGCGCGCTACGCCTTCATGGTCGATCCGCAGACCTCGACCGTGCTGCTCTACAAGGACGCAGAGACGCCGATGGCGCCTTCGTCGATGGCCAAGATGATGACGATCTACATCATCTTCGAGGAACTGGCCGCGGGACGCCTGAAGCTCGACTCGCGCTTTCGCGTGAGCGAACGGGCGCGGGCCATGGGCGGCTCGCGCATGTTCCTCGAACTCGGCAGCGAGGTCACCGTCGAGGACCTGATCAAGGGCATCATCGTGCTGTCGGGGAACGACGCCTGTGTCGTGATCGCCGAAGGCCTGTCGGGCACCGAGGAAGCCTTTGCCGAGCGCATGACCAAGCGCGCACGCGAACTCGGCCTGACCAAGTCCGTCTTCAAGGACGCTTCAGGTTGGCCATACGAAGGCCAGTACACGACCGCGCGCGATCTCGCCGTGCTGTCGCATCGCACCATCGAGGACTTTCCGCAGTACTATCGCTACTACGCGGAGCAGAACTGGAGCTACAACAACATCCGCCAGGACAACCGCAATCGGCTGCTTAAGCTGACGCCCGGCACCGATGGCCTCAAGACCGGCCACACGGAAGAGGGTGGCTACGGCCAGGCGACGTCGGCGGTGCGTGACGGACGGCGCCTGATTCTGGTGGTCAACGGCCTCAGCTCGATGGCCGAGCGCGCGCAGGAAACGGCGCGACTGATGGAGTGGGGCTTCCGCGAATCGACCAATACCACGGTCTTCCGCGCGGGCGACACCGTCGTCGAAGCGCCCGTATGGCTGGGTGCACAGGACAAGGTTCCGCTGGTGATACCCAAGGCCGTGCTGATCACGTCGCCTGCCGGGCAGCCGCCGTCGCCGCGTGTCGTCGCCCGCTTCGAAGGGCCGATCCCCGCGCCGATCGCCAAAGGCACCAAGATCGGCACCGCCGTCATTACGCTGGCCGATGGCAAAGCGATGGAATACCCGCTCGAGGCTGGGGCTGACGTGCCGCGCATGGGTGTCGCCAGCCGCGTCGGCACCATGATCAAGCATTACCTGTTCGGCTGGCTCTCGTGACGGGCGCCGCCGGGCGCTTCATCACTCTGGAAGGCGGCGAAGGGGCAGGGAAGTCGACCCAGATTGCGCGCCTGAAGGAGTTCTTGGAGAAGCGCGGCCGCACTGTCGTGACAACCCGCGAACCGGGTGGCGCACCGGGTGCGGAGATGGTGCGCAAGCTTCTGGTCGAAGGACCAGTTGAGCGCTGGGATGGCGTCACCGAGGCGCTGCTCCATTTCGCGGCCCGTCGCGAGCACCTGCGCAGCACCGTCTGGCCTGCGGTGAAGCGCGGCAACTGGGTGGTGAGCGATCGGTTCGCCGATTCGACGATCGCTTACCAGGGTTACGGCCACGGCATCGACCGCGCGTTGCTCGACAAGCTCTACGGCATTGCCGTCGGCAATTTTCGCCCCGACCTCACGCTGATCCTCGACCTGCCCGTCGAGTTGGGTTTGGCGCGGGCGTCCGCGCGGCGCGGAAACGAGACACGCTACGAATCCCTACCGCTCGATTTCCATAAGCGCGTCCGGAAAGGTTTCCTCGACATCGCCGCAGCCGAACCCGGTCGCTGCGCCGTGATCGATGCGACTCTGGATATCGATGCTGTCGCTTCAGCCATCAGCAATGCCGTCGTCCAGCGTTTGAAAGTCTGACCATGGCGCGCGGCAAGACGCCTTCCGATCCGGCAGAACTCGAGAAGCTCGAATGGCCTTATGGATGGCCGCCACCCTGGCGCAACAACCGGCTGCTGCATCATGAGGCGGCCGAGAAAACCATGCTGGCGGCCCAGCAGAGTGGCCGGCTGCATCATGCCTGGCTGCTTACCGGACCACGCGGCATCGGCAAGGCCACGCTCGCCTGGCGCTTCGCCCGTTTCCTGCTGGCAGGTCAGCAGCAGGGCGGGTTGTTCGGTGACGGGCCCGACGGGCTCGACGTTTCAGCCGATGCGCCTGGCCGGTCGCTGATCGATGCTCGCTCGCATCCCGATCTCTTTCATCTCCGGCGTTCACTCAATCGCGACACCGGTCGCATGCGCGCCGAGATCGCCGTCGACGACGTGCGCGACCTCGGCGCCTTCATGCACATGACGCCGGCGATGGGCGACTGGCGCGTCGCCATCGTCGACTCGGCCGACGAGATGAACCGAAACAGCGCGAACGCCGTGCTGAAGGTCCTCGAAGAGCCGCCGCCCAAAGCGGTGCTGCTGATCGTGAGCCATGCGCCGGGACGCCTGCTGCCGACGATCCGCTCGCGCTGCCGCCGCCTCGCCTTGCAGCCGCTGCCGGAGGAGACGGTGGTGAAGTTGCTGGGTGACTATGCGCCCGAGAGCAAGCCGGAGGAGCGGACGGCGCTGGCGCAGCTGGCGGAGGGCAGCATCGGCCGCGCCCTCGAACTGGCCGGGGCAGGCAGCCTCGACCTCTACCGCGAGATGGTCGACGTGCTGGCGACCTTGCCCGACCTCGACATGCCGCGCCTGCACGGTTTTGCCGAGCGCTTCGCGCGCCGTGGCGAGGAGGCGAATGCCGACTGGCGCTCGCTCAACTACCTGTTCGACGGCTGGCTGAAAGGTCTGGCCCGCGCCGCCGCATTGGGGCCGGAAGGTGACAGGAATGCTGCACCTGTCGTGCCGTCGGAGCGTGGCCTGCAGGCCCGTCTGCTCGAGGCGGCGAGCCTTGATCGTTGGATGGAGGCATGGGAAAAGGTCGCCCACCTGTTGTCCCGTGCCGATGCCGTCAATCTCGACCGCAAGCAAACGGTGCTCGGCAGCTTCCTGGCTCTCCAATCGGCGATGCGCTGAAGCGCTGATCCTGGCGCTCCGGGAGGAGCGTCTCGGGGATGAGCAGGGATTCGGAGTTCTGTCATCATGTCGGGCCGTAAAACCTTCTACACCACCACGCCGATCTACTACGTGAACGATGTGCCTCACATCGGGCACGCCTACGCGACCTTGGCGTGCGATGTGATGGCCCGCTTCAAGCGCCTGGATGGTTTCGACGTCCACTTCCTGACCGGCACCGACGAGCATGGTCAGAAAGTCGAGAAGGCTGCTGCGGCAGCGGGCATGTCGCCCCAGGCGTTCACGGACAAGGTGAGCCAGTCGTTCCGCGACCTGCTCGGCGTGATGAATTACAGCCCGGACGATTTCATCCGCACGACCGAGAATCGCCACTACGCCTCCTGCCAGGCGCTGTGGGAGAAGCTCGTCGCGTCCGGCGATATCTATCTCGGGAAGTATGCCGGCTGGTATTCCGTACGCGACGAGGCGTTCTACGCCGAGGACGAGACCACGGTCGGCCCCGACGGCAAGCGCCGCGCCGGTCCGGTCAACAACGAGGTCGAGTGGGTCGAGGAGCCGTCGTATTTCTTCAAGCTCTCGGAGTGGGGCGACCGGCTGCTGGAGTTCTACGAGAAGAATCCTCGCTTCATTGCGCCGGAGAGCCGCCGCAACGAGATCATCAGCTTCGTGAAGGGTGGGCTGCAGGACCTCTCGGTGTCGCGCACCAGCTTCTCCTGGGGCGTGCCGGTGCCGGGCGACCCCAAGCACATCATGTATGTCTGGCTGGATGCACTTACCAACTACATCACTGAGTGCGGCTATCCGGACGAAAGCAATCCGCTATGGCGTTTCTGGCCGGCCGACGTGCACGTCGTCGGCAAGGACATCATCCGCTTCCACTGCGTTTACTGGCCGGCCTTCCTGATGTCGGCCGGCGTGGCGCCGCCCAAGCGTGTCTTCGCGTCCGGCTGGTGGACGACCGAAGGCCAGAAGATCTCCAAGTCGCTAGGCAATGCCATTGACCCCGTTGCCGTGACCAAGGAGTTCGGTGTCGATCCGGTGCGGTACTTCCTGTTGCGCGAAGTGCCGTTCGGCAACGACGGCGACTTCCAGCGGCGTGCTCTGATCGGCCGCCTCAATGCCGACCTAGCCAACGCCTACGGCAACCTCTGCCAGCGCGTGCTTTCGATCGTCGCGAAGAACTGCGGTTCCGTTGTTCCGCCAAAGGGCGAGCTGACTGACGAGGACAGAGCGCTGCTGGGGCGGGCCCAAGGGCTGCTTGCAGCCGTTCGCGCCGAGATCGACGAGCAGGCTTTCCATCGTGCCCTGACCGCGATCTGGGAAGTGATTGCCGATGCCAATCGCTATGTCGACGCGCAGGCGCCATGGGCACTCGCCAAGACCGATCCGACGCGGCGCGACACTGTGATGTGGGTGCTGGCCGAGACGATCCGGCGTGTGACGCTTCTGGTTCAGCCTTTCATGCCTGAATCGGCCTCGAAGATCCTGGAGCAGCTTGCCGTGCCGCAAGAGGCGAGGGCCTATACCGCCTTCGACCAGGAGCTGGTGCCCGGCACGGCGCTGCCCAAGCCGCAGGGCGTCTTCCCGCGCTACGTCGAGCCGGCGAAAGCCGCGAGCTGAGATGCTGATCGACAGCCACTGCCATCTCGACTTCCCCGAGCTGGCCGGCGACGAAACGGCCGTGCTGGCGCGTGCCCGCACGGCTGGTGTGAGCGGAATGCTGACCATCGGCACACGGCTCGACCAGTTCGAGAGGGTCCGAGCGATCGCCGAGCGTCATGACAATATCTGGTGCTCGGTCGGCGTCCATCCGCACGAGGCCAAGGAGGAGGGGCAACGCACCCCCGACCGCCTGATAGATGCGACGCGACATCCCAAGGTCGTCGGCATCGGTGAAACGGGCCTCGATTTCTACTACGAGCACAGCCCGCGCGACGAGCAGGCCGAGAGCTTCCGCGCTCATATTGCCGCCGCGCGCCAAACCGGCTTGCCGCTGATCGTCCATACGCGGGATGCCGATGCCGAG
>CALROF020000226.1:0-10474 GCA_943369775.1 Reyranella massiliensis 521
CCGGCGTCGTTGCAGTCGCCCCGACGCAACGAAACGGGCGGCTTGTCCGGCGCCCCGCTCACCAGCCTGTCGACGGAAGTCCTGCGCCGGACGGCGCAGCGGGTCGAAGGGCAATTCCCCCTGATCGGCTGCGGCGGTGTCGGCTCCGGCGCCGACGCTTACGCGAAGATCCGTGCCGGTGCGACGTTGGTGCAGCTCTACTCGGCCATGGTTTACGAAGGCCCACCGCTCATCCGGCGCATCAAGGACGAGCTTGCCGCCCTGTTGGCGCGCGACGGCTTCTCGTCCGTCGAGGCTGCCATAGGCGCCGACCTACGCTGACACCTCATCGAGGTATTGGCCGGCGTCGAACCTGACGTAGGCCCCGGCCTCGTCGAAGGCGACGCCCAGCGGGTCGCCACCATTGGCCACGATGTCGATCTGCTTCTGCAACAGGATACGCAGCATCGAGACACCCTGGTCGGACGACATCAGATGCTCCTCGGAATGGAGCGTGATGGGCCCCTGCCCAACCTGAGCTTCGACATCACCGGGAAACTTCTGGTGCTCAGCGGCCGTCAGCTCGGCCCAGGCCTTGCCGTTGTAGCGTGACTTGAATTTGGCGAGTTCGCCCTTCTCGCGCACGCGGCCGGCCACATAGATGCGATAGTGCGTATCGTCGATCGGCAAGGTCCAGCCGATCGACTCGACCATGCCGTACTGGGCCACCCGTGGGTTCGGCACCACGCGTAAGGTCGGCACGACCGCTTCGGTGACGCGACGGAAACTCTTCCCGTCCGGCCCGGGCCGGATCGAGGTCGATTTAACGCCCTGGCCGCCATACTCGAACTTCACCTTAGGGAACGCCGCCATCTGCTCGACGAACTGCGGCCCGCTGAAAGTCCCGTGGAGGATCGGCACATGGTAGGGATCGACGACATTCTCGAAGTGCTGCAACCAATTGCACGGAGCGATCACGATGCCACCGCTGCCGATGCTTGAATCGTCGGCTTCGACGAACTCGCCCGGTCCCATGACTTCGAGGCATTCGTAGCGTGGCAGTACCGGCTTCTTCTCGGGTGGTCCGAGATAGGCGAAGACGAGACCGTAGCGCTCCTCAACCGGATACCAGGGTTGCCGTACCCGCTGGCACTGCGCGCCTGTCGGGTTAGGCTCGCACGGCATTTCAAGGCAGTGGCCTTCGACGTCAAATAGCCAGCCGTGATAGCAGCAGCGGATGCCGCGCTCCTCCACCTTGCCGTAATAGAGCGTCGTGCCGCGGTGGCAGCAGCGCGGATAGACTAGCCCCGCGCGTCCCTGCCCATCGCGAAAGAGGATCAGCTCCTCGCCCAGGATCTTTACGGGCCGTGGCGTATCGGCGGCATCGGTGCTCAGACCGACGGGATGCCAGTAGCGTCGCAGCAATTCCCCCATGGGCGTGCCGCGACCGACTTCTGTGAGCTTCGCATTATGGCTCGGCGGCTTGAGCGTATAGGCAGAGCGGATGTCGGTGGTCGTGCTCATGCGGCTCCCTCTTCCTATTCGACCTTGGCGCCGGATTGCTGGATCAGCTCTGCCCAGATCGGCGTCTCGCGCTTCAGGACGGCGGTGAGTTCGGCCGGTGTCGACCCGACAGGCGTTTGTCCCTGCTCGACCAGCTTCTGGGCGATGGCCGGTTCGTCGATCACGGCTTTGATCGCCTGCTGCATCCGGTCGACAATGTCGATCGGCGTGCCGGCCGGCGCATAGGCGGCCACGAACAGGCTCAGATCGAACCCCGCGACCAGTTGCTCCGCAAAGGTACTGACATCGGGTACGGACGCCGAGCGCTTGGCACCCGCAACGGCGAGCGGCTTCACGCGGCCCGCCGCAATCTGCGGCTTGGCGCTGGTCGGGCTCGCCCAAGTGATATCGAGGCCGCCGTTGGCAACGTCCTGCAGCGCCGGAACATCACCGCGATACGGGACGTGGCTATAGGCCCCGCCCAACGCGCGCTCGAACATCAAGCCGTAAAGATGGCCACTCGAGCCGATGCCCCAGCTTCCGTATGTCGCCGGTCGGCCGAGCGCCTTCACCCAGGCGCCCATGCTGCGAAGGTCGTCGAACGGAGCGTCCGCCTTCACCAAGACCAGGATGGTGCCGAGCGACACCAGCGACACGGGCACCAGATCCTTTGCCGGATCGAATGGCAGCTTGGCGTAGAGCGATGGATTGTTGGTGTGCGTCGAGTTGGTCGTGATCAGGAAGGTGTACCCATCGGGCGGCGCCTTCGCGACGATCTCCGAGCCGACGATGGTGTTGGCGCCGGGCTTCGGATCGACCAGCACCTGCTGGCCGAGTTTCGTCGAAAGGCCGTCGGCGATGACCCGGACCAGCGCATCGATGGCGCCACCGGGATTGAACGGAACGACGATACGAATGGGCTTGGTGGGCCAGGTCGCCTGCGCCCTGCCCGCTGTTCCCAGGAAGGGAGCGGAAAGCGCCGCTCCGACGATGGCTCGCCGACCGACTGCTTTCCGCTGCATCCTCGCCTCCCTAGATGTCGACGAAGGTGTGGCTTTCCTTCTTCGCACCGGGATGGGTCACCGCGCCGTCGACCGCCGGGCCGACGAGCTGTGCGTACTTCCAGAGCGCGCCCGCCGTGTAGCCATTCTTCTTGGGCTTCCACGTCTTGGCGCGCTTCTTCAGTTCCTTCTCGGAGAGATCGACCGAAAGCCTGCCCTTCACGGCATCGATGGTGATCATATCGCCGTTCTTGAGCAAGCCGATCGGACCGCCGATTTGGGCTTCTGGGCCGACATGGCCGACGCAAAAGCCGCGCGTGCCGCCGGAGAAGCGGCCGTCGGTGATCAGAGCCACCTTCTCGCCGACGCCGAGGCCGTAGAGAGCGGCCGTCGTCGACAGCATCTCGCGCATGCCCGGGCCGCCCTTGGGGCCTTCGTAGCGGATGACGATCACATCGCCTTCCTTGAACTTGCCCTTCACGACGGCGTTGAAGGCGGCCTCTTCGCTGTCGAAGCAACGCGCCGGACCGGTGAAGACCAGACGCTGCATGCCGGCGACCTTCACGATCGCGCCGTCGGGCGCTAGGTTGCCTTTGAGGCCGACGACACCGCCGGTCGGCGTGATGCAATCCTTCACGCGATAGACGACGTCCTGGTTCTCCGGGAACTTGATGCTCTTGTGGTTCTCGGCCAGCGTCTTGCCCGTGGCCGTCAGCACGTCGCCGTGCAGCAAGCCGGCATCGAGCAGTTCCTTGATGACGACCGGAATGCCGCCGATCCCGTAGAGATCGAAAGCGACGTACTTTCCGCCGGGCTTCAGGTCGGCGATGTACGGCGTCTTCTTGAAGATGCGGGCGACGTCGTGCAGGTCGAACTTGATGCCGCATTCATGCGCCATCGCCGGCAGATGCAGACCGGCGTTGGTGGAACCACCGGTCGCGGCGACGACGACCGCGGCGTTTTCGAAGGATTCCCGACTGCAGATGTCGCGCGGGCGGATGCCGAGGCGCAGCAGGTTCATCGCCGCCTCACCCGAAGCTTCGGCGTACTGGTCGCGCGTCTCGTAAGGGGCCGGAGCGCCGGCCGAGCCTGGCAGCGCGAGGCCAATCGCTTCGGAGACGCAGGCCATGGTGTTGGCCGTGAACTGGCCGCCGCACGAGCCTGCCGACGGACAGGCGGCACATTCCAGCTCATGGAGGTCGGCATCGGAGAACTTGCCGGCCGCATGCATGCCGACGCCTTCGAAGACGTCGACGACCGTGACGTCCTTGCCACGGAACTTACCCGGCAGGATCGAGCCGCCATACATGAATACCGACGGCACGTTGAGACGCAGCATCGCCATCATCATGCCGGGCAACGACTTGTCGCAGCCTGCGAGGGTCACCATCGCGTCGTAGCAATGGCCGCGCATCGTGAGTTCGACGGAGTCGGCGATCAGGTCTCGGCTGGCCAGCGAGGACTTCATGCCCTGGTGGCCCATGGCGATGCCGTCGGTCACGGTGATGGTGGTGAACTCGCGAGGCGTTCCGCCGCCGCGATCCACGCCGATCTTCACGGCCTGGGCCTGGCGATTCAGAGCAATGTTGCAGGGGGCAGCCTCGTTCCAGCAGGTCGCGACGCCGACGATCGGCTGGGCGATCTGCTTCTCGGTGAGGCCCATGGCGTAGAGATACGACCGGTGGGGCGCCCGCTCGGGGCCGACCGTCGTGTGCCGGCTCGGCATCTTCGACTTGTCGAGGGTTGGATTGGGATGGAGCGTGGGTTGCTTCTTCTTGGCCATTTTCACCTTGTCTCCGCCTGATCTGAACCGGCCGGAACTTTAGCGACGACGGCGGCTGATGCCTAGCTCAGCTCCGGGGCCGCGTATTCCCCTTGAAAGAGCAGAACACCAAAGCCACCGCTCCCGAATCACGGACCTGGGTACCATGCTGGGCATAGTCCCTTGGTGTGATGGTCGTCCCACCGGCCGGAACATAGGAGACCTGGGCCGGCAGGAGTTCTTTCGCCCTATGGCTGGGTATCGTCGTCACGCGGCCGGCGCGCTCCGATTCCAGGACGGTGATGCCCTGGACAGCGCCGGTGCGGTCGACCTGCGGTCCACCTGACATGCCCCCCAACGACCCGCTCGAGGAAGGGGACCGTGCTTGCTCGGCCCAAACCCAGCCGCGCACGATCGGCGTGCCGGGACGGCCCGGCCGGATCCGTGCCATGCCAACGAAGCGAGTGTAGAGCGACGACGGGATGCCCCGTGGGAAGCCGTAATGAAAGCCCTCCTGATCCGTCACCGGAAAGCGGTCGGTCAGCCCGATCTGCGGGGCGTTGTCAGGCTGGGACGACACGATTACGGCCACGTCCGCCACCTCGTGCATCCTGACGCTCTGGACTTCCTGCCACTTGCCCTGCACCCGGATAAATGACCGCTTGCAGTTATCGACGACGTGCCGCGCCGTTACCCAGGTCCGCGGCGCGACCTGGAAGGCAGTGCCGATCGAGTCGCCCTGCACCGTAGTCTCTTGAACACTGATGTCGAACGCCGGTCGCTCCGGCGTCCGCCCGGCCGGCGGCGAGGCCGGTGTCGGATTCGACCAAGCCGGCGGTTGCGCCGAAGGTGGCGGCAGTGGTCGCCGCGGACCATCGAGATCTTCGACCTGGGCGATCTTCGCAATCGCATAGAGTGCAGCAACGATTGCTATCCAGAGCAGGAATCGCTTCAGCGTGTCGCTCATCGCACTTGGTCAGCCGGCAATGGCTGCTGCGTTGATGATGGCCACCGAAAGATGCGTCGCGCCCAGTGCTGCGGCCGAGGCCATTTCACCCCTTTCGATGCGCGCCACCAAATCGTGGAAGACCAGACGTGCCACGAAGAAGGTTCCGAGCTGGACGATCAGCGCCACGATGCCCCAGACGATGATGTCGGGAATGCTGACGCTGCGTGCCAGACACATGCCGAGCGGCAAGGCGAGCGACAGGATGGCAGCACCGAAGGCGACGCCGGCCGCGGCGTTGTTTTCACGGATCAGGCGGCCTTCCTTCTGAGGGGTCAGCGCCTGATAGACGAGTACCCCGGCAACCAGGATAAGCAGCGTCACGGCGAGATGAGCCGCGAAGACCGGCAATGCACGGATCGCACTGGTCAGGATTGCGTCGAACATTTCTCGTCTCTCCCAGGCCCGGCAGACTGTGTTTGCCGCATCGCGGAAAACTATGCCGCAGACGCGGCGTGAACGACACCATACACTCGCCCGGTTAGGGGGAAACGCCGTGCCGCTCTGGATACCGATCACGATCGCTGCAGCCTTGTTTCAGAATATCCGGACGACGATGCAGCAGAAGATTCGTGGCGTGCTGAGCGTCGACGGTGCGAACTTCATTCGCTACCTCTATGGCGCCCCCCTGGCCCTCTCCATGCTCGCTTTCCTGGTCTGGGGAACGGGCCGGGAAATGCCGCCGCTGTCGCTCGCATTCCTGGGCCTGGTAACGATCGCGGGCCTCGCCCAGATCATCGCGACGTCCCTGATGATCCACGCCTTCTCGCTGCGCAACTATGCCGTCGGGACGGTCTACTCGAAGACCGAAACCGTGTTCGTGGCATTGTTCGCGACCTTCATCGCTTCCGAGCCGCTGCATTTCTGGTCGTGGATCGGTATCCTGATCTGCCTCGCCGGCGTGGCCATCCTGAGCGTGCGCGGCTCGTTCACGAACATCCGCAACGTACTCGCCGACCTCACCCATAAAGGGGCGCTGTACGGCATCCTGTCCGGACTGTTCTTCGCCATTGCTGCTGGCACCATCCGCGAAGCCTCGAAGACCCTCCCCAGCGGCGACTTCATGACTCGCGGCATCACGGTGCTTGCCTGCATGAACACCATCCAGATCGTCCTGATGGCGGTCTATCTCGGCCGCAGAGATCCCGGCCAGTTCCGCAAGATCGGCGTCAATTGGAAGTCTTCGATCTGGGTTGGCATCTTCAGCGTCCTGGGCTCGGCCGGTTGGGCGCTCGCCATGACGCTGCAGAATGCAGCTCTCGTGCGGGCTGTCGGCCAGATCGAGCTCGTCTTCACGTTCATCGCCTCGCATCTCGTCCTCAAGGAGCGTCCGTCCATCGGAGAATGGTTCGGCAGCACCCTGGTGGTGGGAGGCGTCGTTCTCATCCTTGTAGCCAGGTGACATAAATGAAAGAGAGTTCACGGCCGCTCGACGGCCTGCGTATCCTCGACTTCTCGACGACGATTGCCGGTCCGCATTGCAGTCGATTGCTGGCCGACATGGGCGCCGACGTCATCAAGGTCGAATCGCCGGAAGGCGATCTGATGCGCAGCCGCCCCGTCCAGCGCGACGGCGCCAGCACGATGTTCGGCCAGCTCAACGCCGGCAAGAAGTCGATCGTGCTCGATCTCAAGCGGCCGGAGTCCATTGCGGCAATCAAGAAGCTGGTCGCCAAGGTCGACATCCTCGTGGAGAATTATCGGCCGGGCGTCATGAAGCGGCTGGGGCTCGACTACCCCGTGCTCGCGGCCGTCAATCCGAAGCTCATCTATTGCGCCATCTCGGGCTATGGCCAGACCGGGCCTGGTGCAGGCCGGCCGGCCTATGCGCCGGTGATCCACGCCGCCACGGGCTACGACAGGGCCCATCTCTTCTATCAGCAGGGCCGCGAGCGGCCGGACAATTGCGGCATCTTCGTCGCCGACTAGGCCAGCGGCGCCTATGCCATGGGCGCGATTCTGGCGGCGCTGCATCAGCGTCACACGACCGGCAAGGGCCAGATGGTCGATGTCTCGATGTTCGAGACCCTGGTCGGCATGTTGCTGGGCGAGGTCAATCGAGCGCAGTTCGATTTCGAGATGCCGTCGCGGCCGATGTATGGCCCCATCGAAGCCGGCGACGGCTATGTCATGCTGGCTACTGCGAGCGAGCGGACGTTCCAGGACATGGCGACGGCTGCAGGTCGACGCGACTGGCTGACCGATCCACGCTTCGAGAAGTATGTCGACCGGCGCATGAACTGGGGCCTGCTGATCGACGAACTGGAGCAATGGTCGAAGAAGATGACCGTCAAGGAAGTCGTGGCGGCGCTAGAGAAGCACGGCGTGCCCTGCTCGCCCTATCTCACCGTCACCGAGGCGCTACAGGATCCGCAGGTTGAGCATCGCGGCTCGCTCTGCACCATCGAAGACAGCGCTGGGTCCTATAAGTCTCCTGCTCCGCCTTTCCGTTTCTCCGGCTCTCCCCTGCAGAGCGGCCCCAAGGTCGCGAGCCTGGGCGCCGACACCAAGAGCGTCCTGGCCGAAGCCGGTCTCAGCTCATCCGAAATCGAGGTCCTGCTGAAATGATCGATCCGCGTACCCCCATCCTGGTTGGCGCCGGCCAGCTCACCGACACTGCCGGCAAGCCGTCGAGCGAGCGCTCCCGCGTTGCCTTCTCCGCCGAGGCGGCCAAGGCGGCTCTTGCCGACGCCGGCGCTTCGATCGGCGCCGATGCTCTCGGCCGCAAGGTCGATGCTATGGCCGTGATGGAGTTCTTTTCCGACATCAGCCCGCGCTTTGCTTCGCCTTATGGCCGGTCGAGCAATCCTCCGAAGAGCGTGGCCAACCGGCTGGGGGCCAACCCTCGACAGCTCCTCTACAGCCACTCCGGGGGCAACATGCCCCAGTACCTCGTGAACCGATTCGCCGAGGAGATCTCGCGCGGGGAGACCGACCTAGCGCTGATCTGTGGTGCCGAGCTGCTGCGCAGCACCCAGAATGCGCGCCGTGCCGGCATGAAGATCGACTGGAACGAGGATCCGGGCGGCGGTGACCCCACGCGCGTGGGCGATTCACGATTCGGCTTCAGCGAAGAAGAGGCGCGCCATGAACTGCGAGCTGCCATCCACTTCTACCCGTTGCTGGAGAATGCCATCCGCGGCGGGCTGAAGCGCGATGTCGACAGCCACATGAAGGCGATGGGCCGCCTGTTCGAGCGGCTTGCTGCCGTGGCCAAGGTCAATCCCCTGGCGACGCGCCGCGAGGGCTATAGCGCCGAAGCCCTGTCGACGATCTCCGACGACAATCGCTGGATCTGCTTCCCCTACCCGCGCCTGATGAACGCCAACGCCATAATCGACCAGGCAGCCGCCGTGCTCGTCACCTCGGTCGAAAAGGCGCGCGAATGGGGCATCCCGCAGGATCGCTGGGTGTTCCTGCATGGCTGCGCCGACGGCACGGACACTTGGGTGGTCTCGGAACGCGACAAGCTCGACGCCTCGCCAGCGATCCGCGGCTGCGCGCGCATCGCACTCGACATGGCCGGCAAGAAGGTGGCCGATATCGATGCGTTCGATCTCTATAGCTGCTTCCCCTCGGCCGTCGAGGTGGCCATGAAGGAAATCGGCATTCCCGAGGACGACAAGCGGCCGATCAGTGTCACTGGCGGCCTCCCCTTCTTCGGTGGCCCCGGCAACAACTACGTCACGCACTCCATTGCCGAGATGGTCAACGTCGTGCGCCGCAAGCCAGGCTCCTTCGGCATGGTGACCGCCAACGGTAACTATCTCACCAAGCACTCGGCGGGCCTCTATTCGACCGAACCGACGAAGGGCTCGTGGCAGCGCCAGGACCCGAAGAAGTTCCAGGCAGAACTCGATGCCGGCCCGAAGCGGAAGGTCGACACCAAGCCGACCGGCACCGGCACCATCGAGACCTATTGCGTCAGCTACGGCAAGGAAGCGCCGGAACGCGGCTACATTCTGGGACGCCTCGACGCTTCGGGGGACCGCTTCGTCGCCATGACGCCGGACGAGCCGGCCATCGTTGCCGACATGCTGACGAAGGAGCAGCTTGGGCGTAAGGTCACCCTCAGTGAATCGGGCGGGCGCAACGTCTTCCGCCCGTTGTGAGGAAACCATGCCGAACGTCCTGAACGCGGCGCAGGTCGCCGAGTACAACGAGAAAGGCTTCACCTACGCGCGCGGTCTGTTTGCGCCCGACGAAGTGAAGCTGCTGACGCGCGCGATGGAGGAAGATCCTGCCGTGCGCGACAGCATCCTCGACCGCCGCGACAGCGAGGGCCGTTCGACACGCATTGCGTTGTGGAACCGGGCTGGCGACAGCGTCTATGGCCTCGCCGCCCGCGTCCACCGCATGGTCGATACGTCGGCTGCCCTGCTTGGCGGGCCGGTCTACCACTTTCAGTCGAAGCTCACGGCCAAGGAGCCTGAGGTCGGCGGCGCCTGGGAATGGCACCAGGATTACGGCTACTGGTACTATAATGGCTGCCTCAGGCCCGACATGCTCTCGATCATGATCGGGCTCGATCGCACCAACCGCGAAAACGGCTGCCTGCAGATCGCCACCGGCTCGCACAAGCTCGGCCGCATCGACCATACGCCCCTTTCGCCGACCCAGAACGAGGTCGACCCCAAGCGTATGCCGCATATCCTCGAAAAGTGTCCGATCGAGTATTGCGAGCTGGAAGCCGGCGACGCGTTGATCTTCCACTGCAACGCCATTCATCGCTCGGACGCCAACCGCTCGGCCAACCGGCGCTGGACCCTGCTCATCTGCTACAACAGGGTCGACAACGACACGATCACCCAGAGCGACGATCGCTTCTTCGTACCGCTCGATGCGGTGGACGACGAGGCCATCCGCCGCGCCGGCCTGCGCTTCGCCCGCGGCGACGGCCAGGAGCACTTCACGAGCAAGCCCTACGTGCCGGACCTCCGGAAAGCATCATAGCCAATTGGGTGGCCGCTCATGGACGTTCGCAAAGCCAGAGCGTCCGACATCGAAGCGGCCGTACAATTGGTGGAGCGCAGCCGGCGGCAGTATCAGAAATTCCAGCCGACACTCTGGCATAAGGCCGAGAAATCGGCGGCGGTGACGCAAGCGTTCTTCACCAAGCTGGTGGCGGAACCCGATTCATTCTTTCTGGTCGCGGTCGAGGCCGGTCAGCTGCTCGGGTTCCTGATTGCGCGAAAGTTCCCTGCGCCGCCTGTCTTCGAGCCG